>NZ_CAWUDG010000012.1:0-147615 GCF_963920885.1 Anabaena sp. CCY 0017 | reverse complement strand
TGCACCCTGATAACTAACTCCCCTGACTGGCTAACACCCGTTGGGGGATTTTTTTTCGGCATTTTTCCGGGAAATGGTAGATATGCAAAGAAGATTAAATTAGTAGATGCACCCTGATAACTAACTCCCCTGACTGGCTAACACCCGTTGGGGGATTTTTTTATGCCGTTAACAGTAACGATGATTGATGATATGCTTCTCCGGAGAATGGTAGTTGCAGCGCGAAGATTAAATTGGTAGATGCAACCTGATAATTAGTTCCCCTGCCTGACTAACACTCATTGGGGGATTTTTTCCTTCTGCGAACAGCAACTATCATATCATTAATGATAATTTTGTCCAGTGTCCAGAATAAACTCAACTATTTAATCTAAAAACGGATTCTTGATAAATGAGTCCTGACAATTAACTCCCCTAGACCGCCACCACTGAGAGATTTTTTTATGTTGGATGTAACCAACATTCCCAATTGTGACAATTCTATCCCGAACATACTATTTAGTCCTAGAAAAGTTGATTGGTAGATACACTCTGATAACTAACTCCCCTGGCTGGCTGCCACCACTGGGGGATTTTTTTATTCCAACAAAATAATAACAACTCTGGGGAAAGATTTATCCGGAGAGATGGGCTTAACCTTAGAACATTTAACTAGTAGATGCACCCTGATAACTAACTCCCATAACGGGCAAAGATTTGATGGAGTTTTTTAAAAAAGTCTTCTGCCGATAGCCTTGGCTCATTTGTAGATGCTTAGGTAAATATTATAACGCAAGATTATAAAAATATTCTAATGTCGATAGTTTTTTATTTTTATTATGATCATAGTGTTTTGACACAGCCTCAATTTAACCCAGCGCCCCAGGAGGGGAAGTCAAAAGTCAAAAGTATTAAATTGCCTCGCAACGAATAAAACAAACACATTTTTTTGTTTGGCTAAAAGCCCTGGTATATAAGCGTTATAAAATGTGTTACTTAGGAGTTTTTGAATCATTGGTTTTTCCCAAGTGTCTCAAGGTTATCATACCAATTAAGCTTTTGCATCCCGTCTCAATCAGATTTTGGTTGATAGTAGCACAATTAGCTTTTGCTATAATATGCCCAAACAGAAAGAACTGTCTAGATATATTTACACATTATGCTAATTTTCACACCTAATTACCAGGTTCTGCACCGATGAGGTTTTCAAAATACTCTTAGTGTTTATCGCACTTTCTAGGTCATTTCACCCTAAAACCATGATCCTTAATGCATACAAGTATTGCATTTTTGCATTACTTTTTGGTGTTGCCTAAGTCTTTTGCCTAGTTATGATGCGAAACTACATCTTGTAGATGTTTTGATTGTAGTTTTATCTATCTTATCATAATTTTAGGATAAATAGCTAGGTTTTTGTTGGCTAGCTTTAACCTTGTAACAAGCCGGGGGATCATTTCGTTACAAGCTTTCTAGTAAATTTGCTCACCCTAAAGTGCCGCTTTGCTCACATAAAGCAATAAAACTTAAACAATGTCATTGCGAATGAAGCGTTTGCGTAGCGTGGCGTAAAGCCCTGGGGGTATGGCTGCGGCGTTTAGAGCCATAACGGAATGTAGGCGGAAGCGGGCTGGGATTGCGTCGCTTGGCTCGCCATGACTGTAAATATTTTTGTCCGATTACAGCCTCGGATAGCTGCTGCAAAAGAATATTTCCACTGATGTTTGCTCAAAGGATTAATTTTTTATAGAATTTTATAGTTTATTTTTGAGAATATGGTAGTCTCCCTAAAGCTTATATGCACATAGCCTCATGAGTTTAGCTGTTATTAAATTTTCTTCAGAAGAGTGTGGCATCTGCCACAAAATGTCTTTTTATGACAAAAAGGTCGCTCAAGAACTGGGTTTGGAATTTATCGATGTGAAAATGCAAGATACGGCTAGTTACCGTAAGTATCGCCAAGTTTTGTTAACTCAGTATCCAGATAAATCAGAAATGGGATGGCCTACTTACATTATCTGTGAATCTCCAGAGGGAGAATTTCAGATTAAAGGTGAAGTGAAAGGAGGTCATCCGAAAGGTGAGTTTAGAACTCGTCTACAAGAAGTTCTCAATTCGGCGGATAGTTAGATTACCTCAAATGAGTTGACTTCCAGGACAGGGCCAATCATGGCCATGGTCATGACATCTTCACGTACCTGTCCTGTAACTTTTGCTGTTTGTCCGGCTTTGAGCAAGTTTTTGTCAGCACCTCTGAGGATTTCGTAAGTGTTACCCTCATCTGTAACTAACGCCCAAGCGCCAGTACCAATATCTCGACGTTCAATTGTACCTGTAATTGTAATGCTCATAAAAAAGTGCTGAGTGCTGAGTGGGTAGGGGCGGGTTTAAGCAGTCGGTCTGTGGTTCGACGAAATCCTTAGTAAACCCGCCCCTACAGGAGTGGGGAGTGGGGAGTGGGGAGTAGGGATTGCTGAGTAGGGAGTTCGCGGTTTTTTCCCCCTTCCCCCTGCCCCCTGCTTCTTTCCTGTTATGCTGTTTGAGTTTCGGTTTTTAATGCTAAACGCGCTAGTCCATAACAGAGTACGGCGTTGGTGATGAGGAAACTCCTCGCTAGGTAGCTACTTCCTAAACCCCAAACGGCTGGGTCGTAAATGGCACTGACTGTTAAAAATGCCGCAAAGCCTAAGCTGGAACCAATGGCAAACCATTTCCAGCTAGGATGTCCTAAGAATAATGCTATTAAGACTACGGGAATTAGCACGCTGGCAAATATGGGATTTAAGGCATTAGTTCCTTGGAGGGTGTTTCCTAGTTCGGGAATAGAACTGCCTAAAACTCTAAAAGGCCATTGGGGTAGGTCAAATATATATAATCCCCGGAGGAAAAATAAACCAGAACTACCAGCTATTAAGCCACTGGATAACGACCAACTCCAGGCGAAGGGGAAGTAAACTCGCAAAAACCAAGCCAGCAGATAGGAACCAAATACCATGAGTAGTTTAGGTACTAGTGCGACTGCACCGCCATCAATCCAAAAACGGGGGTTGAGATAGCCGTTATCTCTTAACCAACGGAAGAAGTCTTGGAAGCTGATTTGTCCTGTGGTGGCAAGTTTTACTGCTGCTTCGGCGTTAAGTTGTCCAGCGCCATAGTAGTTGAAGCTATCTTCTTGGATAACTCTTGCTGACTGCTTGAGGACTTTTAATATTTCGTCTGGTTCTGTAACTCCAGATGCTTTAATTAATGCGGCTACACCTGCAACGTGGGGGGAAGCCATGCTGGTTCCCTGGAGTGCGAGAAATACTCCTTCGCCGTTGTTTTCGGGGTCGATGGTTTCTTGGAGAATTGCACCTGCGTCACTACCACCAGGGGCAGAAATATCTACGCCTGCGCCAAAGTTGGAATAGGCGGCTTTTTCTCCGTCTGGACCAAATGCAGAAACGCCAATTACGTGGGGGTAACGTGCAGGATAACTTGCGCCATTGGCATTTTCGTTGCCGGCTGCGGCTACAATTACTACACCTTTATTGTGGGCGTAGTCGATGGCTTGCTTCATTAATTGGCTTTCGCCACCGCCACCTAAGCTCATATTAATTACGTCTGCACCGTTGTCAGCAGCAAATTTAATTGCTTCGGCTATATCGGCGACGGTTCCGCCACCGTAGGCGCTGAGGACTTTTAAGGGCATGAGATTGGCTTCGTAGGCAATGCCGGCTACACCATAAGTGTTATTGGTAGCTTGGGCTATGGTGCCGGCGACGTGAGTACCGTGTCCGTTATCGTCTGTGGCTTCTTCACGATCGCTTACAAAATCATACCCTTTCACAAATTTCGTGTCTACCAAGTCACGGACGCGAGTTATCCCAGTGTCAATTACAGCTACTGTTACGCCGCTACCTTTGGTTTGACTCCACGCGCCTTCCATGCCGATGTTGTGCAGGTTCCACTGTTTGCTGTAAAATTGGTCGTTAGGGCCAATTAATGCCGGATTTGCTTGATTATCTGGAGATTGTAAAATCTCTTCAAACCAAATTGCTTCAGCTGGTAGAGGAATCTTTCTATAGATGTAATTTGGCTCGATTAATTGGATAAATTCGGCGAATGGAGATTTTTTCAGCTTTTTCAGTCGCTGGCGATCGCCTTCAATAATATACACATTATCTGACGCTGAAAATTGATTGTCTAATCGGGGTGTAACGTTGTATTCTTGAGCGATCGCTTGTAAATTCTGCTGTATTACTTCTGCGGGAATATCTTGGCGAAAATCTAGCAAAATCGTCTCAAACTCGCCTTTAGCTGCTAAACCCTGAAAATTCAGGAAACCAAAAACAGCAGCCCCCAACCCAATGACAAACAAGCACAATAATAATATAAGTCTTTTCATCTTAACTGATCACAGCTTTTTGCCAGTTTTCTCACTACCATAACTTATCTTCGTGCCTGATTGGTGTACTATTTACAATTTTTACTCAATATTTAGGACTGTTTAAACAATGGAACGTGGTCTTTTATGGTTGCCTTTACTATTTGCATTTTTCTGGTTGGCTTGGCAAGGCTCAAGGGAGTACCAGAAGTTGGAAGCATATCGTGTTTGGGCGGAGCAATTTGACAAAGCCAAGTATGATATTTATGCTGTATTGGGTCTAAAAGATAACATTATAACCTGGGGGCAACCCACAACTAAAGGTCCAATTAAATTAGAAACTTTTTCTCTGCTGGATGTTAAAGATATACGTCTTTTGGTAGATGATAAAGTAGTAGAACTAGAAAATTATCCCCAAAAAGGTCGAGTTATTCAGTTAGAATTCATCTTGTCTGAATCCCCATCGGTACGCATCCCATTCACAGAAGTTCCTCTAGCTGCTAAATGGGGTAAGTATTTGCAGGGAGTCTGGCAAGGTTTAAATACAGAACAAAAGCAGTAGTTTATCAGATTATATTTTTTAACTAACTGCTAAGGGCAAGATCCCCGACTTCTTCAAGAAGTCGGGGATCTGGATTTATCCAATAGTAATTTTAATTATGAAATCATTTATCCCATTTTTCGGTATTATCTTACTACTCAATTCCTGTGCTTCCGTCTCTAATAGTTCTGGTCAGGCAGATAATGTTGCGAAACCTCAAGTAGGAAATTGTCCCCAAGAAACAGTTGTGGCTTTACCTGTTACCCAGCAGGATGAAAATTTCTCTGATAGGTTTGATTTCCATATTTACAATGTTTTGGCAGATGCTGATACTCTGAAGTTTCAATCTTTAAGACAGGATTTTGTTTTTTGCCGAGGTAACAATACTTGGACGGTGCAACCAGGAACTTTATCAAAGGATTTACAGCCACCAAGTAACTATACAGAATTAGCCCAAGAGTTAGTAAATCCTAGTTTAAAAAATATTGACCTTCAGGGAAAAATTTATCAGTATCGAGTTTTGAGAGAGCCTTCATTTTATCTAGAGGATGATGCTTTTATTACCAGAGAACAGGAGCCAGATCCAGCAGAAGATAAAGTGGTATTTGAGTTATTTATCCCTGATAATGAAACCTCTCAGAAAAAAACACTCTACACTCTTGAAGATTTACAAGCAGCAGCATCGGGAAGTCAATTAGGTTTTCCTCGCATTACCAGTGCAATGACTTATGGAGAAAGTATTTGGTGGACAGTTGCTTTCGAGCAAGGTGAAGGTAATAACGGCATTGCTACTATTATTAGTTATGATCCACAAACTAATGAGTTTACTTTAATTCAACCAGAGGAATTGGAATTTATACAAATTACCGATTTATCTATTACCGGAGACGCAAAAAAACCGACTTTATGGATGGGGACTCAAATTAGTGGCGAAGGAAATCCCTACATTCCGGCGAAAGGAATAGTTGCTTATCGTCCTAATTTGCAAAATCCTAATTCGGGTTCTTTGACTGCATATACTGTTCATAATAGTCCTTTAGTGGGGGCAATTCCGGATAAACTGCGGTTAGAAAATGAGCTACTTTGGGTGAGTACTGCTAACGGTGTTTGTCAAGTAAAATGGCAAAGTGCTGATAATTCTGATAGTTGGAATTGTTGGCGATTTGCAGCAATGGCTAAACTACCAACGGAGGAATTACCGCTTTACAGTACATCTACTAATAAAACTCCGGCTGTCTCTTTATCTCCTAACAACGGCGAGGAAATTATAGAAGTTTTGTGGTGGAGTCCGGTTGATTCTCAGAATGATAAAGGACGTTATGAAGTGAGATATCCTCAAGGCTTTACAGCAAATCTGGATGAGGGTGCAAGTCGTGATGAGTTTTCTTTACCACCAGGAAAACCACCTGTTTATTGGCCTGGTTTTAATTGGCATTGGAATGGCGCTGGCTTTGTGCGAGGATGGGATGAAGTATCTGGAAATTTCGTCGGTGGTGGACCTCAAGGCATTGGTTCTGGACAATTCTCACCGAATGCTCCCATGAATTGGTATACCATGCGTGGCGATTTAGAGTTACTGGAGCTTTCTACCGAATCTACTAGGTTAAAATATTACTCTGGCTGGGTTGATGAAGCCAAGCTGCAACCTTATTTAACAGTAATACCGCAAGAACTAGCGCAAAATCCAAAACCCAATCCTTTGGCAGCAAAAGCCCCGCAACTACCATCTCGCCGATAACTTTTATGAACGCTGATATAACCTCTAAAGTACCTGTGGCTTTAACCATTGCTGGTTCAGATAGCGGTGGCGGTGCGGGTATTCAAGCTGATTTACGTACCTTTGCTTTTCACTGTGTCCACGGTACTAGCGCTATTACCTGCGTGACGGCACAAAATACTTTAGGTGTGGTGCGGGTTGATGCTATGCCCACTGAGGCGGTGATAGCCCAAATTCAAGCTGTGGCTGAAGATATTGGTGTGCAAGCTGCGAAAACTGGAATGTTACTGAATCAGGAAATTATCTCTGCTGTCGCCCAACAAGTGGAAGCATTGGAAATTCATAATTTAGTCGTTGACCCGGTGATGGTATCACGCACAGGGGCGCAATTAATTGATGATGATGCGGTGAAAACTCTGCGTTATGCCTTGTTACCTCAAGCGGCTATTATTACACCAAATCGTTACGAGGCGCAGATTTTAAGTGGTTTAACAATTAATACTTTAGATGAGATGCGGGCGGCTGCTCAAGTTATACACCGAAATGTGAGAGTAAAAGCTGTTTTAGTCAAAGGTGGCGGGATGCAGGGAAGTTTGCGGGGTGTTGATATCTGGTTTGATGGGCAGAAACTGGAAACTTTGATTACAAAGCAAGTGGAGACGAAAAATACCCACGGTACTGGTTGTACACTATCAGCTGCGATCGCAGCAAATTTGGCGATGGGTATGGAACTATGGCCAGCAGTACAACAGGCAAAGGAGTATGTTACTAATGCACTCACTTACGCCCTCGATATTGGCAAAGGACAAGGGCCTGTGGGACACTATTTTCCTTTGTTACAAAAATAACTCTTAGGAATGCAATTTTTCTATTATTCTTGGGCTAGTTTCAGGGGGGGGACTATACTTTGATAATATCTTTCTACAAACTCTTAAATTAAATTTTTGATACCAATTTATCTATGCAAACAACTCCAAATTCTGTTGGACGTAATTCAGCCAAACCCCCCAATTCTCAAACCCAGCCTACATCTGTACCATTGTATGTGTACCGAGAATTGGCAACAGAGTTACAGTCAACCCAAGCAAAATTAGACACACTCACTAGCAAAAATCACCAACTAGAGCAAGAAAATCAATTACTCCGCCAAGAAATTACCAAAGTTGTTCAGTCTTTTTTACATCTGCAAAAGTTGGTAGATTATAGTCCTCAACCGAGTCATCCCCAAGCTACCCATGCTGCTAGTGAAGTGAAAAGTCCAGCTACAGCAACCCGTCCACCTCAGCAGGCTTCTCGTCAGCGTCCACCCGTCGTTAAGAAAAAAAGTCATCACTCTGACTTTTCTGCACCTGTAGAAATAAATAACCCGATACCAGAGACATTTTTTATAGAAGAGCAAGAAGTTAACTATTATCCCTCGACGGAAAAAAAAGTTAAAGAATTTAGTGGCTGGTGGTTAGCTGTTACTATCTTGTTAATCATGCTCACCGCTTTTGGGGCTGGGTATTTGATTGTGCAGCCCTTGTTTGAAAATCAAAATCGTTAGTCTCCCTCACAACCAAAATTACAAATTTTGTGAGAATAGCGCTAATGGTGAAAGTGTCTGACATTATATCTGGTTAAATTGATTAATAGTCGCTGTCGGTGCTACAGAGACTCAAAACGTATATCAAGAATCTATAAGACCTGGAGCAATTCAGGCAAGACTCGGTGAAGCCGGAATCGCGTGACGAATAATCATGCGAGGTTCAAAAACGAACCTATTAGAAATTAAGGAGTCGAGACCATGAAAAAAGTAGAAGCAATAATTCGCCCATTTAAGCTTGATGAAGTGAAAATTGCTTTAGTCAACGCTGGTATTGTCGGGATGACGGTTTCTGAAGTCCGGGGGTTTGGACGGCAGAAAGGACAGACAGAACGTTATCGCGGTTCTGAGTACACTGTTGAGTTTCTGCAAAAACTGAAAGTGGAAATCGTGATTGAAGACAACCAGGTTGATATGGTGGTGGATAAAATTATTGCTGCTGCGCGCACAGGCGAAATCGGCGATGGCAAAATTTTCATCTCGCCTGTAGAGCAAGTTGTGCGTATTCGGACTGGGGAGAAGAACACAGAAGCTGTATGAAGAGTGCTGAGTAAAAAGTGCTGAGTGCTGATTTCTATCAAGTCCGGTTGAATACTTACGAAACGCGAAAACCTGCCAAACTTTTGCTTTATCTCCCCTCCTCGCTTGCGGGGAGGGGTTGGGGGTGGGGTGACATGATTGTGTTAATCGTAACTAATTAAACAGACATGATATTACCAGTATTTTCAGGTAAATAGACCACACGGTAGGGGCGCAAGGCCTTGCGCCCCTACGACAGATGTGGTTCAAATACATGAAAACTGACGTAAAATACCACTTACAATGGGTGGGACATTTACTCAGCACTCAGCACTCAGCACTCAACATAGATGGTAAACAAAATTGAGTTTACTACACAATAGTTTATGTTTAAATATTAAAAACAGTTGCGTAATGTGACTTTTTCTGCAATCTCCTCATAATTTCTCATTACACTTGAGATATAAATAGTTTTTTTTAAGGAATATGGGCTGATTAATTAACAGCCCTGATTTTCAAGAGACAGCTTTAAATTATGAGGATTGTAGAATATTATGAATTACTGTCCTTGTTGTTCAGGATTACTTTTGCCGCATATACGTGTTTCAGGATTTGCTTGGTTTTGCCGTCATTGTTGGCAAGATATGCCAGTATTTTACCTGGAAAATCCTAGTTCTTTAGAAAAGGCTTTTGCTGATAATTTAGCTGAAAAAATTCAGCCTATAGACAACAATCACATAGTTTACCCTAGTAAAGGTAAAACTATAACTGGCTGGATTGGCTTAAAAGATGTGGCCGTTAATTAGACTAGGACTTACGCACTGTACAAACTAATCATGGTATGCTGTTACCAAAATAGCCAATTTCCGGCTTTGAACAATGACTATGTTAATAGTAAATATACCCGTGTGGTAGGGGTTTAGCATTGCTAAACCCCTACGAAATATGTGCTTTTCAGGGTTATACATATTTAGTAGTTATTGTCAATGCGTAAGTCCTATAAACATAGACGTAGCAGCACTATTTTCATCTTCTCAGTCCACTACAATAATTAATTTTTTTCATAAATTAAACCGGATTCTGATAATGTTTTACTCCCAAATAATCAGACTTTTTAAACATTATTTGAGACAATATTTTATCTACCCACTAAAAAAAGCGAATCACATTTAAAAACCACGGATTAATTCGTGGTTTTTTTACAGCATTTCTGGTATAACTTGCTTAAAGTAACTTAATTGTCACACTGTCAATCTTCTTCCCATGTTTCACTACTCAATAGGTCAATAATCCTATCTCTGAGCAAAAATTCATGCTTTTCTAGTTCCGTCTCAAACAATATCCAGTCTCGATTAGGAACGTATCGACAGAGAGAGTAAATGGGCTGTTGACGGTCAAGTAGTCCTTTTTTGACTAATTGACGTGCTTCTTCCCTAATAACTCCAATATCATATTTAACAGCAGTATCCATAGCTCATTTTTTTGCTTTTGCTCAAGGAATTGATATTTAACACAATAATTTTTTTTGCTCTATCTTTAACTTATCAAAAAAAACAGAGAAAATTGTGAATAATCAAAACATCTCAATTTTTGAGAGCCATCTTTTTTTTAATACCAAGTTGCACTTGCCGAGGCAGTTTACCTTTATGAGTCCAGCTTAGATGTACTCTATGTTTATACACTTTGCCCAGAATCGCATATTTAAAAGCAAATTGGTATCAGTCTTGGGATAGACTCCTCCAGAAGTATTAAGAAATAAACTCGGCGCGATTCGCCATTAAAAAATATTATTACCACAAGAGGATGTAGATTGCCTACTGGGTGACTTACCTATTGGCTAAATCAGAGATAAATGATACATTTCATCAGTCATTCTGATTTTGTGGTGTATGTTCAATTGAGAAGGCTAATTATATAAAAATTAAACTATGTTCCTGAATATTGACAAAGTTCGCCCATATTTTCCCGCACTGGCTGGAAATTGGACTTTTTTTGATAATGCTGGTGGGTCGCAAACTCTGAAAAAAGTAGTAGATAGAATTAGTGAATTCCTTTTGACTACTGATGTTCAACTGGGGGCTTCTTATGAAATCTCTCAATTAGCTGGAGAAAGGGTGGCTTTGGCTAATAGGGGAATGGCGACGTTGATTAATGCCAAATTGCCAAATGAAGTAGTGATGGGATCATCTACTACTATGATGTTGAAAATACTTTCACTGTGTTTGAGCCAAACTTTTACACCTGGGGATGAGGTGATTGTTACTAATTGTGACCATGAAGCTAATATTGGGGCTTGGGTAGCTCTGGAAAAGCAAGGAATTAAAGTTAAAGTTTGGCAAATTCGCCCAGATACTTTAGAACTGCATTTGGAGGATTTAGAAGTATTAATGAGTCCGCGGACAAAGTTAGTGGCTTTGACTCATGCTTCTAATATTTTAGGAACTATCAACCCAATTAAGGACATTACGGCATTTGTCCATGAACGGGGCGCGTTGGTTTGTGTGGATGGTGTAGCTTATGCGCCACATAGATTAATTGATGTTCAAGATTTAGATGTAGATTTTTATGTTTTGAGTTGTTATAAGGTCTATGGTTCTCACTGTGCTTTACTTTATGGGAAAGAAGAGCATTTATTAAGTATGCCGGGATTGAACCATTATTTTATTGAGCAGTCTGATATTCCTTATAAATTTCAGTTAGGAAACCTGAATTTTGAATTAACTTATGGGATGTTAGGTTTATGTGATTATTTGAGTGAATTGGCACAATTACACTATGGGGATCAAACTGCATCGGAACTCAGAAATCAAATGCAGCAGGTATTTGATTTGATTAGTGTACATGAAGAAAATTTGAGCGATCGCCTGCTACAATACCTCAATAGTCAGCCGAAAATTCGGGTAATTGGTAAATCAACGGCGCATGGTGAATTGCGTGTACCAACGATATCTTTTGCTGTTGACGGGGTTCATAGTTCCACTATTCCCGCCCAAATTGATTCTAACTATATTGGGATTCGCTATGGCGATTTTTATGCTAAACGCCTGATTGAATATTTGGGTTTAGCTCCTCAAGGTGGAATCATTCGAGTCAGTATGGTACATTACAATACTGTTCAAGAAGTTGACCGCTTGATTTCGGCTTTTGAACGGGTTTTATAGACAGCCCTGGCGACTAGAAGTCGCGGCTATACAAACTAAACCCGCCTGCGCAAGTTAAAAGTCGCATTTTTTCATTAGTCCAGGTCGGTGGACTTCCCTCCGGGAAGCCGCTACGCGTCATGCCTGTGTAGTAGCGTATCGCTAACGCGAAGCGTAGCCATATTATATTCGCCCAAAACTTTTCTGTTCTCACTCTTTTGAAATCAC
Organism: Anabaena sp. CCY 0017; assembly: GCF_963920885.1. Lineage (NCBI taxonomy): Bacteria > Bacillati > Cyanobacteriota > Cyanophyceae > Nostocales > Nostocaceae > Anabaena > Anabaena sp. CCY 0017. The sequence continues at coordinate 135,543 of NZ_CAWUDG010000012.1, read as the reverse complement.
CTTTGGGGATTTGCCGGAGTGCTAACGAATTCGCTAGTCTATAAATATCCTATTTATTCTTAGCTGTGCTATGGATTGTGAAGGCAAAGCTACGTCCCCAACTGCTGCGAAAAATATAGAATTTGCTCAACTGACTACTACTCGTCAGCCACTGGAATTGCTGCGATACAGTGAGGCTATGTTACGTCGCCCGACTCTGGCTGTACTGACACCGATATTACCGCCAAAGCTGAGTAAAAAATTGCAGCTAGCTTCAATTGTGGCTGATGAGTCGTTACAAGAACTGGCAGAAATTAATCTAGAGCAAATTAGCGACTTTGAACTGCGTCCAGCCCGGATTTATATTGGTCTAAGCTTTGTGGGTTTTGGGGCGTTGATGATACTTGTGCTGCTGCTGTATTTAAACTCTTTGCATCCAGCACTCAATACAATTGACCAAATGCGCCGATATTGGTATGCATACGTTTGCTTTGTTAGCTTAGGTGTAACGGGAATGTTTGTTCTGGGTAGAGAAACGATGCGTCCTATTCCTAAGACCAAAAAATTTAAAAAACGTTAAAATTTATTTTCTATATGTCTAATATCCAAATATTTATAATAAGAGGATTGAAGCTGCACAAGCCTATTCTTTTATTTGCCTTTACCTCTTCTTAAACAAGGGAAGAAAGAAGATATAGCAACGTGCTGAGTGCTGTAAAGCCCTGCGGGCATGGCTGCGCTTAAAGCGGTAGCGGGGCGTTTAGCCCGTGCTGAGTAGTAACCAAGACCCAGAAGACGGTGCGTTAGGCTAAAGCCATAACACGCCACTACTGGCGTGACAAGCTTAAAATGTTGCAAAAAATTGTAGGTTGGGTTGACGTAAGGAAACCCAACATCATTGTTCGCGTTGGGTTGCGCAGCGCTTAACCCAACCTACTTCTAATGCACTGTTTTAGGCTTGTCAGTCCACTACATATACTTAGATTTTTCAATAATCAAATCGGATTCCTATAGAGCTAAATATTTGCTAAAACAAGAATATAAACTATTAGTTTTAGTAGTTCAATATAAAAAGACAGAGAGTGACAAAATAATATAGAATATATTTATTGGTGTAAATGACTTTAATTTGCTCCGTAAATATAGTACTAAAAATTTGGCGATCGCTATCGACCAATCAGCTATGACACAAAGGGCAGAAAATCCTAAAAGTTATCCACCACGCTTTGCTAATGCTAACTTCGATATTGTGGCTATAGCATCTTCGGCTGGTGGGTTGACTGCCTTAAATACAATTCTATCAGCATTACCAAAAGATTTTCCGGCCGCGATCGCATTGGTGCAACATCTGGCTCCCCAGCATCCCTCACTCATGTCACAAATTTTAGCACGGCACACTGCCCTAGAAGTCAAGGAGGCAGAAGAGGGAGATCGTCTCACCCCAGGGAGAATTTACATTGCACCACCTGATTATCATTTATTGGTGAATAGCGATGGCACACTGTTTTTATCTCAGTCAAAACAAATAAATTATTTACGCCCTTCGGCGGATGTGTTATTTAAATCTGTTGCTGACAGTTACAAAAACCGGGCGATGGCTATTGTTCTGACTGGAACTGGTAGAGATGGCGCGACGGGGGTAGAGGCTATCCATGAAATGGGCGGTACTGTGATTGCCCAAGATCAAAAAAGCAGCGAATTTTTTGGTATGCCTAATGCCACAATTAATACTGGCAACGTAAATTATATTTTACCGTTAGATGAGATATCAAAAACCTTATTATCTTTAGTGCTGGGATAAAACATCAGCCTATTTTTTGAGCAAAAAAGCAGGAGGGATGGGGAATAAAGTTTATCCCCTTGTTTTCTTGTGTCCCATTACTCATTTTTTTGTATGACTTCCGCAGAAAACAACCCTGAGTTTGAAAAATTACTTATTTATCTGAGACAAAGCCGAGGCTTTGATTTCACAGGCTATAAACGCTCAACTTTGATGCGTCGGGTACGCAAGCGGATGCAATCTTTGAATATTGAAAGCTTTGAGGATTATTTAGACTACTTAGAAGTTTATCAAGACGAATTTAATCAATTATTTAACACGATTCTGATTAACGTCACTGCCTTTTTTCGAGATACCGCAGCTTGGGAATACTTAGCAGAGCAAGTGTTACCTAAGATTGTGGCGCTTAAAAAAAAATCTGACCAAATTCGTATTTGGAGTGCTGGTTGTGCTTCTGGAGAGGAAGCTTACACTTTGGCTATACTGATGGCGGAAATTATGGGAGCCGAAGAATTTCGCCAACGAGTCAAAATTTATGCTACAGATGTAGATGAAGAAGCGCTGAATCAAGCCCGTCAAGCTGTATATTCAGTTAAGGATATCCAGGTAGTACCACAGGAACTACAAGAGAAATACTTTGAAATTACCGGAAATAATTATGTTTTTCGCCAAGATTTTCGCCGTTCGGTGATTTTTGGTCGTCATGATTTGCTGCAAGATGCGCCAATTTCGCGTTTAGATTTGCTGGTATGTCGCAATACATTAATGTATTTTAATTCTGAGACTCAGGGGCGAATTATGGCTCGGTTTCATTTTGCTCTCAATGATACTGGGTATCTTTTTTTAGGAAAGGCAGAGATGCTGTTAATACATTCTAATTTATTCACTCCTGTAGACTTAAAAAATCGCATATTTAGCAAAGTAACCGTAGCAAATTTACGCAATCGCCTGCTAGTAATGGCAAATGCCGTCGAGGAAGAATCTAACCATCGTTTATCTCGGTATATGCGTCTGCGCGAGATGGCTTTCGATTCTGCATCCATTGCTCAGATAGTCGTCGATACCAGTGGTACATTGGTGCTAATGAATTCCCAGGCTCGCACTATATTTGGCCTTTCACCCAAGGATTTAGCTCGTCCTTTTCATGATTTAGAACTTTCCTACCGACCAATAGAATTGCGATCGCTCATTGAACGGGCTTATGCAGAACGTCGTACTATCACTTTGACAAATGTAGAGCGCTATGTATCCAATGCAGAAATGCAATATTTGGATGTGCGAATTACACCTTTGGAAGATGTTGATAATTCTCTTTTAGGTGTGAGCATTGCTTTTAATGATGTCACCCGTTTTATTCAACTGCAAGAAGCGTTACAACGCTCTCGACAAGATTTGGAGACGACGAATGAGGAACTCCAGTCTACTAATGAAGAATTGGAGACGACGAATGAGGAACTTCAGTCTACTAATGAAGAATTGGAGACGACTAACGAGGAACTCCAGTCTACTAATGAAGAATTGGAGACGATGAACGAAGAATTGCAATCTACCAATGAAGAATTACAAACAATTAATAACGAACTCAGCGAACGCACCACAGAACTCAATCGGACTAATCTTTTTTTGGTCGGTATTCTCAGAAGTCTCCAAACAGGAATAGTGGTGATTGATAATAGTTTTAGTATATTAGTTTGGAATCATATAGTAGAGGATTTGTGGGGATTAAGAGCAGACGAAGTATTAGGAAAATCTTTATTTAGTCTAGATGTGGGTCTACCCTTAGAGCAACTGCGATCGCCTATCCGTGATTCCCTGGGGGGAAAAGAGCAATTCCAAGAAATGATTTTAGATGCTACCAATCGCCGGGGAAGACAAATAAAATGTTATCTGGCTATTACTCCTTTGTTTGGCACAATCATGGAAGGAGCAGTCTTGATGATGACAGATGTGGAGCGAGTCAAAAGTATGATTTCTAGCAAAGAAATTGCTCAAAGACGACAGCTACAGGAATAGGAGTAATTACCAAGGAGCCGGAAAATGATTCGGGACAATTTAGAACAAGCGATCGCCGGGGCGCATCACCGACTAGAGAATTTATCTGCGCGTGCTAATCAAACTGAAGATTCTAGAGAAATATTACAAGAAGCGATCGCGGAAATTTCCATTTCTTTAGAAGAACTACACGTATTAGCTGAAGAGTTAACACAGCAAAACCGGGAATTAGTCACTACTCGCCATCTTGTAGAAGCAGAACGCCAGTCTTACCAGGATTTATTCAATTTTGCCCCCGATGGATATTTAGTTACTGATCTAGCTGGGGTGATTCAAGAAGCTAACTATGCGGCGGCCAAATTACTGAATGTCCGCCAGTCTTACTTAATTGGTAAACCGTTGGCGGTATTTATCCATCAAACAGAACTGGCAAAATTTCGCGACTGCATCAGCAAATTACAAGAGCAGCAGAAACTTACAGAAGAGTTACGGATATTTCACAATGATGGGAAAATAGATTTTCCGGCTGAAATGACAGTTGCTCAAACTGAAGGTAGTTCTGAGCAGGAAAAACCAAGTTTGAGATGGTTATTTCGAGATATTAGCGATCGCCTCCAAGCACAGCAAAAAATCTGCGAACAGGCGGCGCTGCTAGATATTACGACAGATGCAATTCTGGTGAGAGATTTGCAAAACCAGATTTTATATTGGAACAAGGGCGCAGAAAATGTTTATGGCTGGCGCGCCGAAGAAGCCATAGGCAAGAATACCTGGGAACTTTTGTTGCCAGAAGCTTCACCTCAATTCGCAGTCGCACTGCAAACTGTTTTAGAGGATGGTTCATGGGTTGGGGAGTTACGAAAAGTCACCAGAAAGGGTAAGAAAATCATCATTAACAGCCGTTGGACACTGATGTATGATGCCGCAGGTTTGCCCCAATCGATCATGACTGTTGATACGGATATCACTGAGAAAAAACAACTAGAACTAGAGCTTTTACGCGCCCAGCGATTAAAAAGCCTCGGTACTCTTACAAGTGCGATCGCTCATGACCTGAACAACATCCTTGCGCCTATGCTCACAGTAGCGCAACTTCTGCCCCTGAAACATCCTCGGTTGAATGAAAGTTCGCTACAGATGCTCAAGTTATTGGAAACTAATACCAAACGGGGGAGTGATTTAGTTCAACAAATTCAGTCATTTACCAGCAATCTTCCCGGACAAGGTGCAATTGTCTCAGTCTCACATCTCATGAAAGATATTGAGCAGACAATCAAACATATATTCCCAAAATCTATCGAAATTGAGATGAATAGATCCTCAGAGATAGAATTAGTTCTGGGAAATCAAGCCCAGCTGCATGAAGTATTTATCAACTTATTAGTGAATGCTGGTGATGCTATGCCGCAAGGTGGTAAAGTGCAAATCTCTACCCATAAAGCCTTAATTGATCAAAGTTGGACAAAAACCCACACTGCCGCAAAAGTTGGTGACTACGTAGTAATTACAGTTAATAGTACTGGAGTTGGCATATCTCCTGAAATTAGTGATCACATTTTTGAACCCTTTTTCACTTCTCAAGAACAGAATAAAGGAACTGCTTTGGATTTAGCTATTGATATCATCAATAGCTACGGTGGTTTTGTGGAAGTATCCAGTCAAGTAGGAGTTGGGAAACAATTTCAAGTTTACCTACCCAGTTGCGAGAACAGCACTCCCTCCATACTAGAGGAGATTAAACTGCCCACAGGAAACGGAGAATTAATTTTAGTTGTAGATGACGAAGCGGCAATTACACAAATTACTAAAACTACATTAGAAATTCACAACTACAGGGTATTAATTGCCCATAATGCCATTGAAGCCCTAACGCTTTATGGTCAACATCAGCAAGACATTGAACTGGTATTAATGGATATGATGATATCATCAATGTCTGGGGCAAAGGCTATTTGCACTTTGCAAATCATCAATCCGCAGGTAAAAATTGTAGCTATGAGTGCATTGGCTGCTGCTGAGGCTTTAGCACGAGCGAATGTGACAAAGATTCAAGGATTTTTAGCAAAGCCTTTTACTGCGGATGAATTATTAAATTCCATCCACGATGCACTTATAGCTGTAAAAAGTAATTAGTTTGTTGAGTACCCAGTTAAATGATCACTGGACAAATTAATGTCCTTAACTTTTTTAGCACGTTGTTAATTTATAGTGGCAAAAACACATGATGGATGACAAATTGGCGAGCTAGTATATGTGTAGTTTCTTTAATTTGCGGGTGATTTTGTCTGAGAGAGGATTCACATAAACCACTTGGTGGACTAATTCGCAGTTCTTTACACCGATTTTTTACTTGGCTATCTACTGCTTTGATCGCGGTTGTTGAATCACTATTCATAATGTAACCAATCATGCCTCCACAGATCAGATCGGAAGCATATTGTGATGTTACATATCTCATCATTCCATCTACTACATAATCTTTTGCTAGAGATTTGCGTGTTCCATTTTTTGAAACTATATTAAGTCGTTTACATTCAAATGAAAAATAAACATCTTCACTTATTCTTTGAACTGATGTAAAAAGCAGATCAATACGTCCTTTTTCGTTTCCTTCTGAGTCATCCTCTGGGATTTCGCGGTCAATCCTTACAGGTAATCTTACCAAATCTCTTTGCTGCCTCAAAGTAGCTCTAAAACGCTTAGTTATGGGTACTTCATGGTCATCAATTTGAGGTTTATTAAAAACTTGCCATGCAGACAATACCAAATCTAAAATATCGGGAATAAGATGATCAGGAAAAGTATCCGCCCAAAGACTACTGTTACCAACTATTGCCATCAGCTTTCCCTATAGTTGCTCGTGAGGATTGCTGCTGCTATTTCGTCTGCATCATTCAAAGCAGAAGTCTTAGTCCAAAAACGACGAGCTAATGGCTTAAAAATATAAAGCTTGTCTTGGTCGAAAACTTTCAGATTTCGCAAAAAACTAATGCTTCCTTGTTGATTTGGTAAAAGACGAATAATTCGCTGGAGAATATCATCTAAATCCTGTATAGACTCCTGCTCAATATCTACCCAGCTTTGCTCCACATTAATTTTTCTGTCTAAAACAATTATTGCTGCACCCATCTTAGGAGAAATGATAACATTTGCAATTATAGTATACTGACTTTTACGCCCCCAATTATTAAGTACATCAGATAAAAGCTTCAAATATTCTTTGCGTTCTTGGGGTTCACTCCTAACCAATGTAGGAATCGGCCAAGTTCCTCGATTTGGCTGAATGCTTGGTATATAAAGATTTATGGTGTCATTTATTAATATTTGTTCATATTCATCAATATCATAATATTCATAGACATATTTAAGTAATTCGTCTTTCTCATTTTGTATTATCTCCTGACGATTTAATAAAAAGTGTTGACTAATCTGGCTTTTTAAATGTCTAATTTTGTCTGCAACTTGTTCGACAATTTCTTTTGCTTTGGAAGCATCTTGAGTAATTTCCGGTAATGGAAATGGGAATCTTAGCAGTTCCGTAATGTCTATATCACCCCTTTCGATGCCCCAACTAGATGCTGTATGAAATAAGAAATATTGTACTAACTTTGAATTTAAAACAGTAGTTAAAAACATCAAAATTTTCGTATCTTCATGATTGCCATGAATACTTCTAAGAGCATGACGAAATACAACGTCAAAGTCAGCAAAAGCTACTTTCAAACTTTTACTTACAATTATAAGTGGAGCGGTAAATATTTTTTGATCTGGCAGTCTACGAAGCTTTTTAAAGCGATTGCCAATAGGAGTACAATCAGATTCTAAGACAATCAAATCAATATTTTTACTCTTACCCTCTAAAAATAATGTTTTTGAAGAAAAAGGTGATAATATGAATTTATCTGGATCATCATTACCCCCTTCTGGTTGGAAACCTCCACCCATTAACCACCTTTTTGTTATCTGCTTGGTCTTCTTTTTATATTGGTAGTCTTTTAATGTATCTACTAAATCATCTAGTTTTGGTAGTGCAGATAATTTTTCCAGAAACTTTATGTCTCTGGGAGTTCCCCAAAAAGATTGTTTCCAAACCAGCGCAACTTCTTCATTATTAAGGTCATATAATACTTCTCTAAGTCTAACTTTCTTTTGATCATCTGGTGAAATAGATAGAATTTCAGCCCTAATAGTCTCCAATTCTGTTTTAGGAGTTATGTAGTCAATACTGCTAGTTTTTCTATCTGGTTTTTCTTTTCGATACCTGACAATAAGTGTAGGGCTATCAGCACCATCAAACAGGTAAAATCTCATATCGGATAGATTAATTACCTGCTCAAGAGTATATGTCGATAACCACTCCTTTTGAAATGCTAATGCTTTATCTTGGTGGTTAAATAAAATTCCTTCTGCTGGAAGTAAAAAGCAAATACGTCCTTCATCCCGTAAGTGTTGCGGAGCCTTCCATACAAACCCACACGCTAACTGTCTTTGGGCAATTGTATGTTTTTCTTGTTCACACCACTGCTCCATAAGGTTTTTTTGTTTTCCTGTTACTTTTGCCCAAGGTGGATTACCTACTATCAAGTCAAATTCATTCGCATAAATGGGTAAATCTTGAGCAAAAAAATCTTTGCAAATAAGGTTGTTATCTACTAATTTTGGAAGTGCATTACCCTTGTTTTGAAGTTTTTGAATATCTCTAGGATCGAGCTGATCTAAAAAGGCAAGATATAAACTAAAGGCTGCAATACGACAAGCAGTTTCACTAGAATCTGCATCTATGCCAAAAATATTCTGTTTGAGAATATTAATTAGGGCTGGTGCAAGTTCTTCATTATTATTGCTAATATTTCTGTGCTTGATACGCCATTCTTCAGCTAATCGGTTAAAAATTGCTACCAAGAATATACCTGAACCACAAGCTGGGTCAAGAAAACGCTTTTCTAATAAAGAAGTCCATCCATCTAATGCTGTATCCAGAACTATCTCAGCTAAAAATCTTGGTGTGTAGTATATGCCATTTTTCCGTTTTTCTTGTGTTTCAAGAAAGTGTTCATAAATACTACTTATAGTTTCAATAGGAATAATGCTAAAATCATAAGCCCAAAACCCCAGTGACAGTTGACCACTACTGACATCATCACCACGAAAAACCTTTTTTAATATATTGATATGTCCATCTTGAATAAGTTGATTTTCTGCTTGAAGGTCAACATCGAATAAGTCACCATTAAAATCAGATTTAAGTTGTTGAAATAAAGCATATAACAAATGCTTTGCTTCATTAGGTTCGTTTCTTTCTAAAAGGTCAATTAGTCTGTGACAATCTGTTGCGCCTATTTTGTCAAAATAAGAATAATCAATAATTTCTCTATCAACTAGATAACAGGTAAATATTGTGCGCCATAGCAAAGCATTGACAGTTCTGATATCTAGGGTCTGAACAGGTTCTTCTTCCAATAAACTACGACGTGCAGCCGCAAGATTTTTTAGAAGGTAGCGGTCAACGCGCAAATTTGGGTCAAAAGATTTTGGCTGTTCCCTAAATAACTTACCCAGTTCTACTGCTCTGATAAATTGCCTGAGTTCAATTTCATCAGCTACCCGATCTAATATTTGAACAAGACGGTTTTGTTGGGAAACATCTTCTTCCTCTTTGGCAGGAATCGCAAGACTAGAATAAACTTGAACTTCAGTGGGACTAACAATTACAATTAATGGGGCAATACCCTGATTCCAAATCTGGCGATGTAATTCACGCAACTTGTCAGAATCTATACTAGGAACTTCCTTGAAATAGATATAAGGTGCATTATTGACACATAAAATACCATTAAGTTCTAAATCTTTCCAAGCCCTACGCATGGCGTGTGCCTGTGGAGGAGACTGATTACCTGCATTGATTTGTTCAAGGCTATCAAAAAATTCTGGTGGTTTTCTTCCACTAAGTCCAAGTTGTTCTCTCCAATGTAGAATAGGTGATTTATTCATAGTTTTTTCTCCCTTCCTACTCAGGGAAGTTTAAGATATTTCGTCAACTACCTCCATTCATTTAGAAGCAAGGCTATTATCTTATGATGGTAATCTTCTTATATGTAGAAAATTACCAAACAACCATCTAAGTGGTAGTGATTAGAGTTTTATGATCAGGCGTACTACAATAATTAATATAGAAGAAACATCCAAAAAAAGCGATCGCATTCAGAGCGTAGCTTTCTATACACCACAAATAAACAAACCAGGATTCTTGATCTCATTCTTTAACCAAGACTCTAGCAGAAAACAAGCATTGATCTATTAATTTATAGTAAAAATCGGGATGACTGGATTTGAACCAGCGGCCCCTTCGTCCCGAACGAAGTGCGCTACCAAGCTGCGCTACATCCCGTCATAGTAAGCACTCAAATATTCTATCATAGACAATCATAAATTCTCAAAAGATGCTAATTATTTAGAGCTTTGCTTGTTAGGATGAGATTTGTATAACTTCATCAGAGCCGATTGTGACTGTTAAACCAGACTGGTTGCGAGTAAAAGCGCCTCAGTGGGAGCGCGTTGGGAACGTCAAAGAAATTTTACGGGATTTAGCACTCAATACCGTTTGCGAGGAAGCATCCTGTCCCAATATTGGTGAGTGCTTTCAAGCCGGTACTGCGACATTTCTGATTATGGGGCCGGCTTGTACTCGTGCTTGTCCCTACTGTGATATTGATTTTGAGAAAAAACCCCAACCTCTAGATCCCACAGAACCAGCACGACTGGCTGAAGCTGTGCGCCGAATGAAACTCAATCACGTGGTGATTACTTCTGTAAACCGAGATGATTTGGTTGATGGTGGTGCTTCTCAGTTTGTCCGGTGTATTACAGCCGTGCGGAGTGTTTCACCTCAAACTACAATTGAGGTGCTAATTCCTGATTTGTGCGGTAATTGGAATGCTTTAGCCATAATTTTGCAAGCTGCGCCAGAGGTACTCAACCACAACACAGAAACAATTGAACGCTTATATCGTCGGGTGCGTCCCCAAGGTAACTATCAGCGCACTTTGGAATTGCTCAAGCGAGCGCGTCAAATAGCCCCTGAAGTATACACTAAATCAGGGATCATGGTCGGGCTAGGTGAAACTGATGCTGAAATTCGCCAAGTTATGCAAGATTTACGCTCTGTAGATTGTGATATTTTGACTATTGGGCAGTACCTCCAACCCAGTCAAAAACATCTACAAGTTAATGATTTTATTACCCCCGAACAATTTGCAGCTTGGCAGGTATTCGGTGAAGAAATCGGATTTTTACAAGTTGTTTCCTCCCCATTGACAAGAAGCTCATATCATGCAGAGCAAGTCAGGGAATTAATGCAACGCTATCCCCGGTGAGTGGGGAGACGCGATAAATCGCGTCTGTACAAGAAGTTATTAGTGGTTTGTAATAGTAATGATAGCGGTGCGAGAAACTACCATAGCGATTTTGGGTGCAGGTGCTTGGGGTATAGCTTTAGCAGATTTGGCAAGTGCAAACGGACATAAAGTGCGTGTGTGGTCACGTCGGGGATCAGCAAATCTGGAAGCAGTTCTACAAGATGCCCAAATTATCTTGTCGGCTATCTCTATGAAAGGGGTGAGTGATGTCGTCTCTAAAGTCAAATCTATCCCCCTTTCGCCAAAAACAATTTTTGTCACGGCTACCAAAGGCTTAGATCCCCAAACTACTTGCACTCCGTCGCAAATTTGGCAAACAGCATTTCGGGATTATCCAGTAGTTGTTTTATCTGGTCCGAATTTATCGAAGGAAATTCAACAATCTTTACCAGCTGCAACAGTAGTAGCCAGTCATGACACTGCGGCGGCTGAACTTGTGCAACTGGTATTTTCTTCTCCTCGTTTTCGGGTATATACCAATCCTGATCCTCTAGGGGTGGAACTAGGGGGGACATTAAAAAATATCATGGCGATCGCAGCTGGTGTCTGTGATGGCTTACATCTGGGAACCAATGCAAAAGCGGCTTTAGTCACCCGTGGACTCACAGAAATGGTGCGTATTGGCAAGAGTTGGGGTGCAAAGACGGAAACATTTTATGGTTTATCAGGTCTAGGAGATTTGTTAGCAACTTGCAACAGTCCTCTGAGTCGCAATTACCAAGTTGGTTATCAGATGGCTCTTGGTCAAACACTTCCAGACATTCTGGACAACTTACCAGGAACTGCTGAAGGTGTCAACACTTGCCAAGTGTTAGTACAACGAGCCAGACACCATAACATTGCTATCCCGATTACTGAGCAAGTTTATCGCTTACTTCAAGGTGAAGTCAGCACCCGACAAGCACTATCGGAACTGATGCTAAGAGATACCAAGCCAGAGTACAACTAGTGAACCTGAATGGGAGCAATTTAATAGTGCTTTCTCAGTGTATACTAGGCTATCTAAGTTAACCTATCACTTCTAGTTATTCCACAATAATCCCTAGGAAAAAAAATAATAAATCGTCAGGATATTACTTTCATCCCATGTAGATATGACTATGCCAATGATAAACATGATTTTTACTGACCAATGTTTATACCAGTTACCAACGCGACGATAAATATTTATCCCCGTTGAAATACTAACTAGTACAGTACGGATTAAATAGGTATACCATTTCAAAAAGTTCAGAATTCCAAAATATCAGCCTTTTGACTTTTGACTTTTGACCCTTCGGCTACGCTCAGGGTAAAATTTTGACTTCCGCCTTGCGGTGGTTGGTACTGTGTAATCTAAAGCCTAAATCTAAATTTGAATAGCTATTGGTTCAATTCAGACGCTCCACCGATACAGTTCGGTACTAGTCTGAGAAAAATTCAGTATGTTTTCTTAAAGAATAATTACTGAAAACCTCAACCGTGTTAGTTCATCTTGAATCACGGGAACAATAGCAACAGTTAATTAGCTGACCGTAATCTATTGTTACCTGGAGCCATTGAGACGATCCTTATGCCAGCAACATCTTTTTACGCAGATGCGGCCTCCAATATCAAAAAGTCCCGCCAGGCTTTGGATGAAGACCTCATTATCGATGATAGTGAATTGTCGGCAGATGATATCCAAGAATTGGAAGTAGCTGCTGTTGACCCTGCTAACTTTGCAGCCAACAACAACCGTCGGAGTACAGACTTAGTACGTCTATATCTTCAAGAAATTGGGCGGGTTCGACTTCTCGGACGCGATGAAGAAGTTTCCGAAGCCCAAAAAGTCCAACGCTACTTGCGGATGCGGACTGTACTCGCCGATGCAGCAAAGCAAGGGGATGAAGTCGTTGCACCATTTCTGAAGTTAGTTCAAGTTCAGGAGCGTCTGACATCTGAATTAGGACATCGCCCTTCTTTAGAAAGGTGGGCTACCACTGCTGGTATAGAACTGGCGGATCTCAAACCCACTTTAGCAAATGGCAAGCGTCGTTGGGCAGAAATTGCTAAATTAACAGTTGAAGAACTGGAGCAAGTGCAGACCCAAGGACTTCACGCTAAAGAACACATGATCAAGGCGAATTTGCGCTTGGTGGTGTCGGTTGCTAAAAAGTATCAAAATCGCGGTTTAGAACTATTAGATTTAGTTCAAGAAGGAACTCTAGGCTTAGAACGAGCTGTAGAAAAATTTGACCCGACTAAGGGCTATCGCTTTAGTACTTACGCTTATTGGTGGATTCGTCAAGGAATTACGCGAGCGATCGCCACTTCTAGTCGAACAATTCGCTTACCTGTTCATATTACAGAAAAGCTGAATAAAATTAAAAAAGCTCAACGCAAAATTGCTCAAGAAAAAGGTCGGACCCCCACCTTAGAAGATTTAGCAATCGAGTTAGATATGACACCAACCGCAGTGAGGGAAGTGTTGCTCAGAGTCCCTCGTTCTGTTTCTTTGGAAACCAAAGTCGGTAAAGATAAGGACACTGAATTAGGGGAATTACTGGAAACCGATTGTGTAACCCCAGAAGAGATGTTAATGCGAGAATCTTTACAAAAAGACTTGCATAGCCTGTTGGCAGATTTAACCAGCCGTGAGCGTGATGTCATTCTCATGCGCTTTGGTTTGTCAGATGGTCATCCCTACTCCTTAGCCGAAATTGGCCGCGCTCTTGATTTATCCAGAGAACGAGTGCGTCAAATCGAATCCAAAGCTTTACAAAAGCTCCGCCAACCCAAACGACGTAACCTAATTCGCGATTATTTAGAATCTCTAAGTTAGTTATGAGTCGGTTGTTCTTAACATTCGGCAGTTTCAAGTCAAGCAGAATATCTAAGAGTTCAATTGTATCTCTTAGATATCCGACTGTCGAAATAAAAATTCAACTCAGTTGATATTGAAGAATTATTCTGAAATATTTAGTAAAACTTCGCAATAAGACATGATTGTTGCAAATTGCCCCCAAAATTTGTTATATTCTCAATTAATAGGCTTTGTTGAGAAATATTAGTATGACTGTTTACACATCTACTTCACTCAAGGCAGAACTGAATGATCGAGGCTGGCGTTTAACTCCCCAGCGCGAAACAATTCTACACATTTTTCAAGAACTTCCGCAAGGGGAACACCTCAGCGCGGAGGATCTTTATCATCGGCTAGAAAGTGATGGGGAAGGCATCAGTCTTTCCACTATCTATCGGACGTTGAAATTGATGGCACGCATGGGGATTTTGCGGGAGTTAGAACTGGGAGAGGGACATAAACATTATGAAATCAACCAGCCCTACCCGCATCATCACCACCATTTAATTTGTGTTAAATGCAACGCGACTATTGAGTTTAAAAATGACTCTATTTTAAAAATAGGTTCAAAAACTGCTCAAAAAGAAGGGTTTCACCTGCTTGACTGTCAAATGACAATCCACGCAGTCTGTCCTAAATGTCAACGATCGCTCATGCCTTTGTAGTGAGTGCGTTCACATCACAACTGTCCTAATCGATAGGACTCGCCACGGCGGAAATAGGACAAGCAGAAGAAATTAATGAAAAGCCCTGACTGAGTAGGGGTGTATTGTAATACGCCCCTACTGAAGAATGCCTTGCGGTAATAGGGCTATTATTAATCGGTTGGGAAATCATTATCTATAGCCGATCTAAAAGCGTCCGCTTCTGATATCTCTAAGACTAATTCCGTAAAATTCTTGGGCTTGCTTAATGGCTCTTTTGGTATCATCTGCCATCACACCGTTGAGACTTCCTTTATAGAAACCCTTATCTCGTAGTCGCCTTTGGATTTCCAAGACACTAAATTCACCAGAACCTGCGCTAAGGACGCTATGTAACTTAGCTCTAGTTGTGGGGCCAGCGATTCCACTGGCAGCTAAGTAATTAGCAGCTTGAAACCTCCGGACAGCATCCGCAGTATAAGAACCAAAGTATCCATTTGGTGTGCCATTCAGATATCCTGCTTGGATCAAATGTTGTTGAAGTAGTTTGACTGCTTCACCCCGATCTCCCATAGTGAGATTGTCTGTATTCACTGTCTGTCTGGGAGGAGTTTCTACTCCACCACCCACACCAATCGGTGGTAATTTGCTGACTGTTGCTGGTCCGACGATGCCATCAACTTCTAATTTATAAGCTGCTTGGAACCGCTTCACAGATTCTTCTGTAATCGGGCCAAATATGCCTGTGGCATTACCGGAATAGAAACCTGCAACTCGCAAGCGTTCTTGTAAAAACCTGACTTCTTCCCCCTCATCACCTTTAACCAGCACGTTAGAAATGCGGCGTGTATTGGGAGTAACCACAGCACTAACAGGCGTGGTGGCGGCTCTGGGCGGTTGTGGTGGGTTGCTCGTATTAATGGTTTCAAATGGTGTACTGGCAGTAGTCAGTAGTGGCAGTTCTATATTGTTAGTGCTGATTGTAGTAACTTCTGTACTTGCAGAACTGATTGGCTGTGTCTGCCAGTTGGCTAATCTTTGCCGTGTACTGACTCCCACAATCCCATCAACGGCTAAACCATTAGCTTGTTGAAAACGCCGCACAGCATCTTCTGTGGGGAAATCGTAGACTTCTGTGATGCTACCACCATAAAAGCCTGCTTGTCGCAATTGCTCTTGGAGACTCCGCACAGAAGGCCCTTGATCGCCTCGTTCTAGTGCTAAAACGCTGCTGACAGAACTGAGAATAGATAAAGCGATCGCTAGGGGTAACAAATGCTTCCAAGCCTTACTAGAAAAGCGTTTCCAGTCTGGTGCAGATGCTTTGTTTAATAAAGCACTTAGAGACACCAGTTCACTGGATGCGTCGTTTTCATAGGCATCAGCTAAATGAAAATAAGCCAGGTTATCCATATCTGTTTCCTATTCCTACACCAATTATTGTTCTTCGATGGTCGCTTCAGCTTGATGTACTAAGTTTCGCAAATTTTCTAATGTCTGTATACTTACATCCTGCCATAAATTACGTTGGTGTGCTTCGAGTAATTTTTCAGCAATATCACGCATAGCCCACGGATTTTTATCTTGGATAAATTCACAGACAACGGGATCTTGTAAATAGGCTTGTGTTACACCCTCATACATATAATCTTCTACACATTGGGCTGTAGCATCGTAGGCGAATAAATAATCTACAGTTGCAGCCATTTCAAATGCACCTTTATAACCGTGGCGCATCATCCCCTCAATCCATTTGGGGTTAACTACACGAGAACGATACACCCGTGCAATTTCGGCTTTGAGTTCACGAACTCGTGGTTGTTCTGGATTAGAATTATCACCAAAATAGGTTTGAGGATTTTTTCCTTGAAGCGATCTGACTGCGGCTGTTAAACCACCTTGAAACTGATAATAATCATCAGAATCGAGGATGTCGTGTTCTCGGTTATCTTGGTTGTGTAGCACAATCTGCATTTGTGCTAAACGTTGTTCAAAGGCTTCTGGGGCAGAAATTCCCACTAATTCGCCTTTTGCATCAGCTGAACTAGCGCTGGTGTAAGCGTAGCAACTCCAATTAATATAAGCACGAGCTAAATCCTGGTCATCTGTCCAATTTTGCGAAGCCATTAAGCCTTGGAGTCCTGCACCATAAGCACCCGGTTGAGAACCAAAAATCCGGTATTGCGATCGCGCAACAGCTGCTTCTGGAGTCAAACCTTGTTGCATCCACAAATCGGTATCCTGGCTAACTTGGGCTGCTAAGGGATTATACTCTGAAGATTCATTCATTGCTGCTACTGCTGCTACGGCTTGCTCGAATAAATCAATTAAGTTAGGGAAAGCGTCTCTAAAAAATCCCGAAATTCGTAAAGTGACATCGACACGAGGACGACCCAATATACTCAGAGGTAGAATTTCAAAGTCTACAACGCGCCTAGCTGCACCATCCCAAACCGGACGTACACCCAATAAAGCTAAAGCCTCGGCGATGTCATCACCACCAGTCCGCATAGTTGCAGTTCCCCACAACGATAACCCCAATGTTTGGGGATACTCACCGTTTTCTTGGGTGTAGCATTCAATGAGATTTTCCGCCGCTTTTCTGCCCACATCCCAAGCGGTTTCTGTAGGAATAGCCCGAATATCAACGGAATAAAAGTTTCTCCCTGTGGGTAGGACTTCTGGACGGCCGCGTGTCGGTGCGCCGGAGGGAGCGCTGGGGATATATTTACCATCAAGTCCGTGCAGTAAGTTGGTAATTTCTGCATCTGTTTGTTGTAAAGCGGGGAGGAGTTTCTTGCTAATCCAGGAAGATATCTGATCAATCGCCGAAGAACAGACGCAATCAATCGCCGAAGAACAGAGGAGTTGTTCTACTAATAGGGCGGCGTGATTTTCCAAAATTTCTACCGCATCGCCAACCGTCCGACTTGTAGAGACGCGATGAATCGCGTCTAGAGAAATTTTAGTATCTAATACCTGCCGATCGCCTGCTGATAATGGCGTGTTGAAATCTGTTGTCAGGGGATCGAAATCTAAACCCCAATCTGTAGCTATAACACGGGTAATACCTTCAGAATAGCGGTTAGGGATGCGAGCGATCGCCACAATTAAATCTCGCAGTTGTCGCCCTTGGGGACATTGCCCAAAAATGTGTAAACCATCGCGAATTTGCGCTTCTTTCAATTCACAAAGATAGCCACCGATGAAATTTAAAACTACAGATTCAAACTTTAAAATATCGGTTTCATTGGCGATCCCTAAATCTTTGTGAAGATTTTCTTGGATGACTAATTCCCGAATGCGATCGCGAATTAAAGGTAAACGCGTCGGATCTAAACTTTCCGCCTCGTAATATTCATCAACTAAATTTTCTAACTGTTGCAAAGCCCCATAAAGTTCCGCCCGTGTCATTGGGGGAGTGAGATGATCTAAAATCACCGCTTGGGCGCGTCGCTTGGCTTGTGAACCCTCACCAGGGTCATTGACAATAAACGGGTAAAGGTGAGGAAGTGCGCCAAAAGCCACTTCCGGATAACAACCACTAGATAAAGCCACGCTTTTACCCGGTAGCCATTCTAGATTGCCATGTTTGCCCACATGAACCACCGCATCAGCATTAAAACATTCCCGCACCCAATGATAAAAAGCCAAATAAGCGTGAGTTGGAACTAAATCCGGTGCATGATAATTCAAACTAGGGTCAATATCATAGCCCCGTGACGGCTGAATCCCCACAAATATGTTACCGAGTTGCATCCCAGAAACGGCGAAAACAGAATTATCCTCCTCCTCTGTGTCCTCTGCGCCTCTGTGGTTAGTTTCTCCAATCAAACCCCATCTTTCAGTAACTTCTTGCTGTACAGTTATCGGTAAACTAGCAAAATACGCTTGATAATCTGCACCAGAAACACCTTGCAGCACAGGCCGCAACTCTCTACCTTCAGGATCATTAGTTACCCCAGTGGTGAGACGTTGAATTAATTCATCTCCGTGGGTGGGGGGATTATCCACCACATACCCAGAAGATTGTAAAGCTTTAATTATTTCCACACAACTGGCTGGCGTGTCCAAGCCTACGCCATTGGCTAACCTGCCATTGCGATTCGGGTAATTTGCCAAAATCAGGGCAATGCGGCGCTCCTGGGGTGGCTTAGAGCGGAGATTTACCCAATTGGCTGCTAGTTCAGCGACAAACTCAATGCGATCGCTTACCGGTTCATAAACCATCACATCTGTTTCTAAGTCAGGATTGCGCGTTTGTACAGTTTTAAAGGACACAGCGCGAGTAATAATCCGTCCATCTACCTCTGGTAACGCCACATTCATCGCCATATCACGAGGCGAAAGCCCTTGTAACTGTGACTCCCACTGTTCCACACCACCGCCACTCAGAATAACTTGGAACACCGGCACATCTAATTTTTGCCACAAGTCGAGCTGGGGTGCTTCTGTTTCTAAACGCGCCAGAGAAAAACTCGTAGTATTCAGCAATACGCCAATTTGCTCTGTATCTTTCGGCTGGAAAAACTCACTCAATTCTGCTTGGACATCAGGATCACGTAATGAAGAAACAAACACGGGTACAGGTTGTAAATTGCGCTTGATTAAAGCTGTACACAAAGCATCAATTACCTTCGTATTCCCAGATAAATAATGCGCGCGGTAAAAAAGAATGCCAACTTTAGGGAGTGGTAATTCCCCTGTAGGGGCGGGTTTATAGATATCATTCAACGTCAATGAGGATTTTACTAAACCCGCCCCTACTACTCCCCAGTCATACAAGCCGACACGCGGAACCCCTTGCGGTGGTAAGGGTTGAAAGGAAGTATCCAAGCAAGTATCCGAGATAAATTGCAAAGCGTTAACAATGTTTTCCACTCCGCCTTCTCTGAAATACTGTAAAACTTGATTAACGGCACTCAAAGGTAAAGTAGATTGAGAAATTAATTCAGGATCAAGACCATCGTCCCCAGGCATTACTATCAGAGTTGTACCTTGACGTTGTACAATTTCTTGCACTACTTCTAAACCATAAGCCCAATAAGAACGTCCTCCTAACAGGCGCAAAATGATTACTTGGGCAGATTCTAAAACGTCCTCGCCATAAGAATCGATACTTATTTGTTGTTGTAACTGCAACAAACTAGCAACTCTGATGTCTGGAAATGTTGCAGGTAATTTAGGAACGGCGGCTGCTAACGTTTGGATGTCAGTATCAGCAGCAGTAATAAAGACAAAAGGAGCTGGAGTTTGTTGTAAAAAAACTACATCATCTGATTGATTCCATCCGCCCGGTGTGGCACTGATACGATGCATAATCTTGTATTACTGTCTTAAACTGTTGGTTAGAAAACATTAGCATTGAGCAACTTATTCACAGACCATTGAAAATGCTTAGTTCTCCTGATTTGAGTTTTTCTCGAAACTTGCCTTTAGTTGTTTTTAATCAGCTTGGGGAATTGTTACAGCAGATGGCTCAAGTAGTAGGAACTACTGTACTGGTACTCACAGAAGCTGTCTTGGCAAGGGTTGACATACCACTGGAGTGGCAGAGTCAAAGATTTACGCTGGTGATTTCTGAGCAGTTTAGCGCACTTTTGCTAGGGACGCAGGAGCAAGGGGAACGGAAAAATTCCCCAGGATTAAATACTAGTTTGACATTTAATTCGGAAGCGATCGCTTTATTTGTTTCCCAGGTGCGAGACTTGTTTGATGGTAATTCCTACACTCATCAACATCTAGAACGCTATCGTCAAGCTCTTAAACCGAATGAAACCGAGATCCAAACTAAGTTTACGCTGTTGTTATTAGAGTATCTCCTGCCACAGCTAACTGAGGAAATTACCGAAACTCAAGTTGATGACTGTCCACCTGTGGAAGATGCCTGGAAACACAGAATGCAGCGAGAGCATTTGTTAAATCAGGTGACAACCCAAATCCGCAAAAACTTGGATTTGCCAGTCATTATGGCGACAGCAATGGCTTTAGTGCGGGAGTTTTTGGAACTTGACAGGTTAGTAGTATATAAATTTGAAACGTCTCAAGTCAATAGTCACGAAACCCCAGCCCAACGCCTTGGGGGTTATGTCGTCCACGAAGTTTGCGCTGAAAATGCTATTTCATCGGTGTTGGATTATCGAGAAGAAACTTGCTTTACCAACAATTCGACCTGTTGGGAAAAATATCGCCAAGGATTTACTTTAGTTGTTGATGATGTCGAAAAGACTTATGCTCTGGAAGAGTGTTTATTGAATTTTTTAAGAAATAGCCAAGTCAGGGCAAAATTGGTAGCACCAATTATCTTTGAACAAAAGCTATGGGGGTTGTTGATTGCTCATCAATGCCACACTCCGCGACAATGGAGTGAGAATGAGAAAAGCTTATTAACGTCCATAGCTGAACAATTAGCGATCGCCATTCATCAATCTGAGTTAAAGCAATCTCTGCAAGACGTGACACGCACCCTCACAGCAGAAAAACAAACTCTGGAAAAACGCGTCATTGAACGCACAATGGCTTTGCGGGAGGCTTTACTGGCGGCTGAAGCTGCTAGTCGTCTCAGAAATCAATTTCTCGCTACTATCAGCCATGAATTGCTTACGCCTTTAACTTACGTCATCGGGATGTCTTCCACTTTGTTACGTTGGCCTATGGGCGAATTGAGTCAACGCCAACGGGATTATCTGCAAACAATCCATGATAGTGGAGAACATTTATTAGAACTAATTAACGACATCCTCGATTTATCACAAATTGAAGCGGGGAAAACAGTCTTAAATATCACAGCATTTTCTTTGACGGAAACAGGCAAAAGTTCTGTAGAGTCCCTATTCAAAAAAGCTGACAGCAAACAAATCAATCTTAAACTGGATTTGCAAATCGATCCCCAACGCGATCGCTTTAAAGCTGACGTGGGACGAGTTGGACAAATTCTGTGGAATCTGTTAACTAATGCCATTAAGTTTACCCCAGAAGGTGGCAGTGTCACTTTGCGGATTTGGGTAGAAGATAATATGGCTATCTTTCAAATCGAAGACACTGGAATTGGCATTCCTGAAGCACAATTACCACTACTGTTTGAAAAATTTCAGCAACTCGATACACCCTATCGCCGCAGCCACGAAGGTACAGGACTCGGTTTAGCTTTAACCAAACAACTTGTAGAACTACATCGGGGTCGAATTGAAGTAGAATCAACTGTAGCTATTGGTTCAGTTTTCACTGTATGGATACCAGCCCAATCTTGAGGGTGGAGACGCGATGAATCGCGTCTGTACAAGAAAGGACGGAATGTGGGTTAATTTTTGGAGATTGTTATGACAGTCGGGTTGCAAGCAAAACGGGTGGTGGTTGTTGGTGCTGGTTGGGCTGGTTTAGGTGCAACCTACCATTTGGCAAAACAAGGGTACGATGTCACACTTTTGGAAGCTGGTTCCTACCCTGGTGGATTAGTCGCCGGTTGGAAAACCACAGACGGAAAATCTGTAGAAGCGGGAATTCACGGCTTTTGGTATCCTTACAGAAATATTTTTTCCCTAATTAATGAATTAGAAATAAATCCCTTTACTACCTGGACTCGTTCCGCCCAATATTCTCCTGCGGGGTTGGAAGTTGAATCACCAATTTTTCAAGATTTACCGCGATTACCTTCGCCTCTGGGTACTTTTGTTTATACTCAGTTTCAGCGATTACCTTTAATCGACCGCATCAGCGCTTTGCCTTTACTTTATTCTGTGGTGGATTTTGATAATTCTGATGAGGCTTGGCGGCGTTATGATTTTGTCACAGCCCGTGAATTATTCAAAGATTTTGGTGTTTCCGCCCGACTTTACAAAGAAGCCTTTGAACCAATGTTATTAGTGGGCTTATTTGCCCCAGGTGAACAATGTTCAGCCGCCGCCACGTTAGGAATGTTGTACTTTTTTATTCTGGCGCATCAAGCTGATTTTGATGTGGTTTGGTGTCGCGGAACAGTTGGAGAAAAAATATTTCGTCCTTGGGTGGAAAAAATAGAAAAAGCTGGCGCGAAAGTTCTACCCCAGAGGCGTGTAACTGACTTAATTGTGGATAGTCAAAATCAAGCCAAGGGTGTGGTTTGTGGTGATGAAGTATTTGATGCCGATGCGGTAATTTTTGCCGTTGGTGTCACTGGGATGCAGAAAATTGTTGCCAATAGTCCCAGTTTACAAAGCCGGGAAGAGTTCCGCAATTTAAGTAATTTAGGGGCAATTGACGTTTTAGCCACCCGTTTATGGTTTGACCGCAAAATTGAGGTTCCTCGTCCTTCTAATGCTTGCTTTGGCTTTGATGACACCACAGGATGGACATTTTTTGATTTAAATGCTCTACATGATGAGTACAAAAATGAGCCGGGAACGGTGATTGAAGTTGATTTCTATCATGCCAATCAGTTTCTCAGCATGAATGACGCAGACATCATTACTAAAGTCAAGGATTATTTAACAACTTGTGTCCCAGCCTTTGGCAAGGCTGAAGTAATAGATAGCAGTGTAATTCGCTTACCTAATGCAGTGACTCACTTCGCCCCTGGTAGCTATCGTTATATGTTGCCAGCTAAGACCAGTTTTGAGAACGTCTTTATGAGTGGTGATTGGATTGTCAATCGTCACGGTTCTTGGTCTCAGGAGAAGGCTTATGTCACAGGTTTAGAAGCCGCAAATTTAGCAGTTTCCTATTTAGGTCAGGGTCAGCCTGCCCAGATTATACCTGTAGAAGAGGACGAAGCGCACATTCAAATGGCGCGATCGCTCAATCAAAGTGTGCGCGACTTGGGTAAATCGGTTTTGCCTGATTTTTGGTTGCCTTAGCCGAATCTACGACAAACAACTCAAAAAAAAAGTCAACTTGCTCTTTGCCGCATATATTGTCCACTGAGTCCTTGCTGAATCCAATTCAAGCACTCATATTCAGACTTGAATAATTTGGGGGCGGCAATATTATTCAACAGTTCTGGGGGATAATGATCATAAAAATATTTATCCCCCTCTTGAAAGACGATAATCAAGTTATTGCCGTATACATAGCGAGACTTGAAACTATCTCCCTGACTGACAAACTCTGAATTTTGGTCAATATGTTCTTGGGCAATATCAACAATATTATTGATGCTATTGCCATAGATTTCGGCTGGATTATCGGCTTTATGAAATTTGCTTCCACGTCCAATTTCTGACAAGAGTTTATACGAATAAATTTCGTAGTTATCCGCTTTGCCAAAAACGAATGGAATGATGAGATATCCTTGATATGAAACTGATTTTTCATAAATAAGACGACTCATCTTAACCTCCTTTAATATAACTGCTTGTTTTACCACAATCGCCTCAATTACACATCAACATTCAATATCTTTGGGTAATTTAATTTAGGCGTTGTAGTTCACCTCTTGCTATTTTTGCCAAGAGGGGTATTACCCCTTTTTTTGATTAGGGGGGAGTGTGTCGAGTTTGGTCACAAAATCATTGTAATAACCATTATCACTCTTTTTTAAATAAGAGTAAATGTCATTTTCCTAAGACTACCATAAACTCAATTGATTGGGAGGATAATCAAGCTTATTCCAAGGTAGAGGCGGAATTTCTGTACCATGTTGTGACAATAGCTTTTGGAAGTAACGCGCTGTTCCAGGCGATCGCCAAAGGCGGGGCGTAGCCCATCGCTCTTCTATAGGACAATGAACAAAGAAATAAATTCGTTTTCCCGCCTGTAACCACTGCTGAATTTGTGTTACCCACTCTTCCATAAAAGGCTGATTCGTTGATAAATTTGGGTGAGAAATAAATCGAATCAGGATGAAAGGGGCTGTTACACTAAATTGCAATGGCAATTGGGGTTTACGCCGTTCTGAATTTAATTGTGGATCATCTTCTCCAGTGTAGATCGGGCGGGAGTCTAACAACACTCTGCCCACACCTAACTTTTCCAAAAGATTGGTCAAAATACTTACATGAGGTTCATTAAACCAGTCACGATGTCTAACTTCTACGGCTAAAGGTGCTTCTGTACGCGGCCAAGCCTCCAAAAAAGCCGTCAAATCATCAAGGTATGCTGGGCTATAACTGGGAGGTAATTGAGCAAAGACGGGGCCAAGATGCTTACCTAGAGGACTCGTCACCTCTAGAAATTGCAAAGCACCGGGTATAGAGGGTTGCAGTAAACCTTTATGGGTGATATCTCGTGGTAATTTGAGGCAAAATTCAAAACCCGGTGGTACTTCATTCGCCCAACGAGCGATGGTTTCTTGGTTCGGCACAGCATAAAATGTAGTGTTACCTTCTACAGTGGTGAAGCGACGGCTGTAGAGGTGAAGAAATTCCGCAGCACGAGTACCTTGGGGATAGAGTTCATCTATCCAACCTTTATATGCCCAAACTGCACAACCCAGAAAAAAGTTCACTCTGCTATATGTGTATGACACTACATTAATTTTATGCGATCATCGCTTGCCCTGAATTTCTGCAAATTCCTAATCAGGCTAAAGTTTCCGCACATTGGCCAAATTAGCACCAAAGAATTCGCTCAGTGGTTATTAGATTCTACAAAAATACAGCCTTTGGTAATTGATGCCCGCAGTCAAGCAGAATATGAAGTAAGTCATCTGAAATCAGCAGTACATATTGATCCGATTGCGCCTGACTTGCAAGCATTATCAGAAGTAGAAAAAGACACGCCTATAGTTGTGTATTGTTCAATTGGCTATCGTAGTGCCACAATTGCCCAACAGCTTCAGCAAGCAGGATTTACCCGTGTTTTTAATTTGAGTGGTGGTCTTTTTCAATGGGCAAATGAAGGAAGACTCATGTTTCAAAATGAGGAAGTTACACAGTGTATTCATCCATATAATGCGATGTGGGGAAAATTGTTGCAAGATGGAAAGCTCACGCAGAGTCGCAGAGGCGCGGAGAGATAATTTTTTCGCGTTATGCTTGACAAGGGCATTTTATTATTTTTGCTTGTATAAATGTCTCATGTTTCTATTGTTATTCCGACTTTAAATGAACAAACCAGCTTGGGGCGAACTTTACGCCAGCTGACTTTGCTAAATCCTCCAGCTTGGGAAATTTTAGTGGTGGATGGTGGTAGCTGTGATCAAACTTTGGCGATCGCTCAGGGAGTGGTAAATGTACAAGTTCTCTCCTGTGCAGAACCGGGGCGTTCTATTCAAATGAATTACGGCGCATTAGCCGCAACTGGAGATATTGTTTGCTTTCTCCATGCTGATACTTGTGTTCCGGATGATTTAGTCGAGGTGATTTCCCAAACTCTAGCCCAGCCAAATATTGCCTGTGGGGGCTTTATTTCTTTAATGGTAGGCTCTCAAACGACTCGCTGGGGGATATCTTTACATAATTATCTCAAAACCTATTACGCCCCACTGCTGTTTAAACCTTACCTATTTTTTCAAGGATTACGCCTGTTATTTGGAGATCAGGTGATATTTTGTCGTCGCCATGATTTTTGGGATTGTGGCGGATTTGATCCAGCATTACCAATTATGGAGGATGGGGATTTATGCCTCAAACTTGTCAAGAAGGGAAGAATTTATCAAGTTAACCGTATTGTCCAAAGTTCTGATCGTCGTGTGGCAAAATGGGGAAGTTGGAAAGCCACTGCAATTTATCTCTACATCGGGTTTTTGTGGGGAATTGGTGTTTCAGCAACTTATCTCAAGCGGTTTTATCAAGATATTCGCTGATTTGGCGTTGCTGATTGAGAATATGGATTTGTGTCACGCAAAGGCGCATCAGCGAAGCGAAGCACGAAGTGCGTTAGGCGCAAAGGTATAGAGAAAAGGCAAGGTATTTTGGTATTTTGGGCATTTTATACTCTGATTTAAGTAAGTCGGCGTGAAAATTTCGATGTATGTCATTGCGAGTGGAACGAAGTGGAATGAAGCAATCGCAAGGCTCTTGGGAGTTTTACATTCTGTTACATAATTGGGTTTATTTGCGCCGACTTACTTAGCAATGCGGCTGATTCAGGTTCCAGTCATAGTGCAAATAAGAAATTGGTGTTGAGGCGGTTAAGGGTGGATC
Source organism: Anabaena sp. CCY 0017 (assembly GCF_963920885.1). Lineage (NCBI taxonomy): Bacteria > Bacillati > Cyanobacteriota > Cyanophyceae > Nostocales > Nostocaceae > Anabaena > Anabaena sp. CCY 0017. The sequence continues at coordinate 108,850 of NZ_CAWUDG010000012.1, read as the reverse complement.
TGTTTTCAGGTATAAGCCAATGTATTCTGGAACCGAGGGCGCAACCTTTAAAAAGTCCTGACGATACCACTTAAGAATTTTGTTACAGTACAGTATTTGATTTTGGGAATCATAGCGCACTTTCTCAGGATTATTCATGAAACGATGAGCATCTTCATCTAACTGCTGAGTGACTTGTTCAGGAAAATAAGCTCCCGGACGCAGCAGAGGACAACCAACGGAAGCGCAAACTATGGCAAAATGAATTTTTGGCTCTTGTAATTTGTCTCGGAGAATTTGGTTCTCGATTTGAGCGAGGCTGTAACGCTGACCAAAAAGTTCATAAGCTTGACGTTGGAAGAACCACAAAAACGCCAGCCAGTTGGGAATTCCTAAGATTTGCGGGCGAATTGACTTAATTGGGTATCGTTCTAAAATTGTTGAAATCGTAAATGCGTTGTAGAGGTTAATCCATAATGCTAATTGTGCAGTCGTGGAAGAATTAGATGGCAAAGACAGATGTTTTTGGCTGGATAACCAATGATAAATCGCTTGCGGTTGTTCTCGTTTCCAGGCAAGATAATTTACACATCCGGCTTGGTCAACATACTGACGCAGTAACTGATCCCAGGGTTCAAAATCAATCATAAATATCAAATTCCAGACTGTACACGCCAAAGATTTGTATAAATTCCATTCAGCGCTAGCAATTCCTCATGCTGACCCTGCTCGACAATTTGACCGTGAGCCATGACATAAATACAATGACTGTGGCGAATTGTAGATAGACGATGGGCAATGGCTATCGTAGTCCGATTTTGGGTAATGATAGCTAAAGATTTCTGAATAGCCGCTTCCGTCTCATTATCCACCGCAGAGGTAGCTTCATCTAAAATTAAAATTGCTGGGTCTTTGAGAATAGCACGAGCGATCGCTATCCGTTGTCTTTGCCCACCCGAAAGCTTCTGACCCCGTTCGCCGACAATAGTATCGTACTGAAGGGGTAGTTGCAGGATAAATTCGTGAGCCTCAGCTAATTTGGCAGCATGAATAATTTCATCGTGACTTGCATCAAAACTACCATAAGCAATATTCTCAGCTACCGTACCGTGAAATAAAAACACATCCTGACTCACCCAACCGATACAACGACGTAAATCGCATAAATTGAGGTCGCGGATATCAATGTCGTCAATTAAAATACGTCCACTTTGTACCTCATAAAACCGTAGTAAAAGTTTAACTAACGTACTTTTACCAGAACCCGTTGCTCCCACAATACCGATTGTGGCTCCGGCGGGAATCTGGAGAGATAAATTTTTGAGTATATCTTTGCGTTCGTTGTAGGCAAAGGTAATATTATCAAATTGTACTTGACCCTTGACGGTTCCTGTCGGTAATAATTGCTGTCCGTGGGGAATAGTCACAGAGGTATCCAGTAAACCCATGACACGCCGCACCGAAGCCATCGCTCGCTGATATTCGTCCATGATTTCGCTGAGAAAAGTGAACGGCCAGAGTAAATCTTGCACAATAAACACCATAAAGCCATAAGTACCCACAGTCAGGCTACCTTGTAGCACTTCCCGACCACCCAGATACAGCGTCAGCACAAACCCTAGTAAAATCAAAAATCGTAGCACGGGTTGAAAAGCCACACTCAAGGCGATCGCCTGTTTGTTACTGCGACGATAGGATTCACTTTCTTGGTAAACGCGATCGCTTTCATAAGCTTCAGCCGTAAAGCTTTTGATGGTGGCAATACCAGAAATGTTGTTAGCGAGGCGATCGCTGATAATTCCGGCGCGATCGCGTACTGTATCATAGCGGGGAGCTAACCGGGATTGAAAGGTGAACGTTCCCCAGAGGATAAACGGGATGGGTAACATCGCCAGCCACCCAATACCGGGAGCCAAAAGCAAAAAGCTCATCCCCACCGCAGATACTCGCGTGAAAAAGCCGATGAGGTTCTGAGCGCCAGAGTTGAAAAAGCCCTCAAGCTGGTTGATGTCATCATTGAGAATAGATAGCAGGATACCCATGCTGCGGTCTTCAAAGTAAGCAAGTTCTAGTTCTTGTAAGTGGTTGTAAGTATCAACTCGTAATTCGTGTTGTAGGGTTTGTGCTAAATTACGCCAAATTTTGTCGGCTGCATATTGGCTGAGGGATTCTAAACCCCAAGTGGCGATCGTCAGCATAGACAATACTAATAACTGATTCAGGGGATTTTGAATACCAAACCGCGCAATTAAAGAAGTTTCTCGTTCGACTACCACATCTACGGCAATACCGATGAGATAAGGTGGTGCTAGGTCTAATAGAGTACGCAGAATCGAATAAAGAACTGCACCCCAAATTTGAGGTTGATAGGGTTTGGCATAGCGCAGTAAACGCGGTAGGGGGTGAGCAGCAGGTTTTGACATATTGATGGACAGGTTCATAAGAGGAGTGAACTAAAAACTAAAATTTAAAAACTAAAATTTTTGATCAAAATTTATTTTTTGCAATTAATTAGACATGGCAAAATCTTCCGATATCAGTAGTAAAAAAATTATTAGTCTTGTCCCGATAAATGGGTAAAGCGTTGCATTGTTGTTGCCCACATATCGCAGATAAATTATTAACTTAAGTTACGGTAGTTGAAAGTTTATTGGTTTGCTTGATCAGTTTTGTGAGGTTACACTACGTTTCAACGCCATTTGCTACAACGGAGGAACTACCGCAACGCAGTGGCTCCTCAACCTACGCTTGTCCACGCGATCGCACTAACTGTCTATCTTAATCTGGTACGGAAGTTAGTTGTGCGTCAACTCCTTGCCACCCAATCGTACTTGTGCTGGGAGTAGATTTTACTTGAGGTCGCCAATTACCTCAATCAGTCCAGTCTGGAAGGCTCTGTCATAGGTGATAACAGGCCAGCTTTCGAGTTCAGCTTGAGCCATTATCATGCGGTCAAAAGGATCTCGGTGGGCAATTGGTAAGCTTCCTGCTCTAAGGGCATGATCTGTAGTTATGGCAAGTTCGATAAATTTAGCCTGATGCAGTATTTGCGAATATTGTTCAACCAGTTGTTTGGCTTCGGGTAGTTTGCCGATGCGGTATTTGGTGGCAATTTCCCAAGCGGAAGCACTGCTAACAATGATGCGATTTACTGGGTTGCGAATGATTTCTCGGCAGTCAGTGTGGAGCTTTGGATCGTCAAAGAGCCACCATAGAAAGATATGGGTGTCAAGAAGGTAGCTCATTCCCATTGTTGGAGTTCCTCTTCTGGGAGTGGTTCAAAGAAAGCATCACCAAGTTGCCCTTTCAATAAACCAGGGGTGCGGGGTTGTGTGCGTTCCTGATTTAAACCTAGTCGAAAATAATGAATTAGGTTATAAAGTTCTGCTAGTTTATCTTCAGGTATATCTTGCAGTTCTTGAACAATCTTTTGAATTAGCATAAGTCAAGTATTTTTCAGCTTAGTGATATTATACCCCCTCTTCATGCCTAAATAATATAATAATACGATACCATTGTTTGACTTAAAAAGTATTGAAGAGGTATTTGTAGCGGTTATCAAAAACATTGGAAATGAAGTTTGGTTTAGATGGTTTAGAATTAATGCTGACTATCTTCCAAATTAGTGATTTGCAGAAATTGCAAGTAGTTAAGCAAGCGATTAAAAGTTCAAATACTGTTGAGTACTTGCAATCATTTTTGTAGGTTTGTTATCATGGGAGCTATGAGTTTTATCAGTTAGTTTTGTTCGGTTTCACTACGTTTCACCCAACCTTCTGTAGATGGCGAACGACTTACGTCGCGCAAGCTTCGCCCCACGGCTCAGGTAAGGTAGTTGATATCAAAGCGATCGCAGTCGAGATTTGCTCCCAGGATGACTGTGTACTGTTTGAAGTCAGAATAGACATAAAGGCAGGCGATCGGGTGTTGGGAAATCAGTTTAAGGTGTGTTGACGAGGTATTTGTAGAGGTCATCAATCACAGCATTAGCAGCAGACGGATCATTCCATGTCCATGTCCAAAAATCGACGAGAAAAACCTGATTATTCTTAACAGCTTTTAGCTGCTTCCAAATGGGCTTTTTCTTTAATCTCTGATAAGTCTCCATTTCTCCATAATCGTAAGTGTATAGAAGAAACAAAAAATCGCCATCTAGTATATCCAGCCTTTCCTCAGAGATATTAAAAATTCCACGATCAGGGTTAATAACATCCTGTGCTGCTGGGCGTTGCAGTCCAACATCATCAAGAATGGAACCCGAAAATGAATTTTTGACTAAAACATAATTGTTGGAAGGAGAAGTACTAGCAACCGAAATGGTTCGATTTTCATAACGATCGCCTAATGCTGCTTTGAGTTCTTCAATTCTCTTATAATATTGTTCCCAGGCTTGCTGCGCTACTGCTTCTTTCCCTAGTATTTCAGCCACCAAATTAAAATGGTCTTTCCAGTCGGGCATATCAAAAGGAATGAGTACCGTAGGTGCGATTTGAGAAAGTAAAGGATATATTGTTTTAGAAGCTTCCCAAGCCAAAATTAAATCAGGCTTAAGCAGCAAGATTTTCTCCAAATTAGGGTTGTCTGGTAGTCCTACCTGCTGAATTCCCTCTACTTTTTCGCCTAAAAAGGATTGTTCACGCAAATATTTTCCTTTAAGATCCTCAAGTGTATTAGCATTACTACCAATGGGTTTAACACCTAGAGTGAGTGCATGACTTAGCAAAGCACGGTGGGAAATAACAATTAACCGTTTAGGATTATTGGGAACGCAGGCTTCCCCAATTGAGTGTTTTACAACTCGGCAAGGTATTGAGATATTCGTTGCGTGTTCCGTTGAAATATTGCTCATTTGCATCTTTGAACTGTTGCAAGCTGTAACCAAAAGAACGGATAAAGCTATTAATAGCAATGGCTTCATTACCACATAATTCATCAGGTATTTCTTCACATTCATTGGGCTAGTTTTCCACAGCATTAAACTCTATGAAATTTGTGCCAGTTATCGAATAAGTAGCACAAAACGCTAATTAAAACTCCCAACTAACGGAGCCAACAATGGTCAGTGGGTTTCCTCTATTGACAAAGAGTGTGCCGAAATTAGCGGAACCAACATAATCAGTGTTGAAGAGGTTACGAACATTGATTGCTGCATTGAAATTGTCTCTACGATAGTAGATTGCCGCATCTGTGCGGAGATAATCACTGACTTGAGATGAGTTTTCTAGATTGGCTTGACGCTCACCCACATAAAATAATCCCAAGCCAAATCCTAGCCCTTGCAAATCTCCTGTTTGAATGAAGTAAGTCGTCCAAAGACTTGCTTGATTTAGTGGTATGTTAGTAAGACGACTTCCAACTACAGAAGGAATAGCATTATCTCTAGTAACCTCTGCATCTGTGAGAGCATAGGAAGCAACAACATTCCAACCTGGCAAAATTTCACCTGTAACATCTAACTCAATTCCACGGCTGCGCTGCTCTCCAACTTGCACCTGAAAGCCTTGTCTAGCAAGGTCAGGATCAGGATTGGAAGTTAGCACATTTGTTCTGGTGAGATTGTAAGCTGCTAGCGTCGCTGAGAGTCTGCCATCGAGAAAATCAGCCTTGACCCCAACTTCGTATTGAGTTCCTCTTGTTGGTTCAAACGGTTTGTTATCTGGATTACGCCCGATTGATGGACGGAATGATTGACTGTAGCTCGTATAAAGTGAAACAGTCTTACTGGGCTGATAGACTAAGCCAATTCGAGGGCTAAAAGCTCCGTCGTTTTGAATTGTCTTATCACCATCAATCGCTCCACCTTCATTGGTAATCCAATCGTAACGCCCCCCAATCAACATTTTTAGGTTATCGGTGAATGAGATTTGATCTTGAAGGTAAAATCCATAGGACTGGTTAATGCCAAAGTCTGTGAATGAAGCTAATGGAGCTACTGGGAATGAAATCCGATAGTTTGGATTAAGGATATCTAGCGGTGGTAAATCAACTGAATTGCCAGCAAATCCAAAGTAGTTGACTTCGCGATTAAAATCAAAGCCAACGACAAGTTGATGAGATACTGAGCCAGTCTTAAAGTTCCCAACTACATCAATAACCCCAAGATATTTATCAATTGACTGAACAAAATCAAAGTCAAAGTAATCTGTAAGGAAGCGATCATTCAACAAATTCCCGTATTCTAATGACCTGTTATCGGTTGTGGAAAAACCAGTTGTGAAACTATTACGAAGTTGCCAATCGTCATTAAATGCGTGATTAAGGGTATAACCAAACCTTTGACTTGCAGTCTCTATCCCTCCAAAGTAGTAAGGTGTAACATTTCTAGGTATTAAACTGTCATCACTCCTGAGAGGTTCATAAGTAGGGTTTGAAGCACTCTTTCCATATTCATAAAAAAGATTTAGGTTTGTGCGATCGCCTAATTTAAATGAAATTGAAGGCGTAATGCTTGCTATGTATTTTTGAGTAAACGTGAAGTCTTTGAAATCACCTCCACCTCCGTAGGCAGCAATTAGGCGGTATAGGACAGTTTTGTCCTCATTAAGAGGTCCTGATAAGTCAATGCTGGGTTGATAAAATCCATAGTTGCCTACTTCAAATCCAATTTTGTAGTAAGGTTCAGACAAGGGTTTTTTAGTTACAAAGTTAATTACTCCACCTGGTTCTAATGCTCCAAATAATACAGATGCTGGTCCTTTTAGCACCTCTATCTGCTCGATCGCTCCAATTGGAGTAAAGCTGCTGCTATTATCACTTTGCAAACCATCCCGAAAATTTCCACTTCTTCTGGTAGAAAACCCTCGAATAGCAATGTCAGTTGCTCCGGGAATAAATCCTGAATTGTCACCACCCTCAACCAAACCACTAATTGTCTCTAATGCTTGAGTTTGCCTCTGGATACCTCGATCTTCAATCACCTGTCGCGGTACAACCTGAATTGATTGGGGAATATCTCGTAGTGGGGTATCGGTTCTCGTTGCTGTACTGGCATTCGGTACGCGATAACTATCCCGTTCCCCCGTCACTACCAACTCAATCGGCTCATCCTCCTGCGCTGCTGGTTCCTCTTGAGCTTGCGGTGTTTCTGGAGGCTGTATCGCCGTTGCTGTAGATGCTACCGCCAAAACCAGCCCTGCATCATCATCAAATAACTCAACTGTGGGTAAAGCATTCTCACCTACCACCGCCACTCGCACAGTATTTGCATCAATATTTGTGACTGTAATTTCCGTAATTCCCTCAACTGGTTTTTCCGAACGAAATGTAAACGCCTCACCACTGGATAAACGCAATTGAGCATTGGGAATATCTGCAATAAAGTTATTCTCAGCACTGCGATTTATCACTTGCAGTTGTTCACCAAGGGTTGTCTCTAAAATCACCTCCACCCCTTTATCGGTGGGATTTGCTTTCACACCCGTAATTGTGACAATACTTCCCGGAACAACAGGGGGATTGCTGGGAGTTGGTGACTGCACTAGCAGTTGAGCGTTAGTCGTGGGTAGTTCTATTTCGCTCAATTGGCGAATTTGAGAACTTGTTTGATTTTGTATGTCTACATCTTGCTGTTTCTCACCAGCCCATACCGATGAAACTGCAACAATACTCAAACATCCCGAAAGACTGATTAAAAAAGATAGACGAACAGATAAACACCAACTCCTCATAGTTCCTCACACAGCAATCAAAGCTTTTGTTGCTAATTATTTTTGTTAGCTATGAGGTGTAGTGTAGAGAACTTGATTGGGGTGTGTCTATCTAAAAAATGCCATTTTATGATCCAAAAACTGCTTTTTTCCCTGCCAAACACTGACTAGGTGTGATACCATACTGCCGTTTGAAGGCTGCTGCAAAGTTGCCCAAATGTCCATAGCCTACTAAATTTGCCACTTCTACCACTTTATGATCGCCTTGACGCAACAATCTTTGGGCATTCTCCAGCCGTTGCTGTGTCAAATAACCCATGACAGTTGTGTTAAAAAGTGCTGAAAAACCTCTCTGGAGGGTGCGAACACTAACTCCCACTTGCTGCGCTAGTTCACACAGGGATGGCGGATACTCAAGTTGTGTGGTCAAAATTTCTTTAGCGTGGTGAATACGGGCAATGGTATCAGCTTTGAAACCTGGTAATTCATAAATTGGTTGTTGCTCTGCCGCAATCAAATCCAGGTGCATCGCTACTAACTCAAATACCTTCCCTTGCAGATACATCCGCTTTGCAGTACCGCGATAGGGCGGATTCCACATTTGTTGAGCAAGCGATCGCATTGTTGGTGTCACTTTGGGATAAAATGAGGTTTTACAGTCTTCCCCTTTAAACAGTAATTTCTGGATATCAGAGCTATATTGCCCATCCTCCTGCAAAAACGGGTCTAGCACTTCTGGGGAAATCTCTACATTCACCAAAGTTAAACGCTCTCCAGCGCGATACTTTTCAATGTAGCCAGGCGAAATTCCACTACCAGAAAAGTAGCAATGGGTTCCACCCATATTAGGATGAACATTATCAAAGTAAAGCAAGCCTGATAGAAAAATTGTGAACTGAATCGGATGCTCATGAACAGGTGTTTTCACCATCAAGTCCTGGTGATATTCGCAATCTGATAAATTCAACCACACCCCAGGCGATAGCTTCATGCTGCGATTATAGCCCCGTCCCAGGATTTCCGGCACGCCCTCAAGCTCCTCAAAGCTATCAAGTAGGAGATTCTGCACCTGGGGTTGAGGAGCCTCTTGGCACAGTTCATCAAGGTCTGATTCGCTGAGGATGAGTGTCATGCTGGAGTGGGCTAAGTGCAACTTATTATCAATAAATTTACCACTAAATTGCATAATAAGCTACGCCATAACCTAGTATTCACCGAGCGTTCAACTTCTTGAATTAATAAGAAGCTTTATTATAGCGGTATGCACTTGAATGAAATACATCATAGCCCCCTCCTCGCTTGCGGGGAGGGGGTTGGGGGTGGGGTTCTTGTATCTCACTCAACCGAGAACCGCTATAATCGCAGAAAGGGTTCTCTAATAATAACTCTGGAAAACCTTTAAAATCATCGACATTGCGAGTCAATAAAATAGCTTCCTGACATATAGCTGTTGCCGCAATTATTGCATCTGGTAACTTGATTTTCTTTTGTCGTTTTAAAGTAATTGTTTTATTTTCAATATGTTTAATGTACAAATGTATTGTAATCTATCAATACCTTTGCCAAATCGAAAAATCCTTGAATTCATAGCTTGGGTTGTTCGCGTCAGCGTTGCGGAGTAATGGTACAAAACCCAATAGGTTGGGTTTTCCGTTGCTTAATCCCCGAACAGCAGATTATCCTCGAAAGTATGAGTAGGAACGTATCCAGACTGTACGTTCCACAAACTGGTATAAATTCCATTAAGTTCTATTAAGTCCTCGTGCTTACCCTGTTCGACAATTTGACCATGAGCCATAACATAAATACAATGACTATGGCGAATTGTCGATAAACGATGGGCGATCGCGATCGTAGTCCGATTTACAGTAATCTTATCTAAAGAGCGTTGAATTGCCGCTTCCGTCTCATTATCTACCGCAGATGTCGCTTCATCCAAAATCAAAATTGCTGGGTCTTTGAGAATAGCACGCGCTATGGCAATTCGTTGTCTTTGTCCACCTGAAAGCTTTTGACCTCTTTCGCCGACAATAGTATCGTATCCTTGGGGTAGTTGCAGGATAAATTCGTGAGCCTCAGCTAATTTCGCAGCATGAATAATTTCTGACTCAGTAGCATCAAAACTACCATAAGCAATATTCTCCGCCACCGTACCGTGAAATAAAAACACATCCTGACTCACCCAACCGATACAGCGCCGCAGTTCCCCCAGTTGTAACTCCCGAATATCGATATTATCAACGAGGATTTGTCCGCCTTGGATTTCGTAAAAGCGTAGTAGTAGTTTAACTAAGGTACTTTTACCAGAACCCGTTGCACCGACAATACCAATATTTGCTCCTGGGGGAATGTGCAGTGATAAGTTTTTCAGAACATTGGTACGTCCGTTGTAAGCAAAGGTAATATTGTCCAGATGCACTTCACCGCGTACTGCTAGTAAAGAACCGTTTCCTGTGGGGATAGTTATCGGCGTATCTAATAATCCCATGACTCGATTAATAGATGCGATCGCCCGTTGATATTGATCCATAATTTGACTCAAACTGGCAAATGGCCAAAGTAGTCGTTGGACAATGAACACCATAAAACCGTAGGTTCCCACAGTTAACTGATTATTCGCCACCGCAACCCCACCAAAAAACAGCGTAGCGATGAAACCTGTAACTACCACAAAGCGAATAGCTGGATAAAAAGCAGCCGAAAGTGCGATCGCATGACCATTACTCCAGCGATAAGCTTCACTTTCAACTAACACACGTTCTCTTTCGTAGGTTTCAGCAGTAAAGCTTTTAATTGTGGCAATTCCTGAGAGATTATTAGCTAAACGACTATTAATAAATCCGGCTTTATCGCGCACATCTGTATAGAGGGGAGCGAGTCGTTTTTGGAATGCTAACGAACCCCAAAAAATGAAAGGTGTAGGTAATATTGCCAACCAAGCGACATTGGGGGCGATAATCACAAATGAACCACCTACAAATAAAACTGTGGTGATAAAGCGCAAAATACTAGCTGCACCCGAATCAAGAAACCTTTCTAATTGATTGATATCGTCATTTAGTATTGATAAGAACGTGCCTGTAGAGCGTTCTTCAAAGTAGCTTAATTCTAATTCTTGTAAATGGCTATAGGCATCAAGACGTAACTCATGTTCCATAGTTTGGGCGAGATTTCGCCACAGGCGATCATAGATAAATTCAGATAATGATTCTAAAGTCCAAATTAGTAATGTTAATAATGATAAAATTGCCAGTTGTCCAATGGTATTAGTAATACCAAATTGGGCAATTATGGAATTTTCTTGTTCTGCAACAATATCTATAACTACCCCAATTAAATAGGCTGGGGCGAGGTCAAAGATGGTATTGAGGATAGTAAAACTTGCCGCAGTCCACACTTGAGATCGGTAGTTTTTAACGTAGTGTAAAAACCGGAAGAGGGGATGTTCTTTAGAAATAGAAGAAGATTTCATTGTGATTGAGCAAAAATAACTTTAAAATGATTGAAAATATGGGAATTTAATCAAACTACGAATTATTTTGTGGGGGAATTTGGGCGAAAATAGTAGACTGTAACAGTTCCGGAACTTGTTTCCAAACTACATTTCCTTTTTCACTTTTGATATACAGTTGCATAAAATCTAGTAAGGCTGTGGCACTTTCTCCGGGGGTGAGATTGACGAAGAGATAGGTGGATTTATCTGGACTGACGACAGACACAACACAGCCATGATTGCACGCCCATAAACATCCCACTGGTTGAATTTCTACTTGATTATCTGGGAATTTTTCATTGCATAAAGTGTTTAGTTGATCAAGTAAAATATTGCCATCAAAAGGTGGATTTTCTGGTCTTTTTTCAGGGGAACGGTGGCAGGATTTGCAAACGAGTAACGTATGTTTGGGCATTGGTTTAGTGGTAATTGAATAGCAATATTAAGGAAAATATGGTTAGATATTGGATAGGCTTAACTATTCACTGGAATGCTTCATGCGGCGTGATTCGATTTTTTATAAACTATTTCAACAATCTCCTAGTTTACTGTTTGAACTATTGACAAATCCCCCAGAGAATGCTGATGTATATCGGTTTGACTCGGTGGCTGTCAAAGAACCTAAGTTTGAAATTGATGGGGTGTTTCTACCACCTGAAAATGCAAGTCCAGGTGTGGTGTATTTTTGTGAAGTACAGTTCCAAAAGGACGAAAAGCTTTATGAGCGGGTATTTGCAGAATCATCATTATATTTTTACCGTAATCGTGACAGATTTAGTGATTGGCAAGCAGTAATTATTTATCCGTCGCGTAGTACCGAACAAAGTGATATTTATCCTCATAGAAGTTTACTTAACGGAAACCAAGTGCATCGGGTGTATTTGGATGAGTTAGGAGACATTCGTTCTTTGCCTTTGTGGGTGGCCGCGATGGTATTAACTACTGTCAACGAGGAAGAAGCCCCAGAACAAGCCCGGTATTTGTTAAGTCGAACTCGCGCTGAGTTATCGCCACCAAGTAGTCGTGCGATAATTGAGATAGTTACAACAATCATGACTTATCGGTTTGATCAACTGAGTAGAGTGGAGGTAGAAGCAATGTTAGATATTACACTAAAGGAAACGAGAGTTTATCGGGAAATTAAGCAGGAAGGACGAGAGCAAGGACGGCAAGAAGAGGCTGTTAATTTGGTTACTCGACTTTTGAGGAAGCGGTTTGGAGAACTACCCCAGGAGGTGCGTTCTTTGGTTTCGGGTTTGCCTTTGCCAATGTTGGAAGATTTAGGTGAAGCTTTGCTTGATTTTACCAATGTGGCTGATTTGCAGGCTTGGCTAGAGGCACATCAGTGAACAGTTATCAGTTATCAGTGATCACGGTTTTGCTGTTTTGATTTGGCGGCGACTTGATACCAATAAAGTGTTGAGTTGATCAAGTAATTTGTAGTGTCGCACATTTAATTTTCTGCTCATTCTTCAGATAAACAGTGACAAGATTTGCAGAAGAATAACGTGTGTTTGGACATGGATTTAAGGTGTATTGACAAGATATTTATACAAGTCATCTATTACAGCTTCGGCAGCAAGGGGAGTTCGCGCTCTCCAGATTATAGGGTCTACATAATAAACACGATTTTGTTGAACTGCTTTCAGGGTTTGCCAAAGCGGTTTCTTCTGAAGAATACTTAAGTCACGCTCACCAGTTTCATTACCGCCATGAGCAACGACAAACATCACATCGCCATCAGCCATTTCTAGAGTTTCTTCAGAGAAGTTAATAGCACCTTTTGGGTTGAAACCTTGTGATTCTGGGCGTTGCAGTCCCGCATCTCTTAATACATCGCCAATAAATGAGTTTTCTGTTTCACTATATATACCGCCACAGCAAAAAATGACAAAAGAAATCGTTTTGTTTTTGTAGCGATCGCCTAATGCCATCTTCAGTTGCTCAATGCGCTGATTATAGTGTTGCCAAACCTGCTGTCCAATTTCCTTTCTGTTTAATACCTCAGCCATAAAGTTAAAATACTCTTTCCAATTATCCTGCTTTATGTTGTTGCCTAGCCAATCGTATAAGGCTGTAGGAGCAATGTTTGATAGCTGAGAATAAATTGATTCATGACGATTTTTCCAACTGATGATTATGTCCGGTTGAAGCAGCGTTATACCTTCTATGCTGGGTTGTGCGTTTCTTAATGGTTTTATATCGGTAGTCTTATCCTTTAGGTAAGCAGGAAATTTATTGTCATGTTGGAGAGTGCTGCCAACGGGTTGAATACCAAGGGCGATCGCATTCCCTAAAGAGGCTTCATCCAATACTACAAGACGCTGAGGATTGTTAGGAACACAAGTTTCCCCCATTCCGTGCTGCACTACTCGGCATTCTGGCAATAACTGCTTCGAGCTTGTAGCACTCTGATTGACATTTTTACTACAAGCTGAAACAAGTAAGCAGGTTAAGACACCTAAAAATACTAGATAAGTCAGGCGATGTAAGAATATTTTCATTGCGAGAAAAACTTATTTTTAACATCCTCATTGGTATATTTGAGCAACCTGATAATTTAGGAAAGAGAAGATTGTACTGATTCATCACTTATGATCATGTTGATTGAATACATTAATCTTCCTCCACATCCCCTACTTTAGACTTAAAAGCTAAATTATCAAGTTAAAATCGGTATGAAATTGAACTAGTAATTGCAAAGGGTGAGCCTTGAGACACATTAGCCGCATTCACAGTAGAAGCAACATATCTCGTGTCAAATAGGTTCTCAATTCCCAAGCGAAATGTCAGATTTTCCAGCTGATATGAAGCTCCCAAATCTACACGCACATAGCTAGGAACATCAAAAGAATTAGCATTATCGCCCTGTCTGTCACCCACGTAGACTAGACCACTGTTCAAGCTAAGTCCTCTCAACCCAGGTTGCGTAAAATCATACTTAGCATACAAGCCAAAACTATTGGATGGAGAGTTCACAAAGTTGTTACCTTGCAATCCAGTTGTATTTTTTGTCACTTCTGCATCTAGTAATGTGTAGGCAGCAATTAGGCTGAAGTTATCTGTCACCTTACCTGCCATTTGCAGTTCCAAGCCGCGACTGCGAACCTCACCAACCAGAATACTAAAATCAGGATTGTTAGGGTCAGTCTCTGCAACATTGGTTTGAGTTAGGTCGAAGAGAGCCGCAGTCACACTGAGTCTGTCATTGAGAAAGTTTGCCTTGGCACCGATTTCATACTGAGTTGCAGATTTAGGATCCACGAATCCACCACCTGCTAGATTGCCAAATTGTGGTTCTGCCGATTGGCTAAAACTAGCATAGACTGATGCAGAATCCGTGAGGTTATAAACTAACCCCAGTGTCGGAGAAAGGAAAGTTGTTTTTTGAGTGTTTTCATTATTAAACTCTGCATCAAACCAGCCGTAACGTAGACCAGCTAAGATGCGAAACCTTCCCAGCGTGATAAAGTCCTGGATGTATACGCCATAATCTGTATTACTAAAAATTGACCTACTAGGAGCCAAATCAGTTGGCAATGATTCACCAAAGGTAGGATTAAAAACATCAATATTACCGAAGAAGATATTTCTACTATTTCCAGTGAAATCTGAGCGGAATCTGCTATATTCAAAGCCTGCCAATAATTTGTGTTCAGATGCTCCTATTTTGAAATTACCTCTTACCTCACTTCGTAAGTTGAATTGAGTGTAGCTATCAGTAAGTGGATTTCTGTAGAGGTACTCAAGTGTATCTCCGTTAAATCGAAAGGCAGAAAGAGTAAATGAATCTCGGTAAATGTCTAAGTATTGACCGTTTAAACTGAGTGACCAGTTCTTGCTTAAAGGCTGCTCAAAATAAGCACTCACACGATAATTATCACGCTGACTGCGATCGCGCGGATCAACATAACTGCGATCGTAAAGAAATTCATTGTTAAAAAATTTGATCCCGGAATTAAAATTTTGTCGTTGCTGATAATACTCTGTTTCAACCGTTAAAGAACTACCGTTACCGGGCAACCAAGTAATCGAAGGAGCAACTAGGAGGCGATTATCCTCAACATTGGCATAAAAAGAGTCTGCTTCCTGTACCGCAGCTACGAGACGGTAAAGTAGCGTCTGATCAGAATTAAGTGGCCCTGTAAAATCCACTTCTCCACGGTAAGAGTTAAAACTGCCTGCTTGAAAGGTAACAGTGTTACTTGGTATTGCTTGTGGCTTCTTGGTGACATAATTGACTAAACCTCCCGGTGTGCCTGTGCCGTAGAGTAAGGAAGATAGTCCTTTAAGAATTTCAATGCGATCAATGTTTGCCAAATCCCGTACAACAAAACGTTGACTGTCTCGCAAACCATTGATGTAAGTTTGTCGCGCAACGCTAAAGCCACGAATTGTGAATTCGGGAATATTTCCTCCTTGGATATCGCCTCCTCCCGTTCCTCTAGTAACGCCAGGAACAAAGGGAATCAAATCTTCTCCACGCTTGGGAGCGATATCTTCAATCAATTCCCTGGGAATCACCCCAATAGAAGCAGGTGTTTCCAGGAGTGAAACATCTAATCGTGTGCCAGAGGTCGCATCGGTTACACGATACCCCGTATCCTGCTGTCCGGTCACTATCAATTCAATCGGCTCATCACCCTGCGCTGATGGTTCCTCTTGTGGTGTTTCACTTGTCGGCTGCTCTATTTCAGGCTGCATTGCAGTTGCAGCAGGTGTGAAACCAAAAATCAACCCTTCGTTACTGTCAAATAACTCAACCGTTGGCAATCCTGTTTCACCCGCCACTGTCACCCGAATAGTATTAGCATCAACATTAGTAACCGTTATCTGTGTAATCCCCTCAATTGGGTTTTGGGAACGGAATGTAAACCCATCGCCACTGGGTAAACGTAATTGAGCATTGGGAATATCAGCGATAAAGTTATTCTCAGCACTACTATTAGTAATTTGCAGTTGTTCGCCTTGAGTCGTCTGTAATATCACCTCCACACCGTTATCAGTGGGATTAGCTTGCACCCCCGTCACCTGTATTACCTCTGAAGATGCTGGCGACTGTACAAGTAATTCTGCACTCTGGGAAACCTGCGAAATCTCATTCAGTTGAAGAATCTTTCTGTTTGATTTCTCTGACTTCGCTCTTTGCAAAGAACTTGCAACTTGAGACGGAAAATCTCGGTGCTTCCTATGACTAGCAGTCAATACTGGAGATTTACTGTTTCTGACTCCCAGGGTGTCCTTGAATATAGATTCTCCTACCCTCGCCGTAGAAGATTCGCCTTGATTTACCTCACTTCTAGCAGGAGTGCCAATCAAAACCACAACTGCACCCGTCAGCAACAGACTTTGAAACAATTTATCTAACTTCATTTATTTACCTACACTCCCTGACACCACTTGGCAGTATTAAGAAATCTTCCTAACTAAACTGGCAGTGTATGTATAATATGGGATGCGGATTTTGATTTTGAACGCTAGACGGATTTTTTTTGAACGCTAGACGGATTTTTCTGATACTGAAAGTATTGTTTGGGATTTAAGCCGAACTTTTTGCGGAAAGCGGAGGCAAAATAACTGCGACTGTCAAAACCTACCCTAAATGCCACTTCTTCAACGTTCATTTCTCCTAATACTAAAAGTTGTTTGGCTTTTTCTAGGCGATAGTCGTGCAAATATTTAAATGCAGATGTGCCGAAAACTTGACGAAACCCACGCTTCAATTTGAAGTCATTTAACCCTACTTGCCGTGCTAACTCCATCAGGCTGGGTGGATTTTCTAAATTATCTAGTAAAATTTCTTTAGCTTGGTAAATTTTTTCCACATCACTCAAATCCCTTGGTGGAGAGCGATAATTAGAAATATTCTGCTCTTGGAATTGCTGACAATGAAGGGTAATCAATTCCACAGCCTTACTTTCTAGATACATCTGCTTCAGATATCCTTGATGGGGACACTGAAGAATATGAGATAATACAACCCACATTTCCTGTGTGATTTCCCCTTGCTGGTAATAAGGCTGTAATTTATCGCCCATTAAGGCTTGACGCAGAGAAATTGGGATCTGTTCTAAGTCTTCGTCGCCAAAACTTGAGAAAAATTCCTGCGGTTCGATTTTTAGATAAATTCGGGAATACTTCTCTCCGGCTTTCCAATACTCAGTTTCTTTGATGTCGCAGTTACATTCTGAATAATATCTGCCTACTGATTCATCAGTCTCGTCAGTTAAACCGTGGCGTTCAATTCTCACTTTTCCTGAGAGAAAAAAACTTAACCCAAATTGAGATTCATCGAAACTATCTCTCATCCACACAAGGTCATCAGTAAACTCTAGTTGGTTGATTAAAATAGATAATCCACTGCGTAACTTTGTCCAGCAGTCACGAATATGACAGACATCGAGAATCTTTCCTTGGCGGATAGTTTCAACTCCCTTTGTTTGAATGGAAAGTATACCCTTTTGCTGACTTTCTGCCTTGAGTTCTTGCCAGTCTGTATCTGTAAGAATTTTGGTCATGGTTTAATGATAATTTATCTCATTGTCAAGTTGATATATGAATAGGGCTAAGGCGCTGCTTGGAAGTTACCCGAAAGACAAAACTATACAATAGACATCTGGTAAAAATTAAATATGCGGTTTCTAGAAACCTTGTAGAGACGTTTCATGGAACGTCTCTACATTCTTTTTCAGATTAGCTCTTTAACCAGTTATTTAAATAAGAAATATTCTTAATTATTGCATGAAATGGACTGTATGAAAACTAACCATGTATCAAGTTACTTGTTCTAATTCTTTTGACTGTGATCACGAACAGTCTATCTAGTTAAATATAATATTTGCTTAATAAGTATAAAATTTAACTGTAATTAGGGGCAGAAGAAAGGCGATCGCCCTCCCCCAAGAGTATGCGATCGCTTGTCAGCGAATGACCGAATTAATTCGATCATGATAAAATTTCATCTCTCACAACAATCCGCGATAATGAATAAAAACTAACATCACCGACCACGACCCCAACGCCACTTTGACTGCAACTAAGATATTCAGCAAAGGTATCACACCACCACTGACAAGTGCGCCCAAATCTCCGTGGGGTAACTCAAATCCTGCCAAAGTTATCACCGCCAGTACAATAAAAATCAGTACTGAAACCTTTTCCCATCTAGCGGCATTCCAGCGCGTGTAAATCGCCTGCATCCACTCCGATGATGAGGTAATTGCAATCAGTCCGATAGCCGTACCACCCGCTACCCCAGCCGCAAAACCACCGCCCGGACTCAGATGACCCCTAATCGCCAGCTCGATACCTACCAATGAGCAAATAGTCGCTCCCAGACGCGCCAAAATCATGGATGGTTCATCTGTAAACTGATAGATAGTGCAGAAGGGTCTTTCATCAGCCAGCAGAAAACGCGCACCCATAACCGCGATGGTAAATACTACTACTTCAAAAATAGTGTCATACAGCCGATTCCTGAGAATGATACCCGTAACTGCATTAGGTACTCCACTATCTTGTACAACCGATTTGACGATAGAGATATCCGATAAATCCGGTGTTCGATTGGGCATGATCAGAAATATCATGTAAAGCGCTATTCCGGCTGCAATGTAGACCCATTTCATAGATGTTTCTCCCCTGATTCTGGTACATTTACATAGGTCAATATTGTATCTGGTAATAAAAGGTCGGTTTGCATAATGTCATAAATGCGTCGAACCCTGGTTTCGGTGTGATAGAGTTGCTTTTCCTCTCCACTGGTTGCGAGGTCTTGATCATTGTGTTCTTGTGATCGCCGGACACAAGTTGCATGGACTTCTTTATCCATCAGCGCCCGGTGCAAAGCTTGAATATTTGTGTAAGGGACTAACTCCAGACGCATATAGTATTTGCTAAAAATTGTGCGGAAATTATCCATCAGTGGCCCAAGATGGCCTGTGGCTATATCTTCGGCTAGAGAATTTTCATCTGCTGCCTCTAACTCAGAGGACTCATCTTGAAGCACACCCAGACGCATCACCAGAGAAGAACGCACTGCGATCGCATAAAGCGTAATCCCCAGCAAAGTCCCCATTAATGCTTGAGTCAAAGCCACATCCGCCGCCCCCAAAACGGCAAATACCAATGTCGCCACAGCTCCCAGTATTCCCTGAACTACCAGGGCATTGTATGGATTAACCTGAATTACCAGCATTAACGCGGATAACGGCAACAAGGCGGTGATTATATACACATAACTATTATCATTCATGGCGATCATTGGGACTAGAACAATATGCCAAAACATAACCCAGCACTGTATTCCAGATAGCCAAAGAGATGATGCCCAGAAGGAGTAGCGGCCATTCACTGGGTATCTTCAGCAGTAACCCAAAAATGATACTCATGGAGCCGAGGGTATCTGCAACCGAAAGACTATGTAGTTTAAATAATACCGAGCGATGACCGAGTAGGGGTAAAGTTCCCCAAAACCAGAAGAAAAGACCTAAGCATAAGCAGGTATAACTCAACAAGTCAATCATAAATCACTCATGCGTTTAAGTAGATGTGCCAATAACATTAATCCGGCATTACCCACACTGAGAATAATAATCCCGACAACACCAATCATCCAATCATCACGTAAGACAGATACCATCAGAATCATGATTGATGTTTTGGTGGCAATACTGGCAAAAGCCAACATTTTTTGCCAAATATCATCATCTTGCCAAGCTTCATACATGGGTATGAGCAGGGCTAAAATCATGGCAAACAATATCAGATTCACACTTTCCTCCTCCGTCTCACCAGGTGTACTTCATACAACCCCTGTTCGTGATATTTCAAGACAATCGTTTTGGGCGTAAAGGTAATCAGGAATATATCTAGGAATATGAGTCCAGGTGTACGTTGAGGTTTGACTCGTTCCATGATCACATCTTCGTGGTTATGGGGACGAAAGATGATTTCAAATGCCTCAATATAGGCCTGGGGAATGGCTACTATCACCTCACCTAGTACACGTAACCAATCTCTTAATGCTTCCGGCACTTTTTGACGACCAGGTAATAATAGGGCGATGCTGACACCAATAATAATATTAGCCAGACTCAAATCAGAGGTAAGCAAAAACCAAATAGTCAGTCGCAATATCAGATTTAGATGTCCAATCATGCTAATACCATCCCCAACAGCAAAAGCAACATCAAACTCATTACTCCAATCAGATGTTCAAGTTGCTCAAGCACACGTGGTAAGCTGACAACTAACCGTTGAAAAATTAAAAAATGTGCCAACCAGCCAATACCGATGATCGCTAATGATTTGGTGATATTTGCCACAGTGTACGCCTCATAGTAAAGACTACTTGAAGCAATGAGCGCGCCTAGTAATAGGATCAGTGGTGGCCAAAAACCAGGTTTGACATCCTTTCCTTGTCCATGCGGCAGAAAGACGAATTTGGCATAGACGATTGCAGTTCCTACAGCCCCAATATTCATTAACATAACTTGCCAAGGAAGAACATTTTTCAGCGTCAGCATCTTAGCCCCAAAGCCAACCAGTAAGGGACAACCCGATATTGAAAGACTACCCATGACAAGGGCAATCCACAGCGCATTATTAATTGGCTGATTTTGCAATTCCTTGAAGTCTCGACTGGGTAAGTTACCTGCAATCAGGAAAAGCGTTGATTTTGCCAGTCCGTGTCCCAAGGCATAAAAACCTGCTACCTCTGGTGCAACGAGAAGCCAGCCTAGCTGAGAAATACTACTCAACGCCAGCAAACGCTTCGTATCCTTTTCAAATAAGGCATAAATTACGCCCAGAAACGCTGTGGCTACTCCAAATATCCTGACAATGGGATCAATCTCTGGCACTAGCAAAGCACAGCGCACCAAGGGAAATACACCAGTTTTGACAACAACTCCTGACAGCATGGCCGACACTGGCGTTTCTGATTCGGAGTGTGTCAAGGGTAGCCACAATCCTGATACAAATATTCCCCCTTTTGTCAAGAGTCCGACAAAGATTAAGGCGATCGCCTCGGTAGGTGCTTTACTTAACCCAGAAAAAGCAAATGAACCATTCGCCTCATAGACCAACACCGCGCCCACCAGATAAAACAGCATTGCCGTATTACTGACAAACATATAGCGTAAAGCTACCCAAATCGACCGATTGGTTCGGGTATAGGCAATCAAGAGAAACGCCGCAATCCCAATTACCTCTAACGCCACATATAAACTGATGAAATCCGCAGAGACAAAAGCGGCGTTAACGCTGCCATGCAAAATAGCAATTTGTGTATAAAAGAAAGCCGTTTTATCAGTGCGCCAACAGTAGAGGATCACCGCAGTAGTTACCACTGCATTTGTCAATATAAAGTAACCACTTAATTGATCAACTACTAAGGTGACACCGAAACTATCCAGTAAATTTAGTGTCAACTGGGACTGGTTAAAAAATAGCGACAACGCATATCCAGCCGAAACCAGCGCTACACCCAAGGCGAGGTATCGGTCAAGTTTGGGAAGCAGATAAATAACGAATCCCAAAAACAACGGTAATGCGATCCATGCAATAGTAATGTTATTCATGGCGTGTTATTTTTCTCAATTTCGTTGCTTTCCAAGGTCGGATTATCCCGTGCTAGCTTCATTACACCCACCAGCATTATGGCCTGAATCGAAAATCCGATCACAATTGCCGTCAATATAACCGCTTGGGGAACTGGGTCAGCATAAGCTGGATTTTCTCCGGTGATAACAATCGGTGTAAAAAAGCCCTTTCGTGATGCAATCAGCACGTAATAGGCGATAACCCCCGTACTCATCACATCCATAGAGATGATCTTCATCACCAGGTTCTTTTTCAGGATAATGCCAAAAAATCCGCACAATATTGTGGCGAATATATATGCTTCTAACACGGTAATGACCTGTTGGATAGTGGGATAAAATTAGCTATTAAAGCACAGTGTAAATAAACAGATTAGTCAAAAGTCAAAAAGCCTAGATAATCAGCTTTTTGACTTTTGACCCCTCGACTTCGCTCAGGGTAAACTTTTGATTTCCGCGTAGCGGTGCTAGCCTAATAAATTGGCTTTCTCTAAAGATTCTTTTTCTGCTGGCGATTGTTTAAATGCAAACCGCAATAAAGGCGGTGCTAAAAAGGTTGTTAAAATCACCATAATAATGATCGCCGCTTGTAATGGTTTATCAAGAGTACCACTAGCTGCACCAATCCCCGCAAATACTAACCCAACTTCACCACGGGGAATCATTCCTGCACCAACCGCTAACCGGTTAATTTTAGCTTGGCCGAAAACCGCCCAACCTGTAACAATTTTACCGATAATCGCTATCACCAGTAAGAAGGTAGCAATAATTAATCCTTCGCGATTTTCTGGAATGAAAGGATTCAGAACGCCTAAATCAACTTTCGCGCCAACTGTCACAAAGAAAACTGGGACTAAAATATCCGCGATGGGTTTAACCTGCTCATCTAGTTCTTTGCGTTTATCGGTTTCATCCAAAACTAAGCCAGCCGCAAATGCGCCTAAAATAGCTTCTAGATGAATGGCATTACCTAGAAAAGCCATGAAGAAGGCAAAGATTAAAGCCGGGATAATTAAGTTTCCTCGCGTTTGCAATTTATTGGCAATGGCGACAAAAGTTTGATTGAAATATTTGCCTAATAAAATAGCACCAATCAGAAAGACTGTAGCGCTAACAATCAGATAAATGACGTTGAGAATATCAATCTCACCAGTTTTAGCAAGACTCGCAACTACTGCCAAAACAATGATGCCTAAAATATCATCAATGACTGCTGCACCGACAATAATTTGACCTTCACGAGATTTTAACTGCCCAATTTCTGACAAAACTTTGGAGGTAATACCAATACTAGTAGCTGTCAGTGCCGCACCAGCAAAAATCGCTGGAATTACTGGGACATTAAAGAGCAACATCAATCCTGTAGTACCGGCCGCAAAAGGAACAGCGACCCCAACACAAGCAACAACTACCGCTTGTGAACCGACTTTCTGCAATTCTTTTAAGTCCGATTCTAGACCAATTTCAAATAACAGAATAATCACACCCAGTTCAGCGAGAACGGAAACGATTTCACTCTGACTTTGAAAAATTGATGTTACTGCTTCGGGACTGATGTTGTTAATAAATTGCAGGATAGTCATAATGATGGAGTCTGAAGCAGCTGCACCACTGTCAGGAAACACCACCAACTTTAGTGCTGAAGCCCCTACCACTACGCCACCAAGTAACTCACCTAAAACGGGAGGCAAATCTATCATTTTAGACAATTCACCGCCAATTTTACTGGCAAGATAAATGACTATTAAACTGAGTAATACACCAGCTAAGACAATAGGGGCATTTTCAGCTTCGTTGGTAGTTGCGAGTAAAGGATTTTGCCACACGGAGTTAACTATTAATTCTGAAAAAATCATGTTATCTGTCTGTTGTGTTGATGAATTCTGCGGTTAGATTAAGTCCTTGGAGAAATACAAAAGTAATTGTGAAATAGTGGGTAGTTATAGCAACCGCCAAGGTGGTTAGGACATAACAAAATTCCAAAACCCATTCACAGCAAGCATTTCAATTTTGACTTTTGACTTTTGACTTTTGACTTCTGCAACGCCTACCATGCTTCATTAAGTTTGATATCCGTAGGTATCAGGATCACTGACTGTGGAGCCATATTCACTAGTAGCAGCAACATTTCTACTGTGGGCAGAAAGATCAACTAAAGCCAAAGCTTGTTTAAGTGCCTCGGAACGATTCATAAAGAAATGATGTGAAGGTACGAATTTCTCAATGCCAAATTTTTCTAAGCGGCGTTTAACTTTGCCAGCTGCACCAACAACTAATATTTGACGACCTTGCTCATGAGCATCTTGGATAGCATTTTCAATTGCCAAAGAAGCTGTTACACCCAACATAGGGACATCGCTGATATCTAAAATCAGCACATCAGAATCTGCCATTGCTGAATGTTCACGCGCGATCGCTTTGGAAACTCCAAAAATCATCGGTCCACTCAAGTAGAATAATAGGACACGTCCATTAGCTTGATCAAGTAATTGCTTCTCTTCATCGTTCAAGACAATGGCATCATCCGCATCGGTAATCGTCTTCACATCCTGAGCTTGTAATTGAGAAAGACGTTCGATAGTTAAGATGTTGGCAATGAAAACTCCCACGCCGACGGCAACAATCAAGTCAACAAATACGGTTAAGAACATCACACCGTACATAATCAGCGCACCCTTCACGGATACCTTATGAGCGCGTTGCAAAAAGCTCCAGTCGAGAATGTCAATCCCCACCTTAAGAGCAATACCAGCCAATACTGCCATTGGGATAGGTTGAGTTAAAACAGCTGCCCACAAAACTACCACCAGTAAAATCAAAGCACGAGTCAAACCAGATACAGCCGTTCTCGCACCAGTCTGGATGTTCACGACCGTTCCCATCGTTGCACCAGCACCAGGGAGTCCACCACATAAACCAGATACGATGTTACCGATACCTTGACCAATTAATTCCTTATCAGACTTGTGTTCAGTACGAGTCAAACTATCTGCAATTACTGCTGTTAATAAGGTATCAATACAACCTAACATTCCCAACATTGCTGCATCAACGAGCATTCCCCGGATTTCTGATACACTGAAGGTAGGTATTTGCAACGTTGGCAGTCCCATTGGGATTTCGCCAATCCGTCTGATGTCAAAATCCCCGAAAAATACCAGGGAAACTATTGTTACTAATACTAATGCCACTAATTGTGGTGGTACAAAGCGCTTGACTTTAGATGGCATTAAGAAAATAATTGCCAAAGTCATCGCTCCCAAAGCTGTTTCCACAGGATTAATATTTGCGAACAGCTGGGGTAAATTTTGCACCGTTCCTAATACGCCACCTTTAGGACTGGATTGACCCAGAAAAGGAGCAATTTGCAACAAGACCAGGATGACTCCAATCCCAGACATGAAGCCGGAAATTACGCTGTAGGGCATGAGGGTAATATATTTACCCAGCTTGAATACTCCCAATAAGATTTGAAATACCCCGGCTAGCATCACTACTGTAAATGCCATTGCCAAGCCGTTTTCTGGGTTCTTGGCAATCATGGAACTGACAACAGCAGTCATGATTACGGTCATCGGCCCGGTAGGTTCAGAAATCAGGGTTGGTGTCCCACCAAATAAGGCGGCGAAAAAGCCAACGCAAACTGCACCATAAAGACCAGCCGCAGGCCCCGCACCAGAGGCGGCTCCGAACGCTAACGCTAGGGGTAAGGAAACGATCGCGGCGGTTAAACCACCGAATAAATCGCCGCGTAAGTTTCTAAAATTGATCGTATTAGTGAATGTCATGCGAGATTTGTGGTTAGGCAAATAGTAAAATTTGGATTTTTGAAAATTGCCAGCTACTTTCAGGAAGTTTCATGTTTTATGATCATGGAAAATTCAGCCAAGAAAGGTTTAATTCTTTGCAAAGCAGTAGACGCTATTTTTTTTATACGTGGCGATTCGCTGAATACGAATCACTTATAGACAAATCTTAGATCCAAGACATCTAAAAAACTTGAGCCAAAAAACTTACATAAATACAAGTTTTTCTGACAGCTAATTTTTATGGCGTTAAAGATAGTTTACAGCCTAGTGGGTCAATATGATTAATAGACTAACCTAAATATAAAAGAAATATTAAATTGCTTTCATAGATAAAAGGTTATGGATATTAAATAAATTAAATCTAAATAATTGAATCTATAACTAAAACTTATGTAAAATCTAAAATGAAGGTTTTTCTTGAGTGAGTAACCATCAATTTCTATACGGGGATCGACAAATTACTCACCTTAATCAATGAAGTCTCAAAGTTCAAGATGAACCATAAAAATTATAAAAACAATCAATCAGACCAGAATAAATATAAATGGTAAAATGCACCCAAATAATTAATACTGCGTTCCATCACCCAGATTGTCGCCAATCTACTGGAGTTTCCAAATAATCAGGGAGACGGGTTGTGCGATCGCCTAGCGCTGTTCTAATCTGTTGTAACTGGACGTTTTTCGCCCCAGTCAAAATAGCCCCTTCTAGTTTGACATCACGGAGGTTAGCATCCGATAGGTTAGCTCCCATGAGGTTAGTCCCAGAAAGATTAGCTTGATAAAGGCTAGCCCTATTCAAGTCTGAACCCATAAGATTAGCTCTATCTAAGTCAGCTTCAGCAAAACTGGCTTCGGTGAGGTCAGCAAAAAAGATTTCTGTTTGTTGCAATTTAGCAGCATTCAGGTTAGCCCCATTTAAGTTAGCCCCATTCAGGTTAGCCCCTTGTAAGTTGGCTCCAATGAGACCGGCAAATTGCAGATTGGCTTTACCCAGTTTTGCCCATTGCAAGTTAGCTAAAAACAACTTCGCTCCAGACAGATTAGCAGCTTTTAATGTCGCTTGTTGCAAGTTGGCTTTATAAAGGTTAGCCCCAGACAGGTTAGCAGCACGCAGACTTGCTCCCAAAAGGTTGGCTCCTCGTAAATTAGCCCCAGAAAGGTTAGCATGATTCATGTTTGCCCAACAGAAGTTGGCTCGATTCAGGTTCGCTTTCATCAGGTTGGCTCCATGAAGAATAGAACCAGCTAGTTTCGCACCGTCGAGATTGGCTTCACACAGGTAGGAACCGCGCAAGTCAGCTCCACAAAGGTTAGCGCCACGCAAATCAGCTCTTTCTAGGTTGACTCCCAGCAAATCGGCTCGCCGGATATCAGTATTACGTAAATCCAGTTTTTGATTTTCCCCGTCTAGTAGAGAATTACGCCGTCCGATCACAGTCAGGGCTGCTTGAATATCCTGGCGAATTTTTGGTAATACTTCCCCGGTTTTCGGTTCCTCCTGTGGTGTACGACGCGCCCCATTTTTGTGTCTTCCCAAATATATGGGTTGTAAATATTCCAGCTTTCGTTGCTCGTCTTCTGTTTGAATGGGAGCATTTTCTCGCACAAAAGCAGCGAGGATTTCCATGATTGTCCAGTGTTCTTTGGGAAAATCCTGTGTTACTCGCTCTAAAAGATAAATTGCACCTGTTCGGGTTTCAATTTTTTCATGCCCCAGTTGAGAAATTGCCCCCAGAAAGCGTTCTACAATCAGCTTGTCTTGACTGAGTTGGGAATTTTGGATGCTAATTTCGTTGCTTTTTTCAGCCGCGATCGCATTTTTTTGCATAGCTTCCACACGCTTGGCGGAATAGTAAGCATTAATTAACACTGCAAATCCGAGAAACACTATAGCAGTGGTTGTTAAGGCCTGATTTCTATACTGTATTCGTTGATCAACTGTCAAGTCCTCAAGGTACGACGATGCAAAAACAATCAAAGTCAGTGAAAGCACAAGTATAACCGTTGTAGCTATCAACCAACGCCAGAATTTGTCTGTCTTATAAGCAGACATAGCAGTAATATTCCTCACGACACAGAATTATTACTTAGAGTTTAGGAAAGATTAGTATATCATTTAGCTTATGATTTGAATATGCCCCATAACTGATAATTTTTGAATATATTCCATAAGACGGAAATTAATACTTATTTTATGGATAAGATGGCATCAAATATAACAGTACATTAGTTTATCAGTAAATTAATAGGGCGATCGCCAATCAGGGACTGACAATTAAAAAAATATTCCATTGCTGAGGTAGGCAGGGGAGCAGGGGGGATAAAGAATTAATATGGTCTGATGAAATGGGGCAATTTATTTTCTGGCAATCCCTAAGAGGCCTACGGTGTACACACAAGTATTGTCAAGTTGCCTCATCACGTTTTGATCACCCCTAGCCCCCCTTGAGAAGGGGGGAAAATTTCTTAAAGTCCCCCTTTTTAAGGGGGATTTAGGGGGATCAGATCATTTGTGTGTACACCGTAGCCTAAGAGGCAGGGAGCAGGGAGGGAGACAGTAAATGCAAAGGTCACTAGGACAGCAAAGCGTAAATAAACTAACGAAACGCCTGTGATATGGTAATTAAGAATTACGAACTACGTTAGCGTAGCTCTCCCAAAGGGAGCATTACGAATTACGAATTAGTTAAATTTGGCTTCTCGGAGATTTGCATCTTTGAATATGGCATCGCTAATATTAGCACCCTGTAGATTTGCTAGATAGAGGTTTGCTTGTTGTAGATTAGCACCTCTAAGATTAGCCCCAGAAAGGTTAGCTGCACTAAGAATAGCTCCAGAGAGGTCAGCCCCAGAAAGATTAGCCCCACAGAGGTTAGCTGCGCTAAGAATAGCTCCAGAGAGGTTCGCCTCAGAAAGATTAGCCCCACAGAGGTTAACTTGATAAAGATTTGTTAGTTTTAGGTTCGCTTGATTGAGATTAGCCCCTCTCATATCTGTGTGGCTCAAATCCAATTGTGTCTCTACCTCGTCTTTATCAGCATCTCTTCTCCCAATTACCGTTAGGGCTACTTGAATTTCTGTAGGAATTGTTGATGATGGATTGTTGTTAAACTGATATCGATTTAGACCAGCAGAATAATTTTGCACAAAATACGTGAGAATGCCCATGATTTGCCAATGGTATTGAGGATAACTTTGAGCAAATTGTTCTAATTCATAAATTACTGCCAGTTTGTCCTCAATCTGCTCCTGATTTAGATGTTGTGCAACTTCCACTAAACGTTTTTTTAGTGCCTGAAGTTTTAGATTTTTCGCTTGTTTTTGGGTAACAACTATCCCCAGGATGATTTCTTTTAATGCTATCTGTTTACTTGTGAACTGCTGTTTCAATATTTGATAAGTATTAATAATTGCCATCTATATACAGATAATAATCTTCTGTTGCTATTCATGTATTCTATTGTGCTTGTATATAACACTTTAAACATTAGTAAATTTAATGATTTTTTCTATTTTTGAAAAAACCAAAAAATCACATATAATTTTGTAAATCTCACTAATGTGAAGATAGCTATATATTAATTTTGGTATAAAATAATCTAAGTTGTTTATAGCCATAATAATGGTGCGTTACGGATTTCATCCTAATGCACTACTTTAAGCTTGCCACGCCACTACGATACTTAATTTTTTTTCATAAATCAAACAGGATTCCTATATATTCAAATTTATACAGCCTATGATGAAAGATTTAGTGTTAATTGGTGGCGGACATAGCCATGCCATTGTATTAGAAATGTTTGGACTGAATCCTTTACCCGGAGTCCGTTTGACCTTGATTACCCCCAACTCAGACACACCCTACTCCGGGATGCTACCAGGACACATTGCGGGGTTTTATAGCCATGATGAATGCCATATTGACTTACGAAAATTGGCTAACTTTGCTCAAGCCAAGTTATACATTGATAGAGCAGTTGGACTAGACTTGAACAACCACCAAGTGATTTGTGCTAATCGTCCACCCGTAACCTTTGATGTCTTGTCTGTTGATATTGGCAGCACTCCAGCCACAATATCTGTATCGGGAGCAACAGAATATGCAATTGCGGCTAAACCAGTACCAAAATTATTACAACATTGGTATCAGCTCTTAGAAAATGTCCGCAAAAATCCCCAAAAACCGATAAATATAGGGATTGTAGGTGGTGGTGCTGGTGGTGTGGAGTTAGCGCTGTCAATGCAAACTCATTTACAGGCAATTTTGCAACAATATCAGCAACCAATTCAAAATTTACAAATTCATTTATTTCAACGTCATGAGAAACTGTTGCCGAATTACAATCAATCAGTGCAGAATCAATTTCAGCAGATTTTAACTAAACGTGGTATCAATTTGCATTTAGGGCAAACGGTATCTGAAGTTGCACCACTGTATAACAACAAGAATTCTTCATTAACCAACAGAGAAACGCCAGAAATATTTCAGATTAAATGTGAATCTGGTTTATTGGTAGATTGCCATAAAATTTTTTGGGTGACACAAGCATCTGCACCCCAATGCTTAAAAACCACAGGACTGGCTACTGATGAGTCAGGATTTATTTTGGTGGAAGATACATTACAATCTCGAACTCACCCAGAGGTATTTGCGGCTGGTGACATTGCCACAATGATAAATCATCCGCGTCCTAAAGCTGGGGTGTTTGCTGTGCGCCAAGGTAAACCATTGTTTGAGAATTTACAAAAAACTTTATTAGGTCAGCCACTCAAACCCTACATACCACAGCGACAATATCTCAGTTTAATTGGTACTGGTGACAAACGGGCGATCGCTTCTAAAGGAGCTTTAACTTCACCACCGCATCAATTCTTCTGGTGCTGGAAAGATTGGATTGATCGCCGCTTTATGGCACGCTTTGGGGAGAAGATAGGGGACTAGTTCCTGTATTTTTGGGCAAATTAGCGCCCATAATGGCTTAAATTGTTGATGGTGCGTTGCGCTGCGCGACAACAAACCCTACGCTAGTTAAATTTGTAGAGGCAGATACTAAATGGGGTTTAAATTAGAAAGCATTATTCCTTGGGGACGTTCAATGCTGGAATATATCCAGATGTTTGATTTAACTCCTGACGAACTCAAGTTAAATATACTCGATTGTGCTGGAGGTCCTGCTAGTTTCAATGCAGAAATGAAACTTCAAGGCTACAAAGTTATTTCTTGTGACCCGATTTATCAATTCACCGCCGATGAAATTGCTCAACGCATTCAAGAAACTTATGAAATAGTTATCCAAGGTGTGAAAGCCAATCAAGAATGCTATGTTTGGCAGAATATCCCATCACCGGAAATGATGGGTGAAATTCGGATGTCAGCAATGGGTAAATTTTTAGAAGATTTCCCTAGCGGAATTAATCAAGGGCGTTATCTAAAAGATGAATTACCTGTTTTACCTTTTACAGGAAATCAATTTGATTTAGCTTTGTGTTCTCATTTATTATTTACCTATTCTGAGCAACTTTCAGCAGAGTTTCATTTAGCATCAATTATGGAAATGTGCCGAGTTGCTAAGGAAGTACGCATTTTTCCATTGTTACAATTATCTGGTCAACCATCTCCCTGGCTGCAACCAGTCGTCAATGAATTACAACAAAGGGGATATGCGGTAGAAATCAAACAAGTTGCTTATGAATTTCAGAAAAATGGTAATCAAATGTTATGTGTAAAATTAGATAGTTGAAACTGAGGATTCTTTACACTTGGCTCTGCACTAGACAAAGTTACTCAACATCGGAGTATATTAAATTGGCTGCCACGGGCGTGGTAATATTTTTTGTACTCAGCCTGCGGGAAATATATCAAATTATCCCATGAATCAAATAGTTTGGATTGCAAGACACGCTAACCGCCTCGATTTCGTTAACCCTGATTGGTTTCTCACCGCCCAAAGACGTTACGATCCACCCTTATCTGATGATGGTATAGTGCAAACACAGCAATTAGCGAAACGCTTGCAATCAGAAAAAATTGCTCATATTTTCGCTTCCCCATTTCTGCGAACTGTCCAAACAGCCAACGCCGTTGCAGAAGTTTTAGATTTACCCATTAAACTAGAAACAGGTTTGAGTGAGTGGCTAAATCCAGATTGGATGACAGAAGCACCAGAAAGACTGTCAATTCAAGCCTTAGCAGAATTATTCCCCAGAATTGATACTACCTATACAGCCCGTATCGCTGCTCAATATCCTGAAACTCACGAACAAATACAAGAACGTTCTGGAAACACTGCTATCTGCTTGGCTACCGAATATTCTCCCCAAAATATCTTGCTGGTAGGACATGGTGCATCTGTACTGGGGGCAGCAATGGGGCTAGTAGGAGACATTGCCAAAACAGAAGTCAAGGCTTCTTTATGTTCCTTAGTCAAAGTCGTGCGCCAAGGGCCTGAATGGTTGCTAGAACTAAAGGGAGATACTTCCCATTTGACAGAGATAGAGTCAGTAATTCGATTTGCTTAAGTCCTTGATAAGGACTTTAAATATTTACACTCTCCGGGCTAAAGCCATGAAGATTCTTGGTTCAACGAGTAGGGGCGGGTTTAGAGATATGATTCATGATTAATCAACATATTAGTAAACCCGCCCCTACAACTCAGGTGTTTTCAGCGTCTTTCTTATAACTCGCTCTATCCTGGGTTTACGCTACAGAAAAACTAATTAATTCGCTCATTAAATTGTATGACCTTGTTACTAGCAGGAGATATCGGTGGCACGAAAACTATTTTGCGGTTGGTGGACGCATCAGACTCACTAGAGTTACAGACTATTTGTGAGGAATCTTACCGCAGTGGGGATTTTCCAGATTTAGTCCCGTTAGTGCAGCAGTTTCTGATTAAGGCTAATACGCCGACACCACAAAAAGCTTGTTTTGCGATCGCCGGGCCAGTGGTAGATAATACAGCCAAGCTGACCAATTTAACCTGGTTTCTCGATACCGACCGTTTAAAACAAGAATTGGGCATTGATTCGATGTGCCTAATTAATGACTTTGCGGCTGTGGGTTACGGCATTTTCGGGTTAAGTAAAAAAGATTTGCTGACTTTGCAAGTTGGTAAACACAAATTAGAAGCACCTATTGCCATTATTGGGGCTGGGACTGGCTTAGGACAAGGATTTTTGATTAAACAGGGTAACTACTATCAAGTCTTTCCCTCAGAGGGCGGACACGCTGATTTTGCTCCCCGCAGTGAGTTGGAATTTCAGCTATTGAAATATCTCCTGGATAAACATGATATCCAGCGTGTTTCTGTAGAAAGGGTAGTTTCGGGACAGGGCGTTGTGGCAATTTACCAATTTTTACGAGACAGAAAAATATCGGCCGAATCACCAGAAATCGCCCAAATCGTCAGAACCTGGGAACAAGAAGCCGGACAGCCGGAAAAAAGCGTTGATCCAGGTGCGGTGATTGGTATAGCTGCACTCCAAGGAAGCGATCGCCTGTCAGTACAAACCTTACAATTATTTGTAGATATTTATGGTGCAGAAGCCGGCAATCTTGCCCTAAAATTCTTACCTTACGGGGGCTTATATATTGCTGGTGGGATTGCGCCCAAAATCCAAACCCTGATGCAAAAAGGCAATTTTCTCTTAAACTTCAGCCAAAAAGGTAGGATGCGTCCCCTACTGGAAGACATACCTGTACATATTATTCTCAATCAACAAGTGGGGCTAATTGGTGCAGCTTTAAGTGCAGCTAGGTTATAACAACTAGCATCGGTAATATCTGCATCTGCAATAGCTAGAATTATGACTTTTAAAGTTTTGTTACCACTCATCACCGCCACTGTTATTTGTGGTGGATCTGCCCTAGTAGAAGCAAGTAAACCTCAACGTCCAGTTACTGCTGCTACTGCGGCCAAACCAGTACAGCCACGATGGGGGGTATTCACTGCCCCAGACAGGCGCTTTACTGTTTTGATGCCAGGAAAACCAGAGAGGGATACCCAAATCCAAAAAACCTACATGGGGGAAATTAATTTAGAAATGTTTGTTGCCGAACCCCCAAACCAGGAAGTAGCATACTTAGTTGTTTATAATGATTTTCCTTACAATTACGGTCAAATGACTAGCCCCCAAACCATACTAAATAATGCCAGGGATATGGCTATAAAAACTACACAAAGTAATTTAGTTAGTCAGCGTAACATTTTGAGTTCTAATGGTCATCCTGGCAAGGAAATTGAGTATGTTAACACTGGCGGCAGAATCACGAGAAGCAGAATGTATGTTGCCGACGGTCGTTTGTATCAAGTGATGGCAATTACCAGTAAAAAACAGCAGCCAACTTTAGCTAGAACCATTACCGGGTATTTAAATTCCTTTCATCTGGTTGTGAAAAATTGAGATGAATTAGTTTCAAGCTCAAAAACCTGATGCAGCAGGGTTTATACGCTGTTCAACGTCCGGCCATTGGACTCAGAACTAAACAGTTTGTGAGTAGATTTAGGGAAGATGAGGGGCTTGCCACTGCAATCTTTATGCCCAAAAGAGAATTACAATTTTGGTGATTGATTCCTGTGGCTAGGTATCAATACATTAGGCGATCGCTGTACGGAACTATAGGTAACAGCGATCGCTTCCCTAATGAAAATTCACTCTTGTTTGGGGTTGGTTGGTGCTACTGATTTACTGAAGAGAAACCACCATAGTTCTAGTCCAATTAACCCTAGACCACCGATAGTTACACCAGCTTTCAAGGCTAAAGGTTGGTCTATGGCTTTAAATTCGCTGGTTTCCCCTGACGAATGGGTGGGCATTGCTGCTGATGCAGTTCCTATAGACAAACCGAAAACGGTGAGGCTAGCCCAAAGCAGATTTTTGCTGAACATTGGTTAAATTATTGTACAGTTCCAGAGATCACTTTTGGTTGAAATTTCCGCAATCTCAGGGCATTTGTCACCACAGAGACTGAAGACAAAGCCATTGCAGCGCCGGCGAGAATAGGATTGAGTAACCAGCCAAATAAAGGAAACAAAATTCCCGCAGCTACAGGAATACCGATGACGTTGTAGATAAAGGCAAAGAAGAGGTTTTGGCGGATATTGCGAATGGTCGCCCGGCTGAGTTGAATGGCTGTAACGATTCCCTGTAAGTCTCCAGAAATCAGTGTAATATCACTAGCTGCGATCGCCACATCTGTTCCTGTCCCAATGGCAATTCCCACATCTGCTTGTGCTAGTGCAGGTGCATCATTAATCCCATCACCTA
Organism: Anabaena sp. CCY 0017; assembly: GCF_963920885.1. Lineage (NCBI taxonomy): Bacteria > Bacillati > Cyanobacteriota > Cyanophyceae > Nostocales > Nostocaceae > Anabaena > Anabaena sp. CCY 0017. Next base: position 74,050 of record NZ_CAWUDG010000012.1, on the reverse strand, counting down.
CCATAGCTACTACTGTGTGCTGAGTAGGAAGTGCTGAATGCGGGTCTTTTAGCCCAAATTGCAGAGACTGGATCAGTGCGGCTTTTTGGTCGGGGCGCACCTCTGGAAAAACTCGCTGGATGCCGACTTGTTGAGCGATCGCTTCCGCAGTCCTACGATTATCTCCAGTTAACATTACTACTTCTAATCCTAGCTTTTGCAGTATTTTTACTGCTGCTGCTGAGGAAGACTTCAGAGCATCGGCAATCCCCATAACTCCTTGTATATCGCCATCTACAGCAATTAAAACTACTGTTTTTGCCGCAGTTTCCCAGTCATTTTTATACTGTTGGAGAGTGTCAGTATTGATTCCTAGTTCTGACATCCAGCGCTGTGTCCCAATTTGTATCAAGCGGTCTGAAACCACAGCTTGCACACCACTACCTGCAACAGCTGCAAAGTTATTCGCTTCAGTTAAACTCACCTCTTGGGATTGGGCATATTTTACCACAGCCTCAGCTAAGGGATGCTCAGAATTACGTTCTACAGAAGCCGCCAACTGTAACAGTTTCAGTTCGTTGTGATGGGCTGTACCATTGACAGAGACAAAATCTGTCACAGTGGGTTTTCCTTCAGTTAAAGTCCCAGTTTTATCGAGAACAATAGTTTGGATTTTGTGTGCTAGTTCTAAGCTTTGGGCATCTTTAATTAAAATGCCATTTTCCGCCCCTTTACCAGTCCCCACCATAATTGAAGTTGGGGTAGCTAAACCCAAAGCACAAGGACAGGCGATAATTAATACCCCCACCGTTGTCATCATGGCTAGGGTAAAGTTACCCATGAAATTAAACCAAATCACAAAAGTGGCGATCGCGATCGCAATCACAACAGGTACAAACCAGCCTGTAACTTGATCTGCCAATCTTTGAATTGGGGCTTTAGAACCTTGGGCTTGCTGCACGAGTTTAACAATTTGCGCCAAAAACGTATCATTTCCTACTCGTGTCGCCCGAAACTGAAAACTCCCAGTTTTGTTCATCGTCGCCCCAATCACCTCATCCCCTGGCTGCTTCTGCACAGGTAAACTTTCGCCCGTTACCATCGCCTCATCTACCGTAGAAGCACCAGTAATCACCTCACCATCTACCGGAATTTTTTCCCCAGGGCGCACCAAAATCACATCATTAATGGCGACTTCCGTAATGGGAATATCCATTTCCACACCATCACGAATAACTTTGGCATTTTTGGGTTGTAGTCCAATGAGTTTATGAATAGCTTCCGAAGTTTTTCCCTTAGCGCGATGTTCTAACAATCGCCCCAGCAAAATTAAAGCAATCACAATCACCGAAACTTCATAATACACATGAGGTACCAAACCCTGAGCGATCAAAAATTCAGGGAAGAGAGTCACAAACACAGAATAGAGAAATGCTGAACCTGTACCCACAGCTATCAGAGTATCCATCGTTGCTGTACGGTGTTTCAAGGCTTTCCAAGCATTCACGTAAAAACTCCATCCACACCAAAATTGTACAGGTATAGTCAAAACTAACTGCACCCAATTATTATGGAGAAATGCGGGAATAAACGGTACATTTAGCCCAGTCATCATGGGTATGGAACCGACAAACATAATAATCCCGATTACACCCCCCACAATCACCTTGCGGGTAATTTCCCGGTCTTCAGCTAACTTACTGGCTTTCTGGGACTCATCTTCGCCAGCCAGGATGTCTTCTTGAGGTAGATAAGAAGAGTATCCCGCCGCATCGATAGCGGCTTGGATTGTCTTTAAATCAGTGCGTTTTTGGTCATAATTGATGGTAGTCTGTTCAGCACCAAAGTTAACGTTGCAGTCAATTACCCCTGGAACCAAGCGAATTGCTTGATCGATATTATTGGCACAGGAAGCGCAACTCATCCCTCGGAGTTTGAGTGTGAGAGTATCCATACTAAGTAAACCACTTTGACTGATGTAGGTGTGAAGCAGAAGTTACACCAGCTGAAACACATCTGGTTTGCATAATCAGACTCGTGTGGGACTGGGCAAAGATGCCCGCCCATGTTATGCAAGTTCAATGTGGAACAGCTGTTCAGATTTAAGCCACTGGATAGCCAGCCGCCGCTAAAGCATCCTTAATGGCAGTTTCTGACGCTTGAGTATCTACGCTGACAAATTTGGTTTGTGGGTCAGCCTGAATGGTAGCGTTGGCATCAACTGTCTTCACTGCATTGGTAATATTGGTGGCACAAGCAGAACAAGCCATATTGGGAACTGTTAGTTTGAGTGTCATAGATTTACGGTATGGAATAATAGAACGAGCAAAACCAAGCTTGTATCTGCCTAATTGCAGTCTGCAAAGCTAACTCAGCCATCTTGAACAGTGACTAGTTGATGGCTGTAGCGGTGCATCTCCACTGTAGTCACCGATAAAATTTGGCTTTTACTGACTGCTAGCGGAGATTTACCTTATATTCATCCTAAACTCTCTAGCGAACTAGAGAGTCTATCAAAGTTTACAAATATTCAAAACTTAGGGTTTAAGGCCTTGCGCCCCTACCGCTTGGTCTATATTCCAATACCGTTCAGTTAGCGTCAAAAATCTTAAAATGTATAGGTTGGGTTGAGGAACGAAACCCAACATTTCCGGGGGCTTGTTGGGTTTCACTGCGTACCCCTACGGGGAAGCAAGCTACAACCCAACCTACAATTTATCCTTAACTGAACCGTATTTTCTTAAAGTCCCCCTTTTTAAGGGGGATTTAGGGGGATCAGATCACTTGTGTGTACACTGTAGCTGCAAGGAGAGAGGCTTTAAAATTTCCCCCTTCCCTACCAGCGCCGGGGGTTAGGTTTCGCGTTAGCTTTTCCACATAACGGAAAAAGTCAGCTGCTATCTAAGAGTGATAAAATGTGTGAGTTATGAGTTGACCTGAAAATACCTGTAAAGCTGTAGCGGGGCGTTGAGCAGCTTGCTATAAAATCTCAGTTAAATTGTCCCAATTTTCAAGAAAAAAGGCTTGGATAAACCAAGCCCTTATGTATACCAAGCATTTACTACACCAATAATAATTTAATATTTCTATGCCTTTAGTTCATCCTCCTAAAGGATGTGTGAAAATAATCTAAAAGCTGATAAGTCAATCACTTGTTTCATCATAAAAAAAGGTCTGGTAATCAACCAAACCCAATTGTTGCTGTGCTTAACAACGTACTGAATTATAATTTATAACTCCTTTTTTTTTAGTTCATCTTCCTTTAGTTAGTATCCAAATATTATTAAACCTAATATATATAATTTTCAGCGTTGCTGAACTAAAGTATGAAAAAGGCTTGAACAAGAGCCAAGCCTTTATATATACCAGGTGTTTACCATATCTAGCTAATTTATATGCAAACACATATCATTTCATCTGTCTTAAAGTTATGTACAAATTTTCTAAAATGTGATACTAGAACTTTGCTCTAATAGATATCTTAATAGACTTATTTCTTCTGAAAAATAAAACCCTGGCGTTGACTCCAGGGTAGATATATGTTTTTCAGGCATTAATGAACTGAATAATAACATGGCAAATAATTTATTTACCCTACCTATTGATATATTTAAAATAAATCGTCTTTGTGATAGGATGACGAATTCTTTTTTCAATTGACTGAGTAAGGAGATAAATTAAAAACACACAAAATAGGCTTGACTATTAGCCAAGCCTATATATACCAAGAGTTTACCATACCTTGTGAGTCTAATTAACCTCATACTAAATTTCATCTATCTATAGGTTCGGATTTCTATATGTTATGAAACATGAAAAAGCTAGTATTTAATTTTACAACTATAATTGATATCATATAAAAAAGGCTTGGCAGCAAACCAAGCCTTCTTAGAAGTAGAATCTATTAAATTAATTTAGCTATTTAGATAACTGCATTCATCATGCACTAGGAAGTTTACAACTGTACTGAAAGATGATAAGGCTTGAAATAGGAGCATAAAAAAGGTTTAGACTAATGCTAAACCTCCATAGAAAGCAGTTATTTCGACACACCAAAGTTAATTTAAACCTACTGTTGATTAAAGTCATCTTCCTCAAGATTGTGTCCAAATATTTGGTAGTATGATATGGACTTAGTTGGCAGTAGCAACTAAATCAGTCAATATGATCCTGAAAGTTGTCCATCCGTCGCTGCTTTCAACTTGAATTATGCCTTGGAGTTGTTCAACTAACTTCTGCACAATTGATAATCCTAGTCCTGTACCACCTTGATTCCAAATGTCAGCATTGGGGAGGCGATAGAATTTATCGAAAATTCGCGTTAATTCTGCTGTAGGAATTTCTAAGGAATTGCGAATAGTGATGATGGTTTTGGGGGGTATTTCCGAGGGATTATGATCTATACTTAAGATAATTTCACCACCAGATGGGGTATATTTACAGGCATTATTGAGTAATTCTGCTAAAATTCGTTCTAAGCTAGTAGCGTCAGATAATAGCGACGGCAAATTTGCGGGCAGATTTAACTGTAAAGTTTGCTGATGTTCTTGAACCCGGACTTGAAACGGCTCAATTACCCAAGGTAGCCATTGTTCTAATACCAACACATCTGGGGTAAGCATCGGACGGGATTGAGATTCTAAGCGTTGTAAGTCTAGTAAATCATTAATTAGTGCCATTTCGCGATCGCACTCAATTTCCAACATTTCCAAATAGCGCTGATTTTCCTCAGAGGCGATTGACATTTGTAACATTTGAATCATCACCTTCATATTGATCAGAGGCGATCGCAACTCGTGAGATAATAAATTCAGAAACTCATTTTTGAGTTGATTGATTTCTGCTAGTTGGGCTACAAGCTGTTCTTGCTCTACTTGCTTTTGACGCGCCTCTATCGCCTGTTTGCGCTCAGTAATGTCTCGGAAAATTAATACAGCACCCGTAATCCGATCTTGATCATCTTTAAGTGGTGCAGCACTGTCATCAATGGGAATCTCTGCACCATTTCGAGAAATCAGAATCGTTTCTGCTGGTAAACCAACAATATTTCCCCCTTGTAAGACTTTTTTTAACGGACTTTCCACAGGTTCGTGAGTTTCTCCATGAGCAATATTGAATATTTCCGATGAATTTCTCCCACAAGCTTCTTCTATTTTCCAGCCTGTGAGACTTTCAGCCACAGGATTCATAAAAGTTACCAATTCCTCAAAGTCACTAGAAATAACTCCATCGCTGATGCTATTCAGGAGTGTAGACAACCATTTTTGATGTGTTTTTAATTGTTGTTCTAGTTTATGTTTAGTCAGAGCTATTTCAATATTTATTTGTAGCTCTCTTTCTTTAAAAGGTTTTAGTAAATAGCCAAAAGGCTCAGTTATTTTTGCCCTAGCTAAAGTCTTATCATCAGCATAAGCTGTCAGAAAAATTATGGGAATATCCAAATGCTTGTGAATTTCATGAGCCGCTTCTATACCATCTATTTGTCCTTTCAACCTAATATCCATTAGCACTAAATCTGGACAAAACTCTAGACACTTATTAATTGCTTCCAGTCCAGAAGCAGCGACCCCAGAAACTATATACCCAAATTTTTGTAGCCGATTACGTAAATCTTTGGCAACAATAGCTTCATCTTCTACTATGACAATTTTTGTGTTTTTCATTTGTAATCACAAATTATACTAAGGGAAAATCTATTTTGAATTCTACTCCGATATCGTTATTAATAGTGATATCTCCTGAGAGTTGGCTACTTAAAGCATCTATTAGTTCCCAGCCTAATGAAGCTGTATTTTTAAAATCAAAATTTGATGGTAAACCAATTCCATTATCCCTGACTATGAGTGTAATCTCATTTACAGAAGTATTTTGGATTTCAATATTTATTTCACCTGATATACCTCCAGTAAATGCGTGTTTTAAGGAATTAGAAACAAGTTCATGGATAATTAAACTACAAGGAATTGCTGTATCTAAACCCAGAAAAATGCCATCATCGACATGAATATTTATGGCGATGGTATCTGTATTTAATTCATAGCAAGTGCATAAACTCGATACTAAATCTTGGACATATTCATTTAAGTTTATTTTGGCTAAATCCGGTGATTGATACATTTTTTCATGAACTAAAGCCATTGATGCAATGCGCTGCTGACTTTGCTGGAATATAGCCATATCTTGTGTATCTTGGATATATGCAGATTGCAGATTTAGGAGGCTAGAAATCACCTGTAAATTGTTTTTTACTCGATGGTATATCTCTTTCAGCAACACTTCTTTTTCTAAAAGTGATGCTTGGATCTGTTCATTTGAATGCTTGCGATCGCTAATATCTTCGACTACAGAAATAAAATACTTTGGTTCACCAGAAGGTTCGCGCATTAAAGATACAGTGAGATTAACCCAGACGATGGAACCGTTTTTACGTAAATAGCGTTTTTCCAGAGAATAATTAGAGATTTCATCTGATAAAACCTGGTTCACATAATTGAGATCAGTATCAAGATCATGTGGGTGGGTAATATCTTGGAAAGTCAGCAAATGTAGTTCCTGAAATGTGTATCCCACAATATCACAAAGCTTCTGATTAACTAATAGCCACTGTCCATTTATGCCTACATGAGCAATACCCACAGCAGCTTGATCAAATGCTGCCCGAAATTGCTGTTCGCTTTCTCTTAATGCCTTCTCTATGCGCTCGCGTTGGGTGATTTCTATTTGTAGTGAATCGTTGATTTTTCTTAACTCTAATGTTCGTTTTTCAACTATAATTTCTAGTCGCTCTAGTAGGTTACTTAAAGCCTCCTCTGCTTGTTTGCGCTCAGTAATGTCAGTATGTGAACCCACCATACGTACTACATTACTATTTTCATCCCACAGCGCTTGACCCCGGTCTAAAATCCATTTATAAGTGCCATTTTTACATAAAATTCGATGCTCGTGAATGTAAAACGGTGTGATATTAGCAAAATGATTTTGAACTGCTGCAATTACCGAATTGCGGTCATCTGGATGCACCCGCATCATACGTTCATCTAAATGTTGAGAAATCTCATGTTCTTCATAACCAAGCATTTCTTTCCAACGAGTTGAGAAGAAAACCTGATTGGTGTTCACATTCCAATCCCAAATACCATCATTATTACCACGTAAAGCTAACTCCCAGCGTTGCTCGGTTTCTCTTAGCACCTCTTCTGTGCGTTTGCGTTCAGCAATTTCCTGTGCTAGTTGACAATTTGCTGCTTCTAGTTGATCATGACTAGGCAGACTTAGTGCTTGAGGTATTAAGGGGAACAATTCTATCGCTGTCAACACAGAAACAAAAGCCGTGATAGCTTTAATTAACCCCGATAGCCAATAACTAGGATACCAAAGCGTCCACACATCCATAACATGGGTTGTACCGCAAGCAACAATAAATGCACTAAACATCAAGAACATCCCACCGAAGGGGACATCTCTTCGTTTGCGGACAAAGTACACCAGCATGACTGGAATAGAATAGTAGGCAATAGCAGTTAACGAATCAGAAATAACGTGTAACCAGACTAATCCCGGTTTCCAGAGATAGCAATGTCCGTGAGGAATAAACTGGGTAGGAAAAAAAAATTATCTAGAATTTCCATGAAAAAACCTAAGTACGGTGAGCATTTGCTGAAAAACGAAGTTTAAACACAGCTTATGGTGGAATTTCCACAGGATGCATATCTTCGCTGAATTCTGGGTAGTTTTTAGTTTCTCAGTTGAGAATGTTATATTTATGGTTATTAATATAACTTGTTAATATGATTGTGATCACAGTAACTGCTCTCTATCAATCGTTTTATAATATACAGGCATTGTCAATAGTAAATACACTTATTTTGGCAAATTAAGTGTATTTTCAGCCATCAAGCTTTTTTTATATTTTTTTAACTTTTAAAATGTCTGGCTAACATATTCAATAGGATTTTTCGTGGTACTAATCGAGCCAATGTACTTCTGATTTGAGTTTTAATATCACCCATCACCAGCGTTGGTTGACCATTTTCTAAAGCCTTTAATGATTCCAGCACAACTTCTTCTGAAGAATAAGCCTTATCTGTATTTCCTGCTAAAGTTGTCGGAAAGTTAGCTTCTACAAAAAAGTTTGTTTCTATTGGCCCTGGACAAGTAGCTAGCACACGCACACCATAGGGGCGATTTTCTGCCCAAAGTGCTTCACTGAAACTGAGAATAAAAGCTTTACTAGCAGCATATACAGAAAGATAGGGTATGGGTTGAAATGCCGTAATTGAAGACACGTTAATTATTCCCCCAGAATGACGTTGACGCATGAGGGGCAAAAATTTATGAGTTAAATCTACCAACGCTAAAACGTTAAGTTGGACAATTTTGATTTGCCGTTCTCTGTCACTTTCGGCAAAATCACCATAGTCACCAAAACCAGCATTATTGATTAATAAATCAATGGTTAAACCCTTAGTTTTAGTAGCATCAAACACAGCCGCAGGTGCATCAGGTTCTGTTAAGTCTTTAACTATAACATCTACTTGAATATTGTATTGGTCTTGTAGTTTTTTTGCTAATTGATTCAGTTTTTCTGCGGAACGAGAAACTAACACCAGGTTTGTCTGACTTGCGGCTAATTCTTCAGCAAAAGCTTTACCTATACCGCTAGATGCACCAGTTATTAAAGCAGTTCGCATTCTTAATATTTAAGAAATTATTATCATTATTATAAGTTTTAAAAATGGTTTATACAAGTTTTAACGATTCAGAGTTACTGAAGATCCAAGATAAAAAATACACATAGTATTAAGTTGCTACTGACACATACGTAACAAAATAATGCACCGAGAATAAGAGAGGATATACAAGTAAATCGTAGTTTATGAAAGTTTATGCGTCACTTTTACTAGTGTATTTTGCTAGCTATAATTGAAAATATTCACCTCAGCAGAGGTACAAACACTACTGCTAGCAGCAAAGAATAGTCCGCCGTGCATCTGTGGACTGACGGCATGAAAATTAATGTTTGCTTTCCTGTGAAATATATGTTATCTTAGATTTTCATGTGGTTAAGGACGTATAGCTCAGTTGGTTAGAGCGCTACGTTGACATCGTAGAGGTTCCTCGGTTCGAGTCCGAGTACGTCCATTTAAATCAGTGAACAGTTAACAGTTATCACGTCTATTTAGTAGTGGACTGACAAGCTTAGAATGTTGCATCATGTTTCTCTTGTGGAACAGGCATACTTCGACAAGCTCAGTACAAGTCTTGCCTGTTATGGGCGGGCAGGATGCCCACCCCACAATATTTATTATGCCTAAAATTAGCTGTGCCAATCCAGTAGGGTGGGTTAGCGGAGCGTAACCCACCATTATGCTGAAATTGGGTTAAAATTATCACAAATGCCCGGTTTTGAGTCTATGCGTCAATGTCTTAATCCTGACTGTCTCTACCCTAACCCCGATAATTTCCAATTTTGCCAGAAGTGCGGTAGCAAATTACTTTTGCGAGAAAGGTATTCGCCGCAGTCAATTTTAGGACAAGGGGGTTTTGGTCGGACATTTCTAGCCATTGACGAAGATAAGCCATCAAAACCCTTTTGTGTAATTAAGCAGTTTTTACCCCAAGCACAAGGAACAGACAGCACTGAGAAGGCTTCGCAGTTGTTTGGTCAAGAAGCTGAACGTTTGGAAGAGTTGGGTAAGCATCCCCAAATTCCAGAGTTAATGGCTTATTTCACCGCAGATAATCGCCAATATTTAGTTCAAGAATTTGTGAAAGGTGAAACTCTACAAGCTGAGTTAGAGCAAAATGGTGTTTTCTCAGAACAGCAGATACGAGAATTATTAATAGAACTGTTGGATATTTTGCAGTTTGTTCACAGTCAACAGGTAATTCACCGAGATATTAAGCCAGAAAATATTATTCGTCGCAGTGCTGACAACAAATTATTTTTAGTGGATTTTGGCGCTGCTAAGGTAGTAGAGCAAAAACAACGTACAGTTACAGGAACAATTATCGGTTCGGCGGAATATTGCGCTCCTGAGCAGTTGCATGGGAAACCTAAATATATTAGTGATTTATATAGTTTAGGGGTGACTTGTCTGCATTTATTAACTCAAATTAGTCCTTTTGATTTATATGATGTGATGGAGGGGGAATGGGTATGGCGAGATTACTTGAATGGGAATGTTGTTAGTGATGATTTAGGGAAGATTTTGGAAAGGTTGGCAAATCCTATTCCTAAGCAGCGTTATCAATCTGTTGAGGAAGTTGTGAATGTTTTAAAGATTAGAACCTCAACACCTAACCCTGTAAGCGAAGAGATAAGAACCCCACCCCCTAACCCCCTCCCCGCAAGCGAGGAGGGGGAACTAAAATCATCTGTGGGGATGGACTATAGTCATCTGCGTGATTTACTCGCTGCTTGGAAATGGAAAGAAGCGGATGAGGAAACAACGCGGGTAATGTTAGCAGTGGCGAAGCGGGAAATAGTAGGTTGGTTAGTTATTGAAGATATAGAGAAGTTTCCTTGTGAAGACCTCCGCACTATTGACCAGTTGTGGGTTAAATATAGCAATGGGCGCTTTGGTTTTTCTGTGCAGAAGCGAATTTATCAAAGTTTGGGGGGAACGAGAGATTTTAATGGTAAAATCTGGAGCGCCTTTGGGGACACGGTAGGATGGAGAAAAAGAGGAAAGTGGTTATACTACAAGGATATTATTTTTAATATAAAAGCACCTGAAGCCCACCTGCCTTTTTGGGTGGTCGCGGTTGTGGGAGAGGTGCGTAGTGTTCTTCTCTCGCGTCGAGACTTGTAAACTTTGTCCTGAAAAATATGATTAGGACAAAGGAAATTATGCGCCTATTCAATATCTCGCCAGAGAATAAATTCTCTGTCTAATAGCAGAAGTCCGTTTCAACGGACTGTAAGGTTTATACAGCTTTTTGTCGGTGGCGCTAAAATTGCGGGTGTTGCTGAATCAGAGTATGAAATGCCAAAATTACCTTTCTTTTTCTTTCTACCTTTGCGCCTATGCGCCTTTGCGCGAAAAAAATTCCTATTTTAAATCAGCAACGCCGATATTTTGAATACTGCCATAAATTGTGCGATCGCCAAAGGCGCGGCAGAGCATCATTGCTCTCATTTATTCCTGATAATAATTTACACTTAATTTTTCAGTAAAAATCTATCCGTGCTAACCAGAACTACAATTAACAGCACTAGCTTAAATTGCCAAGGGGCTAATACTAAACTTAAAATTAGACTGATGATCGTAAACAAACTGATCAGATAAGCGATTTCACCATCACACTTTTTAGATACATAGCCGATAGCTAAACCAGTACAGAGTGGAATCAAAAAAGACAAATGCATTTTTACTATCCTCGTAACTAAAATGCAAAAATGGATAAAAGCAGACAAAAACTGTTTTTATAATTGTGGTCAATTTTACAGCTAAGTTGATGTTATGCAAAATCCTCTAGGTCAATCAACCGTCTAGATGAGGCAAAAATCCGGTAAGTCAGTTAACCCTTCGTGCTATTCCTGAGTAGACGATCTAGCATATTACATTTAGAAGGAACTTTTTTAAATTAAACACCCGATGCTGAATATTCCTCAACTACTGGCGACTGAATTAAACCTCAAACCTCATCAAATCCAAAACGCGTTAGAACTTTTAGCCGAAGGTGCGACGGTTCCCTTTATTGCACGTTACCGCAAAGAGCGCACTGGGGAAATGAATGAAGTCCAACTGCGGGACCTGTTTGAGCGCTATGCTTATTTAACAGAATTGCAAGAACGGAAAACGGTAATTTTAAATGCGATCGCTGAACAAGGTAAACTCACAGATGAACTCAAAGCCAAAATTACCGCCTGTTTACAAAAAACCGAACTGGAAGATTTATACCTTCCCTATCGACCAAAACGCCGTACCCGCGCCACTATAGCCAGAGAAAAAGGTTTAGAACCTTTAGCGGAGTTCATCAAGTCGCTAAATGTCCCAAATGCTGTAACAGCATCACTAGAAGAGGAAGCAGCGAAATATGTTTCTGAGACTCAGGGAGTTAAAACAGCACAAGAAGCGCTCAAAGGTGCTGCTGATATTTTAGCAGAGGAAGTAGCAGAAAAAGCCGAGTTACGCGCATATCTGCGTGATTACCTCCTAGCCGAAGGGGTATTTGTCTCTCACATCAAAAAGGAGCATCCCGAAGGGACAACCAAGTTTGAGATGTACCGCAACTATCAGATACGGGTGAGAAATATTGCACCTCATAATCTGCTGGCGTTGTGTCGAGGTGAAGCAGAGGGAGTGTTAAATTATGAAATTGCTTTTGATGAAGATTTGGTACTTGATTATTTAGAATCAAAGGAAATTAAGGCGAAAGTGCGAATAATCCGCGATTTTTATCAGGGGATGCTCAAAGACGCATTTAATCGGTTAATGAAAACTTCCATTATCGGTGAGGTGATTTCTCAGAAGAAAACATACTCTGATATGGAATCAATTAAAACCTTTGAAGCAAATCTGCGAGAATTACTGTTATCTGCACCAGCAGGGATGAAACCGACATTAGCTATAGACCCAGGCTTTAGAACTGGGTGTAAAGTGGCGGTACTCGACCAAACCGGACAATTTTTAGAATACCAAGCGGTTTTTCCCCACCAAGCGGCTGAACAACGCGCCAAAGCTGCACAAACTATGATAAATTTGATTGAAAAATATCAGATTTCCTTAATTGCAATTGGTAACGGTACAGCTTCCCGTGAGACAGATGAGTTTGTAACGCAGATATTACAAGCCATCGACCGCAAACCTGTTAAAGTCATGGTAAATGAGTCCGGCGCATCGATATATTCTGCGAGTAAAGTGGCGTTGGAAGAGTTTCCCCATTTAGATATTACTGTGCGTGGTGCGATTAGTATCGGTCGCCGTTTGCAAGACCCTCTGGCGGAACTGGTGAAAATTGATCCGAAATCTATCGGTGTCGGACAATATCAGCATGACGTTGATCAAAAGTTGCTGAAAAAGAAGCTAGATGAGACTGTAGAAAGTTGCGTGAATTACGTCGGTGTGGACTTAAACACGGCATCTAAGGAACTTTTGACCTTTGTTTCCGGAATTACGGCTACAGTGGCTAATAACATTGTCGCTTATCGCAACGAGCATGGAGTTTTTAAGAATCGCCGACAATTGTTAAAAGTGGCTAAATTGGGACCGAAGGCGTTTGAACAAGCGGCGGGTTTTCTGCGAATTCGTGGCGGTGATAACCCTTTAGATAATACAGCAGTGCATCCCGAAAGTTATGCTCTCGTGCAGGCGATCGCAGCTGATTTAGATGTATCCTTAAATCAAGTCACCGAAATAGCCGCAAAACTCAAAAAAACCAACCTAAAAAAATACGTCACTGATAGCATTGGCGAACCCACACTGCGCGACATTATCAGCGAACTAGACAAACCAGGAAGAGACCCCCGTGCAGAATTTAAGTACGCCACCTTTAGAGAGGGAATCAAAGAAATTAGAGATTTAGAGGTGGGAATGGAATTAGAGGGAATTGTCACGAACGTAGCTAACTTTGGTGCATTTGTCGATATTGGCGTACACCAAGATGGCTTAGTACATATTTCCCAACTAGCTGATAGATTCGTAGATGACCCTCAGAAAATTGTCAAAGTCGGACAAGTTGTAAAAATACAGGTGTTGGAAATTAACGAAAAATTAAAGCGGATTAGTTTATCAATGAAAGCCGTAAAACAATAACCGAACCTTTCTATCTTAGTAGTAATTTGACACTCCTCAACCAGAAATAAACAATTCTCTGTTTTCTCTTCCTCTGTGTCCTCTGCGCCTCTGTGGTATGGCTAACGCCACGCTCCGCGAACGTTAAATCTCCCCTCCTCGCTTGCGGGGAGGGGTTGGGGGTGGGGTGCAATTATTTTATTAATCGTAACTACAGACTGGAAACAATCAGCCAAATGGTAGAACTAAAATCTATCTTTCAAGAGATGAAAAAACCCAGTATTTATTGAACAATAGTAAAAGACTCGTAAAGAATCTATTTGTTATTTTTTAGTAGGTGAACACAATGTGGGCAACATTTTTAACTGCCATAGCTACAGCATTGAGCTTGTTAATTGTCGATTTAGTTGTACCTGGTGTCAACATTGCTAATTTTCCAGCAGCTATGATTGCGGCTTTAGTAATTGGTTTGATTAACGGTTCAGTTAAACCAGTGCTTTCTACTCTTTCTTTACCGCTTAACTTTGTGACATTAGGAGCATTTTCGCTCATAGTTAACGGTTTTTGTTTCTGGTTAGCAGCAGTGCTGGTTCCTGGGTTCGCAGTTCGTGGACTTATCGCATTTATCCTCGGTCCAGTGATTCTATCTTTTGCTAGCACCTTCATTAACAATTATTTTGCCGAAAGGAATCCTGCTTTAAGCAGCAGTGGTGACGCAAATACCCCAGGCGAACTCCCCTCTAGATAAGTAAAGGTAAAAATCCAGAAATAATCGCTGAATTATCTTAATTCAGCATTCTCACAAAAAACGTAATTAAACAAAATCACCAAATCATGAAAATAGTTCGTTTACTGTTAGGTTTAGTTTTACCTCCTTTAGGTGTGTTTCTCACAGTGGGCGCTGGCCCAACTTTGTTGATTAACATTTTACTGACACTTTTAGGTTGGCTTCCCGGTAGTATCCACGCAGTTTGGGTAATTGCTAAACATGAAGAACAAATGAATGCAGAAAGAGGCAGTTACTAAAATTGTCTAGGTAAATAAAGTTTGTAGTGAGGACTTTAGTCCTCCGAAAAAGGTAAAACCCTTACTACAAGCTTATTTAATTATGTACATTCCCCAGACTACTTCTTAGTAAGTTCCTCATGTTTATCAGCCGACTCTTTCTCTTTGAACATATCAGCCGTTGATAGCAGCAACTCTCGTAAAGTTTGTTTAATTTGACGCTCTTTTTTAGCTAGAGACGAACCAGCTTCACCTAGTTTATCTTCTAATTGCAATCGCTTCTCGTCTACTTGTGTAGCAACAACTTCAGCTTTTGGGCGAGCTTGGTCATACCAATGTTTTGCCTCATCGATATAATCTTTCACTTCACCATCTCGTCCGCCATACCGTGCAGCCAAATTCGCTCTGACGATGGACAATTGTGCTTGCAACTGAGCGTAACGTTTCTTTAATAGAGAGACTTCTTCACTATCTCTAATGGTATTAATAGCAGAAGCAATGGCATTTTTAGTATCATCAGTTTTATCTTGGCCAGTTTCTTCAATTTCTGCTAAAATACCATCAACTTCTTGCTGAATTTCTTCCTCTTCATTATCTAATTGAGCTTGCAGCTTTTTCACTTCCGCCTGGGTTTTGGCAATAGATTCGTGTCTTTTACTATTAACACCTTCCAGCGCCCCTTCAATTGAAGCAGTCACCTCTTCTCTGATTTCCGCACCCTTACCTTGAAGATTCTCCACTACAGCAGAAACCGCATCTTTCACCAAATAACGAATGTCGCTAGAACCTGCTTTCAACTCTGAACCTAGTTGAGCAACAGCCGACTTGACAATTTCGCGAATCCGCTCAGTTCTTAACTGTCCAGTTTCTTTAACCTGCTGTAAATCAGTTTGAATTTGTTCTTTAATGTTGTTAGGCATTTTTCAGCTTTCCTATTTAGCTAATTGGATAAAATTTTTCAGACATTATCCTCCATATACATTATGATGGAGGAGTTTATAAATAGAAACTTCCTTTAGATAGAAAAGCGAAATAATTAACCATCACATTTGTAAAATTCTTGCCTTCATCTCTTGGCGTGCTTGGCGGCTTGGCGGTTAGATAATAATATAAAGCTGCGTAGATATAGCGATTCCTATCTTCAGAACGAACAGCAATAATATGATTGAATGAATCACACACTCAAGAAAATGACAATCGCCACAATCAATCCTTATCTCAGCAGTAACTTTGCGCCTATCCGGGAAGAAATCACCACAGATACCTTGAAAGTCATAGGTGAATTACCCGCCAATCTATCCGGGATGTTTGTCCGTAATGGACCGAATCCTCAATGGTCGCCTATTGGTCAATATCACTGGTTTGATGGCGATGGGATGTTGCACGGTGTCAGAATTAACAACGGTCAAGCCACTTATTGCAATCGCTATGTGCAAACCAGAGGATGGAAAATAGAACAAGCCGCAGGTAAAGCTGTGTGGTCTGGATTATTTGAACCGCCGCAAATGGATAACCCTCATGGTGGATACAAAAATACTGCCAATACAGCCCTAATTTGGCACGCGGGTCAGATGTTAGCACTCAATGAAGGTGGTGCGCCCCACGCTATTAAACTTCCTGATTTACAAACAATTGGTGAATATACTTATAATAATCAGCTAGTTTCTGCCTTTACAGCCCATCCCAAGGTAGACCCAAAAACTGGTGAAATGAGATTTTTTGGTTACTCATTCGCCCCACCATACCTGCAATACAGCATAGTCTCAGCCGCAGGTGAACTAGTGCAGACAGTGCCAATTGACCTGCCAATGGGCGTGATGATGCATGATTTTGCAATCACTGAAAATTATACAATTTTTATGGATTTGCCCCTGACATTCAGCCCAGCCAGAGCAGAACGGGGAGAACCACCTATGATGTTTGAGAGCGATCGCCCCAGCCGTTTCGGAATTATACCACGTCATGGCGACAACAGCAATATCCGCTGGTTTGAAAGTTCTCCTTGCTACGTCTTCCATACCCTCAACGCCTACGAAGATGCAGATGAAGTAGTCCTCATCGCCTGTCGCATGAGTTCCACCACAGTCTTGAAAGCTGATGTTTCCCAAACCGACCCAGAAGTAGATATTCCCCGTTTACATCGCTGGCGATTTAACCTCAGCACAGGGAAAGTGCGCGAAGAAATGCTAGACGATGTAGCAGCAGAATTTCCCCGCATTAACGAAAACCTTGTGGGGCAACCAACCCAATACGGTTATCTGGGAAAGATAGGCAAAAGTTCCGTACCACTATTCGACGGTTTAATTAAGTACGACCTGCGTCATAGCAAATCCGAAACCCATGAATTTGGCAGAGGACGTTATGGCGGCGAAGCTGTGTTTGCCCCCAGCATTGGTGGTACAGAAGAAGATGATGGCTGGCTAGTGACTTTTGTTTACGATGAGAATACAGAAACCTCAGAACTTGTGGTGGTAAATGCTCAAGATATCACCGCCGAACCTGTAGCACGGGTACTAATTCCCCAAAGAGTACCCTATGGTTTTCACGGGACTTGGGTCTCTGAAGAACAGATACAGCGATTTCCAATTATATAATATATAAGGTACATCTTAGCCCCCTCATCGCTTGCGGTGAACCAGCGCTGTAGGCGGGTTTCCCACCGTAGGCGACTGGTGTAAAGCCCTGCGGGCATGGCTGCGCTTACCGCGTAGCGTGCCGGAGGCATCACCCGAAGGGGGAGGGGGTTGGAGGTGGGGTTCTTGTACCAACAGAATCACCCAAATGTTGGGTTTTGTGCCTCGACTCCAGTTACTTAAAATCCCAAATTTCTCAAATTATTGTTGTTACGAATTCTACCTGTATTCGGTGCTGGTGTCTGAGGCGCATCTGAGGAATTAGACTGCATTTGTTCACTAGGCGATCGCCAAATTAAATTACCATTTTTATCAGCTACCACTGGAGACATCTGTGTAAAATTATTTGGTGGAATCGGAGGCTGAATAGAGTCAGGTGACATATTAGTTTGGACACCAGTTTGTAGGCCAGAAGTAACTGGTGATATCAACGTTGTGGGCTGTACTGGGCTAGGTAATCCCTGGATGTTATTCACGTTATTAAACGAGTTTGGCGGTAGGTTATTTGGTACAGCTACACTGGGTTGAATACTAGCCGCAGCATTTAACCCGGTGCTAGGTAAACCATTATTAGGCTGGATTGGCTGCATAACTCCACCAAAGGAATTTTGTCCTAAAGGATTGATCTGATTTGTAGTCTGATCATTTACACTAGAAAAAGTTTGGTTGTTTGATTGGTTAAATGCTGTTTGTGAGAAATTCGGAACTGAGTTAATATTTTGAATATTGTCCGTTTGATTAACACCGATACCCGAAAGAGAAGATGTTGCTGCTATTTCTGTTGGTTGAGATGAAGCAGCTAAAGGGTTGATCCCTGAAAACTGATTACCAACATTAGACCCTCCTGACTTCAATAAGTTTTCAGCTTCTGCAACAAAGGGATTTTTGATCACAGGGGTGGAAGTGCTATTAAATGTGCCTATTCCCAGACTTGATGCGGCACTGTTAGAAGACTGTTGTTGATTAACTTCCTTAAGTAAGTTATCGTTATTATTCGCCAGAGATGTTGTAGGCGGAAGAGTAGCTATTATCGGCAGCTTTCCCTGCTCCAAATCTTTAAATAAAATCGGTAAATTATCAATATCTGCTGCAATGGCTTTGTCTTCTGCTGAAAGCTCAGAATCATTAGACTCAGAGGAAGTAACTTCTGGGTTCTGGTTGTAAGTCAACATATCCGGGTTAGACCAGTATTCCCTAATTACTAGCCCGATGATACATAAAAAA
Source organism: Anabaena sp. CCY 0017 (assembly GCF_963920885.1). Classification (NCBI taxonomy): domain Bacteria; kingdom Bacillati; phylum Cyanobacteriota; class Cyanophyceae; order Nostocales; family Nostocaceae; genus Anabaena; species Anabaena sp. CCY 0017. The sequence goes on along the minus strand of NZ_CAWUDG010000012.1, from coordinate 55,470 downwards.
ATTGCTGTTCCCCAAAAACTAGGTTTGGCTAAATTCAACAATCTAGCTTTGAGATAACGTAAATAAGCGGGGGGATAATGACGATTTGGCATAATAATCTATTATAGAGGACTAAAATTTACGCAAATTTACAGAAACATCTGTCAAGCATTTAAGCTTACCGTTGCAGAAAACCTTGTAATTAATTTTACTTTAGCCTTGGAATCATTAAATTGCCACTCGCCAATTGACCAAGCCCCGTTGGGGCGGGGTGTGGGGTGTGGGGTGTGGGGTGTGGGGTGTGGGGTGTAGGTTCGAGACAGCCCCAACAAAGAAAGGGGTTCCAAGGCCTGACCAATGCTGTCTTCCCTACACCCTATTCTTGACACACCCCCTGCTACCCTGCATCTTCGATCAACGTTCAGCTACCTGCATCAATAAGAATAAACCTATTCCTAAAAACAGGAAATTGGGTAGCCAAGCTCCCATAAAGGGGGATAAAACACCGGCTTGTCCCATTGCGCCACTAATAAAGAAAATTAAATAATACGTAAAAATTACTATGACACTCACACCAAAACTAGTACCTTTTCCGCTACGCTGAGGTCTACTTCCCATCGCTGCACCTACCAAGCCAAAGACTACGCAGACAAATGGTAAGGAAAACTTTTGTTGGATACGTACTTGCAGTTTACGAATTTTTTGGCGATCGCCACCGATACGTTCTATTTCTAATTGTTCTAAAGACTCGGCAATATTCATTTCCCCATAATCTCGGCTTTTCTCGGCTAAGTTTAATGGTGTGCGCGGCAGTTGTAGTTGTTGATGTTCAAACCGTAAAATGTTGCGATAGGATCTGTCAGGAGCTACTAAATAAACTGTACCGTCGTAAAAATCCCAAACGTTGTCAGAAGTATTCCACTGGGCAGAGTTTGAGACTACAATTTGATTTAAACCTTCTGTAGTCCGGTCGATAATTGTTAAACCTTTCATCTGCTTACCATCAAACTGGTCAGCATAAAATAAACGTGCCAGTATTCTATTCTTGCTACCGTCTGGCTGTTCAACGTCTCGATATTCGGGATAAAAGATATTTGACTGCTGAAAAGTAGGTTTCTCAGATTTGAGGGCTTTCTCCAGAGTCATACTTGCTTGGTAATTTGCGGCTGGTGCTATTTGCTCATTAAAAACAAATGTTATCCCCGTTACCAGCAGACTCAACATCACAGCAGTTAGCACCATGCGATAGACACTTACGCCACAGCCACGCATAGCAATTAGTTCGCTCTCGCCCGAAAGACGACTATAAGTCATCAAAGTAGCCAGCAGCGTAGACATGGGAAAGGCTAAGACAATAAAATTGGGAAACTTTAACAAAAAAACCTGAATCGCAATGCTAATTGGCAATCCAGACTCAACAATTCGCCTCACTAGCTCAAACACAGCATCAATGGTGACACCCAATGATGAAAACGCTCCCACACCAAATAAAAATGGTGCTATCAATTCTTTGGTAAGATAGCGATCCATGAGCGTAAAAGGTAACAGCGAATTGAGGCTGTATAAAAAATTGAGCTTCTTTGATATCATAAAGAACTATCAAAATTAATTAAGTTTTAACTGATAAAAATACACATTCGCAGTTTATGCTTGAAAGTTATCCCCCAAATAGTATTGCCGTACCAAGGGATTATTATAGAGTTCTTCAGGACTACCAAAAGCAAGAATTTGTCCCTCACGCATAATATAGGCACGGTCTGTAATGGCTAATGTTTCGCGGACATTGTGATCTGTAATTAAGATCCCCATGCCGCGATCGCTTAGTTGTGCGACAATCTGCTGAATCTCGGAAACTGCAATGGGATCAACACCAGCAAATGGTTCATCCAAAAATAAAAATTTTGGGCCTTCTTTTCCCGCAGCTAAAGCCCTAGCTAATTCTGTCCGCCGTCTTTCCCCACCAGAAAGTTGAATACCTTTACTATTCGCTACTTTTTCCAAGCGAAATTCGTGCAGTAAAGCTTGCATTCGTCTTGACCATTCCCATCGTGGCACATGAGTTTGTTCCAGCACCAAGAGAATATTGTCTTGTACTGAGAGTTGGCGAAAAACACTTGGTTCTTGAGCTAAATAGCCAATGCCTAATTGCGCTCTTTTGTGCATAGGCATTCCAGTTATTTCTTTACTATCAAGCCAGACTTTCCCTTGATTGGGTTTTTCTAAGCCTGTAGCAATATAAAAGGTCGTCGTTTTTCCCGCACCATTGGGGCCTAATAACCCGACGACTTCACCCTGAGAAATGGAAAGGTTGACGCGATTAACGATATTTCGCTTACCGTAAGATTTGTGAATATTTTCTAAAACAATTTTCACTATTCGCGCCTGTGTTGGTAATTCATGCTAATTAGATTATCTACCAACTTCAGAATCATTCACCATGTAGGTGGATTCTACCTGACGGTTGGATTGAGGTAAAGCCACAAACCGTCCTTCATCAATCAGATAAGTGACTTTCTCCGCCCGCATACTATTGACTCCTTCTTGCAAAATATAGACGTTACCACTCAAATCAATGCGGCGTTCCTTGCTAAAAAATTGTGCTTGAGCTGCTGTGGCTTTAATTTGGCGCGCCGGATACAACATCTGCACATTACCGCGAGCTGTTGCTACTTGCGTGTTGGCGTTATATTCTTGGACATCAGCGCTGATTGTCAGGGGAGTATTTTCCTTAGATGCTTGTGCAGTAGCGGTTTGTACATGAGTAGGAAATGTAAAACTCCCCAGAAGTGCAGCCGGTAGCATTAAGGCTAGTCCCAGGCGACGCATTTGTGATACTGGTAATTGATAGTAGGACATCATATTTTAATTACGATTTAGGATATTAGCTTGTATAGTAACGATCTCAATTTTTTTCTCCAGATATAAAATCTACATTCTGGAGTAACTTAAGATAATCGCTGGGAATATTGACGCTTTGTCAAGCCTCAAGGTTTCGCCCACATCCACATTATTATTTATATGTGCCACGGGAATACCAAAAAATAAATTAAAGCAAAGCTATTTTCAGGTAAATAGAACACGCGGTAGGGGCGCAAGGCCTTGCGCCCCTAAGACAGATTTGGTTTAAATACATGAAAACTGCTATATATGCACCTTGTATAAAAATTCTAGGGATAATTCATGAATTGTCTCTACAATCTTTCCTGGTCGGTGATTTCAATATTATAGCCGTAGTCATATCGGTTAGGACATCGTTAATTGCTTGAAGTCCTTGAAGCAAATGAGTTTATATTCCTGACTCGGTGTCCGGGTAGTTTTACTCGTTAATTAGCACAATTCTCGGCGAAGGCAAAGCCTGACTATCACCCAAGTCACCAGCACTAAACTTTTCCGCGCCCATTTGTTGTAATTCTGACAACAATGCTGCACTCTGACTCAATAACTCGTCTACATCAATGCTGCTGTAAACAGATGGGTAACGTCGCAGACGATTACTGCCTTCTCCCAGTAAAATTACTGCACCTCGCCAGTTACCATTACCTAAATGATACAGTGCCACAGCGATTTGGAGAACGCCTTGATAAAAGGTTTTTTCTGGTTCGCTGGCTTCTATCCACAAAGCTTCTAAAGTGTCATGACAGGCGTAGAACTGTCCAGAATTAAACTGTTCTACCCCTTGCCAAAACTCCTGGGGGATAACTTCGCTCATCCCATGCTGTCTCGTACTTCTTTGATGGTTTCTAGACTAATGTCTTGTTTGTCTCCCGCAAACTCGTTATCTGGGGTAAGGAACAGCATACAATGGCATTCTTTGCGTTCTCTCATGGGTACACAGGGACAATTCCAATATGTAGCATGAACTTCAGCTTCTTTGTCTTCGTAGTGGCGACAGGGACACAAAGGCGCACCTAAATCATCTTTATGTTTTGCTAGTCCTTCAATTACCACTGCGGTGACAGAAGGTTCCGAACAGAAGTATGTTCCAGTCCGTTTAGCGTACTGTTCGGAAAAATGCCGCATTGCCTCCAGGCTTTTATCTGTGGATGTTGTGTTATTTTCTGATGAGATCATATTGGATCGGCGCTCATTATTTAAATATTTCTTTGCATTGTACCTCAGCCTCACGGGGCTTGAGTGGGGAAAGTGCTGAGTGCTGAGGGAAGAAAGTTTTTGTCAAGGACGTAATGATTTTTGCAGTTGCAGTTGCAGTTCTTGTTCGTTCTGCACCACAATACCAGGATAATCCCAATTAACTACCGCGTCTTCGGCTGGTGAGGTCAGATTTTGCCATAGTACCCAACGACTGCCTTTTGCTAGGGAAGTCAGGCTTGAGGGGTTTTGAGTGAGCCAAATTAAAGCATTGCTTTGGTAATCGCTTGTGCTAATCTCTTCTTGATATCTCGCTGCTGCTAAGGCTTCTAAAACTACGCGATCGCCTTTAACTAAACCTGTGGATGCTGTCCATAGTTGTACTTGCATTTCCTGGCGCTGGGCATAAAAATACAACGATGCTGCGGCAATTACGGCTTGTTCAAAGTTATCGGCTTCCCAATTCGCCCCACTGTCAAGGGCAATAATTATCTCTTGTCCACCTGTAACTATTTCTAACTCCCGCACCCGAAATTCCCCGTAACGAGCGCTTGTCCGCCAATGGATCAGCCGAGTGGGATCGCCCATGCGGTATGGACGCAGCGATCGCACTAACCCAGATGTAGCCATCTGCAAAGGTCTACCACGGGGATCTCCTCGTTTGCTTTCTTCCTGCCCAATTTCATCTACTAAGGCGCAGCTAGTCAAGGGTAAAACAGTCGGGTAAACAATGGCTGTGGCCGGACACTGACGCAGACGACGACACCAAAACAATCCTAACGGCGCACCAGTACCCAATTCTACTGTATGCCAGCGATAGACTCCCCGTTGGGTTGTTGGTTGATAGTATACCCAACGGTAACTACCTTGGCTGTGAATTATCTCGATCGGCGTTTTTACTGGTTTGCCCAAAACATAAGGTAATATATCCTCCACTTGCAACAAGCTGACAGAGTGCTGCGTCTGATTGCAAATTTCCACTTCCACAGTCAATTCATCGCCAGCTGATACAGGTTGCAAGGGGCGACGTTTCACAACTAAACCCACAAGCGATCGCGGTGGTAAAAAAGCTGCTATACCCAACAGGGCAAAACTAATGCCACTAATGGCATACAGCCAGCCAGCCATAGTATTAACCGCAGCTCCAAAAAAACAAATAGCAATTCCTCCTAACACCCAGCCGCTATGTGCAGGGGCAATAGCACGGGTTTCTAACCAATTAGTGATCGGCTTAATTATCTTCATGTTTCTTTTTTAACTCAAAATTACCTCAGTTTGGACTCCAGGTGAGGCTGCTTTGCGGTGATGCAAATCACGGCTAGTATGATGAGTGCCGCTTTACAATATGTATTGTTAACTTTTAAATATCAGTAATCAAACTTAGTGACTGTCAGAAAAGATGAACCCTCGTCCTGCGCTTGTGCGGTCAGCGATCGCTTACAGGTATTTTCAGGTAAATAGACCACGCGGTAGGGGCGCAAGGCCTTGCACCCCGAATACAGATGTGGTTCAAATACATGAAACCTGATGCAAAAGGAAATTTTTCATGCAGAACATAGCTAATATCTATGCCTTTAGACTGATTCCCAGGGCTAGAACCTTGATTTTTACATTTATTTCCCAAAAAGACTGGTTGAATGATTTACAAATATTATGATTTGTATTAGACTAATGTTATGTTTTGTGTAGTGCTTTTAAGTTACTGAATCAGCAAACTATTTGTTGCTTTAAGCTCAATCAGCTTAAATTAAAACTAGAAAGCCAATTCCAGCAGACTTAAAATTTTTTAACACACAACCCTTTCTTAAAAAATCTTAAAGTTTTGTTACAATAAACTCAGATATATGGAAATCCTGAATTTTCAGGAGCTACTTAGGTAGTTATTTTGAATACTGAGCAGTAACTAGACTGAATGAGAGAGGAATTATACTGTTATTCTCCATAGAATGTAGTAAATTATCTTCTTTTTTAGCCATTTTATATTTTCAGATTCATGCTAAAAAACAGGTATCTGAACATTAATCATGGCCATAATTTCAAATATCAGTAATTGAGCAACATAGGAGTTTTGCCAATTTCACCAATGGTAAAGTTGCTAGAGTCAAACATAGTGGAATTCATGAAAATTCCGGGAAAATTCCGGGAAATCCACTGTCATTCTGAGCCAAATAGAATGTAGCGAGTTTAGCAATATAAGGTTTGATAATCATGCTAAGAAACAGCGAGTTAAGAGTTAATCATGGGTCTAAGCTGAAATTAAAGCTTGGAGATAAACGATACGAACATTTCTCCAGGACAGGAGTTTCACGAAATCTCACAATCGGAAAGCCACTAAAATTAAACATAGTGGAATACATCTGAAATTCAGATTAATCTTTCCCAACTAAAGCCAGCAAGCCCGAAAGAGGGAGTACAAGTGCTTGGCAAGATATTTCTACTAGGAATAGTTGAATAGTTTAGAGATAATCTCGAATCAGAGGTTAATCCACATCCAGATTTTACTCAAATTAATGGCGTTGTTTTATAACATTGCCAGTCAGGACTAAAATGCGGCTTTTTTATTGAAAGCTTATTTTGTTGTGCCTTAAACCTCAAAGGATTAAGAGCATGGTTTCCGACTGGAGTGCATCAGGCTAAATAGTCATTAATCCCAAACTCTCACAATCTTTTTACTTGGAATTAAGGTCAATAGACATGAATAAAGTGCAAGCATCCTTTGAAGCTACAGAAACTGCATTTCACGTAGAAGGTTACGAAAAAATTGATTTTAGTCTTGTCTATGTCAACGGTGCATTTGATGTCAAAAACCCAGAAATTGCCGATAGTTACGCCAAATTTGGGCGCTGTTTAACTGTAATTGATGCCAATGTCTATGAACTTTATGGCAAGCAAATCAGGTCATATTTTAAGCACTATGACATTGATCTCACAGTATTTCCCATCATCATTTCTGAGACAGATAAAAGCCTATCCAGCTTTGAAAAAATTGTTGATGCTTTTTCTGACTTTGGCTTAGTTCGCAAAGAACCCGTTCTAGTCGTCGGTGGTGGTTTAATTACTGATGTGGCTGGGTTTGCTTGCGCTGCTTACCGTCGCAAGAGTAACTATATTCGCGTTCCCACCACTTTAATTGGTTTAATTGATGCAGGTGTAGCAATTAAGGTAGCAGTTAATCATCGTAAGTTAAAAAATCGCTTGGGAGCATATCATGCACCTTTGAAAGTGATTCTGGATTTCTCATTTTTAAAGACATTACCGACATCTCAAGTTCGGAATGGGATGGCAGAGTTAGTCAAAATTGCTGTAGTGTCTAACTCACAAGTGTTTGAACTGCTATACGAATATGGCGAACAACTGCTTTCTACTCACTTTGGACAGCTGAATGCGACACCAGAAATCAAAGAAATTGCTCATACAGTCAACTACGAAGCCATTAAAACCATGTTGGAGTTAGAGACTCCTAACTTGCATGAATTAGACTTGGATCGTGTGATTGCTTATGGACACAGTTGGAGTCCTACCCTAGAATTAGCCCCTCGTGTACCCCTCTATCATGGTCACGCGGTGAATATAGATATGGCTTTGTCTGCAACCATTGCGGCAAAACGGGGTTATATTCCAACTGGAGAACGCGATCGCATTCTAGACTTAATGAGTAAAATCGGTTTATCTCTGGATCATCCCCTACTAGATGGTGATTTACTTTGGGATGCTACCCAGTCTATTAGCCTAACACGAGATGGCAAACAACGCGCCGCTATGCCTCGTCCCATTGGTGAGTGCTTCTTTGTCAATGATTTGAACCGTGAAGAACTTGATACGGCTTTAGCTGAACACAAAGGTCTTTGTGCTGAATACCCTCGTGGTGGCGCAGGCGTTGACGCATATATTGAAAGTCAAACAGCCAAGCTATTAGGAGTGTAAAGATATGACCAGTGTTGCAGGAAAAGAAACAGCTAGACCAATCACGCCACATAGTATTTTAGTAGCCCAGCTACAGAAAACTCTCAAATTAGCCGAAGAGGGTCACATTTCTTCAGAAATATTAGATTCTCTGCACCAAGCAGTGGAATTAGCGGCGGGTTTAGATCCCTATTTGGACGATTACACCACCCCCGAATCAAGCGCCTTAACAGCATTAGCGCAGAAAACCAGCCAAGAAGACTGGGGAAAACGCTTTAGTAATCAAGAAACAGTGCGTCAACTAGAGCAAGAAATGCTCTCAGGACATCTGGAAGGACAGACATTAAAAATGTTTGTTCGCATGACCAAAGCCAAGCGCATTCTGGAAGTGGGAATGTTCACAGGATATTCAGCCTTGGCAATGGCAGAAGCACTACCCAGTGATGGGGTACTTATCGGTTGTGAAGTAGACCCTTATGTGGCTCAATTTGCTCAGGATTGCTTTAGTGAATCTGCTCACGGCAAAAAAATCATTGTCGAAGTTGCACCAGCCTTAGAGACAATCCACAAGTTAGCAGCCAGAAAGGAATCATTTGATTTGATTTTCATCGATGCTGATAAAAAGGAGTATGTAGAGTACTTCCAAAGTATTTTGAAGCATGATTTACTGACTCCCGATGGGTTAATCTGCGTTGATAATACTTTGTTACAAGGACAAGTTTACCTCCCAGTAGCACAACGCACCGCCAACGGCGAAGCGATCGCCCAATTCAATCGTGTTGTTGCGGCTGATCCTCGTGTGGAGCAAGTTTTGTTACCTATCCGAGATGGTGTCACCTTAATTAAACGCGTCGCGTAAACTTTCTTTCTCGGCGCTCTCTGTGCCTCTGTGGTTTTAAAAGTCATTTATTTAACCACAGAGACGCAGAGGACACAGAGTCAAGAGGATACCCCTTATTTTTAACGACTTATGGCACAATCAATTTCTTTATCCTTGGCGAAATCACCCAGGTCTTCAACGGGTTTTAGGGTAAAATTAGTGGCTTTATTCAAAACTCTCGGTACTCTGACATTATTACTCATAGCCTTACCGTTCAATGCTTTGATAGTATTGATATCTTTGCTGTGGGGTTTTGTGCGATCGCCTTTTAGACAAAAAGCTGTCGTCGCAGATTATCCTCAAACTATCTTGGTAAGTGGAGCCAAGATGACCAAAGCGTTACAACTGGCTCGTTGTTTTCACGCAGCCGGACACCGAGTGATTTTGATTGAAGGTCACAAATACTGGTTATCTGGACATAGATTTTCTCGATCTGTCAGCGCTTTTTATACGGTTCCCGCACCACAATTAGACCCAGAAGGCTATATTCAGGCTTTGGTAGATATTGTTAAAAAAGAGCAGGTTAACGTTTATGTACCTGTATGCAGTCCTGTAGCTAGTTACTACGATTCTTTAGCAAAACCTGCATTATCAGAATACTGCGAAGTTTTCCACTTTGATGCAGATGTTACCAAGATGCTGGATGATAAATTTGCCTTTACCGATCAGGCGCGATCGCTTGGTTTATCTGTCCCCAAATCCTTTAAAATCACAGATGCCCAACAAGTGATCAATTTTGATTTTAGTCAAGAAAGCCGCAAATATATTTTAAAGAATATTGCCTACGATTCCGTTCGCCGCTTAAATTTAACCAAACTCCCCTGCGACACCCCAGAAGAGACAGCCGCCTTTGTCAACAGTTTACCCATCAGCGTCGAAAACCCTTGGATTATGCAAGAGTTTATTCCTGGAAAGGAGTTATGCACACATAGCACAGTACGAGACGGGGAATTAAGATTGCATTGCTGTTCAGACTCTTCAGCATTTCAAATCAACTATGAAAACGTAGAAAATACGCAAATTCGGGAATGGGTGCAACACTTCGTCAAAAGTTTAGCACTAACTGGTCAAATTTCCTTCGATTTTATCCAAGCTGAATCCGGTACAGTCTACGCCATTGAATGCAATCCCCGTACCCATTCAGCCATCACCATGTTCTACAATCATCCGGGTGTAGCAGAAGCCTATCTAGGTAAAACCCCCCTATCTGCACTCACCGAACCCCTAGAAAATAGCAAACCCACTTACTGGATATATCACGAAATCTGGAGACTAACAGGTATCCGTTCCTGGAAACAATTGCAAACATCAGTAAATACCCTATTGCGAGGCACAGATGCCATTTTCCAGCTTGATGACCCCGTACCATTTTTAACCCTACATCACTGGCAGATTCCCCTACTACTGCTAAAAAACCTGCAACAACTCAAAGGCTGGGTAAAAATAGACTTCAACATCGGCAAACTCGTAGAACTAGACGGCGACTAAAAAAACTCTCTTTACCTTTGCGCCTCTGCGTGACACTAATCCATATTAATAAACTATGCCATTACTCCGTATCCTGCATTTAGTCGGGTCTGCACACAATGATTTTTACTGTGATTTGTCACGCCTTTACGCCCAAGATTGCTTGACTGCAACAGCAGAGCGATCGCGCTACAATTTTCATTTAGCATACATTACACCTGATGGCCAGTGGCGATTTCCTCCCTCCCTGAGTCGAGAAGATATCGCGGACACTAAACCGATTTCTCTGGTTGAGGCAATACAATTTATCACAGCCCAAAACATTGACCTCGTTTTACCACAAATGTTTTGTATTCCGGGAATGACGTACTATCGCGCCCTATTCGACCTGCTGAAAATTCCCTACGTAGGTAATACTGCGGATATAATGGCAACAGCGAGCCACAAAGGCAGAACTAAAGCAATTGTCGCCGCCGCAGGGGTAAAAGTGCCTCGTGGAGAATTGCTTCGGCTAGGAGATGTACCGACAATTGCACCGCCAGTAGTCATCAAACCTGTAAGTTCTGATAACTCTTTAGGAGTGGCTTTAGTCAAAGAAGCTAGTGACTATGAAGCTGCTTTAAAAAAAGCATTTGAATATGCAGATGAAGTGATTGTAGAAACATTCATCGAACTCGGTCGTGAGGTCAGATGTGGTATGATTGTTCAAGATGGGGACTTAGTGGGTTTACCCCTAGAAGAATACAAGTTAAACCCAGAAAACAAACCCATCCGTAGTTATGCTGATAAACTCCAACAAACGGATGATGGCAACTTAAGTTTTAGTGCTAAAGATAATCAGAAGTCTTGGATTGTAGACCCTAAAGACCCCATTACTCCCAGGGTTCAGGAAGCGGCTAAAAAGTGTCACCAAGCTTTGGGTTGTCGCCACTATAGTTTATTTGATTTCCGCATCGACCCAGAGGGACAACCTTGGTTTTTAGAAGCCGGTTTGTATTGTTCTTTCGCTCCTAAAAGTGTAATTTCCTCTATGGCGAAAGCAGTGGAAATTCCTCTCAATGAGTTATTCATGACGGTTATTCATGAAACATTGAGAAGTAGTGAAATGAAGAAATAAATTTAATCAATTTCTGTGACTAACCATTGCCACTCGGTTACTACATTATTGGGGATATTCAGAACCAATGGCTTTCCGCTTTGAATTGGCACATAAAGTTTAAGCGCATCAGTGGTTGGTAATTGCGGTAGAATATCAGTCAATTCATATTCACCTACATTGGGAGCAGGCGCAGCTAAAGCGTAAGTATCAGATGCACTCAACAATTTTCCTGATGGTGCTTCAATTTCTAATGGTTGGGGATGGGCAATTTCAGCGATACCAGGAAAACCCACTACCCGTAATCTTAATTCTTTTACCGGACTGTTGTAATTTTGTTTGAATAGCACCACTTGCCAAGCGTACCCTTTTTCATCTTTTATAGATACTTGGGAGTGGTAGCGCAAAACACCAGGGGAATCATGATGTTGTCGCAGCAAGGCTTGTGCTGATTCTGTACCCCATGCGCCAAATGTCAAGGCTAAAAGGATTACTAGTACAGCACAGAGGAAATATTGCCAAACTTTTTGCATCGTTTGAATTTAAATATGCTTTTTCCAAAACCCTTGTAGGGACAATTCATGTAGCATAGCCTTCCCGTAGCTGCGCTGGCCGCGCTAGCATCTCCGTAGGAAAAGGCTATTGTCCCTATATTCTTTGTCGGAAATGTCTCGCTCAAATGTTTAAATCGCGCAAAGCCAGACGAATTTGTTCTACACGCCTACGGTTGACACCCAGATCAGATTCTCCTATGCGAGATGCTGAACGGGTATGAATCACTGGCTCATCAGCAGGTAAATAAAACTCTACATCATCCACAAATTTGAAGATGCGGCTTTTAGACAGAGCATGAATATAATTATCTGTTTGTTCTACGACCTCTGTGCGGGGAACAACGCTGAGAACTTTGAGTAAAGTTTCTCTGGCTACATCACGGTCTACATGATATGTAATCGGGTCAATGGCGTGTTTAGCATCAGCGTCTTGGCTGACAACACAGTTATCTGAAGCTGGACAAGAACTCAGATGACCATTTTCAACTCCTAAACCAGAAGAGTCAGCCCAACTAGGAGCAGGAAGGATTAAACCACTAATCAGAGTCAGGAAGACCACAAAAGTGATCATCCGCAGAAATCTCTGTGTGAAAGCTGTTAGCAGATGGGACATGATAAATTTATTGTTTAAGACTTGAATAGCACTTTATCATTTTCTTTCATTTTGGGTAGGGGAGAGAGGATAACTGCACCGTCAAGTCGCTTCGCTCCAATTCAAAAAAGGTCACAGATTTATTATTTTTGATTTTGTGACTTAAATCTACCTGCAATAAATTCTCGCTGCTTTAAATGTTTTGTCTTGCGTTTGGTAACTCGCGATCGCCACATTTTGAAACTAGATTGTTTCATTTGCTGGCGCATTAAAGCAATTACCTGTTTTTCTTGTAGTCCAAACTGAGCCTCAATAGCTTCCATAGGTGTTCTATCTTCCCAAGCCATTTCAATGATGCGGTCAATAGTTTGGGTATCAAGATTTGGTAACTTCATGCTTTTGCTAATTATTTATCAATTTCATTTACATCTATTTTAATGTAGCTTTCTTTCTTTAATTGGTTGTGCCGGATTCCCAGCATAAATAGTCATCGGTGCCAATGATTTAGCAGCAACTCCACCTAGAGTTAGCACAGCACCTTTACCAACAGTAACGCCAGGCCCAATTACTGATTTAGCGGCAATCCAACTACTTTCTTGAATATAAATTGGGGAAATTTTTAACTCAAAGTTAGGGTGACTCCAATCATGATTACCTGTGCAGAGATACACACCTTGAGAGATACAAGCATGACTTTCTATAGTGACATCAGCGAGGTTATCTATCCAAGTATCTTCACCAATCCAAACATAATCACCTAAATTTAACCGCCAAGGAAACTTTACCCGCACTCCTGGCTTAATGCGAACACCTTCACCAATACTAGCTCCAAAAAACCGTAATATCCCCACCTTCACAGATGAGATGGGAAACCAAGGACTCTCAACTAAGGGAGATCCCAGAAAGTACCACAAAAGCTGTTTCCAGTAAGGTGCGCCAGGGGTATAACTACCCAATGTATATTTATCTAGCCGCATAAAATGGCTCACGAAAACGAGGGTGAAAGCTAGCTCCAGTCCGACCTGATACAATCCACAATAGGGAACGTCCACTATCTCTGACGATGCGGACTATGGATTCTCTAGGTTTTGAGGACGGAATAGAGATGGGGGTAAAAGTTATTCCTTGGCTACCCAGAACTAAGGTGGCGATCGCTCTGGCTCTGGGCATATGAAAGCCAGAGGTAATTAAGTAGATGTGCTGAATTTGGTGGTTTTTCAAATCGTCAACGAGACTGGTAAAGTTGGTAACAGTGTCCACAGCACGGTAATCAAGGTGAAAGCGGTCTTTGGCAATATCTGCACTTGCAAAGATGTCCAAGGCTTGTTGTGGGGGACTGCCGCTAGAAACCCATATATCCAACCGGGGATGTTTTTGGGCAAATTCAGCCGTAAATTCTTCTCGTTCTGGATCGCCGCCCAGGGTAAGGATAGCTTGGGGATGGGGGGACTGGTAAGAGGCGATCGCTAGTCGGATGGGAATGGTGCTGAATAATGCCAGGATTAAACCTGCTAGAATTAGAACCCCATATTTTTTGTTCAGTTTTAACATAGCAATCAACTGAAATTAGTTTTAACTCTACAGTATTCTATAATTTCCAGAATGAACTAGCTATTTGGCAGGAACCACAGCAATAATATTGTGATTAGCCATTACTTGAGCTTTTCTGCTTCTATTAAATGTATACTCAGAATAACTTCTGCTAATACACGCTGAAATGTATAGTACCAACCTTGCCAACCATCAAGAATTCCTCCTTTGAGGATCAGGCAATAAACGAAGATAATTAATGGTGCTAAGATTTTTTGTTTACGGATGCGATCGCCTAAACTGAGTTCACTATTGGGTGTGTCTATGAGCTTTTTAGTTTCAATCACCATGTAGCGTTGTTGCGCCCATAGCCAACGACTTAAAGGTTTGCGGTCGTCATGATGAATGTATGGTGAAAGTATTGTGGATTTACCCTCTACTAAAACCCGATGAGCGTGTCCATCATCTTGATAAATTGCCTTTTCCTTTCTATACAGTACCTTGCGGGGTGGAAGTAGAGTACCACGTAAAGGTTTACCAAAGACGCAATATTTGAATCTAAAGCTGTAGCCGTTTATATCTGACTCTACTGGCAGTGTCTTAATTTCATGAATGAGTTCATCAGTTAAGATATAATCTGCATCTAGTGATAGTACCCATTGCGATGTGATTTTTGTCAACCCATAGTTACACTGACTAGCAAAAGAATCAAATTTGCGTTGAAAAACTTCTATTTGAGGGTAGGAAGATAAAATTTCTAAGGTTTCATCTGTACTATAACTATCAACGATAACAATTTTCTTTGCCCATGTCAGTTTTTGCAGGGTGCGTTCAATGTTAGGTGCTTCGTTGTAGGTAAGAATGAGAGGGGTAAGTTGTTCTGCAATGGATAACAAAGTCATTTTAATAATATAAAAGTTGATCAAACATGATTTCAAAACCGCTATTTATAGCGGTATGCAGTATGCAAGGGCAGGCAAGATGCCCACCCTACAAGTTAGATAACTTAGTTATTGCATTAAAATTTGCCGGATTAAAATACTCATTACCTCGCCTGGGTTGGAGGTTGGTAATAGTGGACTCCAATCTCCGGTGCTAGCGTAGCCAACGACTTGCAAGTAATGAATGGTGCTGGTAACAGCTTTGGGAGAACCAATCAATAAATGTTTCACGGGTTCTCTTTTGGTTGATGAATTGCTTTGGCTAACCAAGCGTTGCTGTGTAGCTGATGAGGTTGTATTCTGTTCTTCTACAAATTGTTGTACTTGTGTCATTATAGTGATGATCTCCCACTGTGGAGGTTGAGTGAAAGGCGATCGTGAACTCTTGCTGGGAGAGCGATCGCCTTTCTTGTACATTTTTATTAAAGTATAAATTTATACATTTGTTAAGCAAGTAGACAAACATTTTTTAATGAATGGGATGGCGAAAAACAAGATTTAGCAAAAATTAGGAAGTATTTTTCTTTTTTTAGAGAAAAATACGAATGATAAAAATATTTCCAGCAACGTAAACTAATGAAAAATTGAAGTTTTTAACCCGCGCAGGTAGTCACTGAGGGGAGCATCCCACTTTTTTGAACGTCGTTGCGAACGCAATGACATTCATTGAAATTTTCCCGCCGACTTACTTACTGAAACATAGCGATGATCAGGAGTAGCCAAGAAATTGTAGGTTGGGTTGACGTAAGGAAACCAACATTTTTAGCAACCTTATGTTACTCTACTAGAGACAGCTTGATATTTGAAAAAATATATCTAACAAGAGATAATTTTATTAAATACTAATAATTTTTCAAAGAATTTAAATTGTTCCTTAGTAATTTGTATTTCTTTAATTGCTTGCTGATTTTTTTGAATATGATCGGCATTAAACATACTGATTACAATTGCATAGGGTGAATAAACGGTTTGAAAATACGATAATAAAATTCCATACATATCTTCGTGGCGGTTAATTTTTCTGCCAAATATAGATTCCACTTCAGAACCTAAGTTTTTCGCAGTAATTTGTTCAAATATTGATAAAATGCTAGGTTCAAGTCTAAAGGGAGAATACATAACAACTTTTATATTCTTTTCAGTCATATTTTTTAAGCTCATGTGGTTATGCTGACCAATGCACCCGCAAGCAATTTGAAGTAAATCAGGTTTAATATTTTTAGAACTAAAGAAATTATCTAAAAATTCCAGGGATTCATAACTAGAAAAACCATAATTTTTAATTTTTCCAGATGTTTTTTGTGAGTCTAAAAAATCAATAACTTCCAAAATTTCATTTGATTCGTTTTTAAAGTTATAATCGTGGAACAATATATTATCGATATAATCAGTACGCAGAAATTTTAAACTAGTATCTAAGCTGGTAATCACGTTTTTAACGGTAAAATCTATCTTTGGTGACACCTGACTAGCAGCAGACTTGACTATTGTTTGAGTTTGGGGAACACGGCTAACAAAATTTCTAGCCAATGTCTTAGCCAATTTTATAAATTTATTATTACGTGGAGTCAGTCCAAACTTTGTGGTGATTTCTACTGTTTCTCTAGATATTTTTTCCTGTCTTAAGAATGTTCCTAAGAGTGCTTCTGCTTCGCCCCAACCATAAGAACGGGCTATATCAAAATAGTTAATACCTGCTTCGTGTGCTGCTTTCAGAGCATAAAGACTATCTTGTTTTCCTATCTTACCTAATATAGAAGCACAACCAAAACCAAGTTTAGTTTCTAACATATCAAAAATACCTCAGTTGTAACAATAAACGGTCATTTTCAATGGGGGGTAAAGCTTTATGGAAGCAGGAAGCATCCTCAAGGAAACATTTACCTGCTTTACCTTCAATTGTAATAATGTCCTCTGGAGAGTAATTTTGAGTAATTAACTCTTCTGGAACACGCGCACTACGTAAAAGCATTGAAATTTTTTTATTTACATGACTCCCTTTTACAAGTCTATGTGCGCCGCTTTTAACATCCACATCAGTGAGATAGAAAGAAACATAGAAGAAATTGAATCCATGTATGTCGTAATGGTAGTCAATAGTTTGAAACTGGCTACGTCTTTCTTCTGGAGATAAATTATCGGCAAAACTCCACCACAGTTTTACATCACAGTTAGTGGGAAAGTAACCCAAGTATTGCGATGCAACCTCTAATAAGTAACTATCATATCTCAGTTTATATACTTCCTCAATTTTTAGAGGCTGTTCTACATCAGCCGTGGCAATTTTATGATATGGTTTTATCTTTTCTTGATATTCATTGTATTTAAAAGACAAATCCTTTGCGGGTACAATCAGGTTTTTAGTCTTAGCTGCTCCTACTATAGATGTCACTGATTCTTGATTTAGCTCTAGTTGGTCATAATATGAATTTTGATGAATGTAACTAGATATTCTCTGGATATCACAATGAGAGTCATTTAATATTTGGGTATCAAATTTTAAAGTTTTTTCAATTTGAATTTTTAAAAATTGCTTAATTTTCTTGTATCGAGAATAATATACTCTGCACACATAAAATCTACCAAAAATATACCCAAAATTACCACTAAATATCTTTCTGATGATAACGCGATAATCTAATTTAGGGTTATCAGATGTATATGCTAAATTAGGCTGATTCATAATATTAGATATCCTATATATATTTACTAATGTATGAAGATATCAAATTAAATTCAGTGCATGATTAATAATCATGCTTTGATCAATTTTTGATTCTAACTCTTCTACTTACGAATTAAACTTATTTCTCTAGCGAAATTAGGTCTTGATAAACCGAAAGCATTTTTGAGGCGATACTATCCCATGTATAGTTCTCCAGAATAAATTGACGGGCGCGATCGCCTGTTGCTTTTGCTTTAATGGGATCTTGCAAAAATTCTATTAAGGAATCAGCTATTTGATTAGCATCAATATCAACTATGCTAGCGGCATTAGCCATCCCAGCTTCAGGAAAATTACAGCCAGTAGTAATGACGCAGGGTAAGCCAGCAGCCATCCCCTCTAACACTGACATACTAAAACCCTCAGAATAGGAAGGCGCAACATAAATATTAGCTGCTGCTAAGGCTGCATATTTCATATCACCTCGAAGCATCCCTGTAAAGGTGACAGCATCTCTACAGCCACCTTCCATAAAGTAGCTTTCAGCAGTAGATAAAAATCCTGTGTTATCGGGCCCAGCGACAATCAGGTGAGTTTCAGTAAATTTTTCATGTACTTTAGCAAAAGCAGGGGCTAATAAATCTAATCCTTTTTTGGGATCAATACGTCCTAAAAATATAATTAATATTTTATTGCGAGTTTCAGGAAACTGTTGATAAAAAATATCCGGGCTAGGAAGAGATGCAAAATCTGTACTATGAATGCCATTAGGTACAATAACTAATGGGGGTTTCAAATGGAGGCTTTTGATTCCTTCTGCTTCTGTAGAAGCTAACATTTGAATAGAACTGGCTTTTTGCAAAGCTGGTTGTTCTAAGAGAGTAAAATAAAGCTTTTTTTTCCAAGCTTTATAAGCTAAAGCCCAAGGCTCCATCATGCCGTGAGGAGTTGCAATATATGGAATATTACGAAATTGGCAAGCCCAATGAGCAGCTAAAACTGGATAAGAAAATATAGCATTTGTATGTACAATATCATAGTTATCTACATTTTTAAACAACCATTTTGTCATCGCCCCAGTGAACTTGTAATCTAAGAAATCTAAATAGGGAAAATACTGTACTCGATGATATTTTTGTATAATCCATTCATTTAAAGGAACATCTAGATTTGTCGAACCATTTGCATGAGTAGCAATAATATCAACACTAATGCCTAATTTAGCAATGGATTCTGCTAACTCCAGAATAACTTGTGTTGGTCCACCATAAACATTTCCCAACGCAGGAATAACCATTAAAACTTTCATATTTATATTTAATGCTGTGTTGAAGCGTATTCAACTGATTGAATTAATTGTTGGGCGAAGTAATCAGGAGAAAAATTTTGTATATGTTCTAAAGCAGCTTGTCCCATTTTCTTTAAGTTAATTTTACCTGAACTCATTTTCAGCATCAAATCAGTTAGCTGTTGAATATTTTTGGGGTCAAAACCGAAGCCGTTGACTCCTTCAATGATTAAATCTTCATAGCAGCCACAGCGATGAGAAACCAATACTGGCAAACCTGCTGCCATAGCCTCATTTATTACTAATCCCCATTGTTCTTGAATACTGGCATGAATAAAACAGCTAGCATGGGCGAAGTAAGGTAACAGTTGATCCTGTTGGAGAAAGCCAGGTAGATGAACGTAATCTTGAATTCCGTGATTGGCAATTTCTTCTTCTAGTTGTGAACGTAATTCACCATCACCACTTAGAACTAAATCCCAGGCATGACTGCCTACTATTTGACGATATTTAGCATAGGCTGAAAGTAGAAATGATAAGTTTTTTTTCTTAACAAATCTATTAATAGCTAAAAAAAATGGTTTATCTAATGGACAAGATAAGCATTTAACATGATTAGGGTGAAAAACATCATTACCAACTACATCGTAACCTAAAAAAATAGCATCTGAGGGCATTCCAAGTTTGACTAAATAACGTTTATGTGGTTTTCCTCCTACTAAAGCAGCTTGATATTTTGTGACTAGCCATTTTTTTATTTTTTCTTTCCACCAAGAACGAGGTTCATCATACTCTGTACTTTCGGATAGCAGAATAGCAGGTTTACCATGCCATAAACACCATAACAATGTCACAAACATAGAAGGACGAGCATAACCAGCAATTGCTACGGCATCTGGGGAAGTTTGATTTAAAACAGAGATTAATTTGCGAAATAAATGGATGCAGTTGACTTTTTCTAAGGGAATATCATCAATCACAGAATGAATTTGTCCAGGAAATTTGTCAAGTTGAGTTTCCCAGGGGTATTCTACTTCCGAACGAGCTAATTCAATGCCAAAAACATTACATCCTCTAGATTTGCCAGTGTGATATGCAGATGCAAGTCTAGCAATATGATAAGGACCATAATTAGCAAATAAGATGGCTATTTTTAGGTGATTGTGAGAATCATTCATGGCGCAAATAGTAAGCCTGGTTAGCAGTTTTAGGTATTCGGCGACGCTCAAGGCGTTCTAAATAACGGACAATAAAATAGCCAAAAATCATAGGCCACAGGACAAGCAGTGTAATGTCCCGCCCTAAGTTTGGTGTCATTCCTAAACCTACTAAGAATAATGCTAGACGTAGAACTGATGCTCTTTGGTTCCATAGTCGCGCTAAGAAAGCAGCCCAAAGAGACATTAAAATACCGGGTGCTACTGGTCCCAACCAAGGGCCAAAATTCATGATTCCACGCCCAATAAATCCCGCTGCGATTGTTGCCTGAATTCCACTACTGGGGTTTCGCAGAAGATTATATTCGTGTCCTAAAAGAGGTTTATTTGGCCAAAGAAATCGAGGGATGACATTCAGGGCTTCAGCTAAGTAGTCTATCCCATACTGTAAAGTTAACTGCCCTTCTTCGTAAAATTTGTTGATGTAAAATAATTCCTCTGCCATATTTAAACCAAGATGCTTAACATCAGAGTCTAAAGTAGCAGCGCCTTCCAAATAAGCATCAATACCCGTATTACGAAAATTAATTACGATTAACATTAAGTAGTTAATTACAACAAATAATCCTGCTGAAATAACTGCTTTCATCCACCACTTATGACGAGAGGTCAACAGATATGTCATATATGCAGGCATAGCTACAGCGATAAAGATATTCCGTGTGCCAGAAAGATAGAAAGAAGGCCAGCTAATTATAATCAGTATCAAATTGATTACCTTAGCCTGAAGTCTACGTTGAAAGAACAGCAGCACCCCAAACATTGCACATATTAAGGTGTAAATATACCCAGCAGCAGAAACTATAAAATCAGTTTGTCCTCCTACTGCACCCCGACCCCAAAGTTTAGGAGACCAGCGCCCACCTTGAGGAAATAAGGCTTGGAAAAAATTCCAATCTAAGCGACTAACACCGTAAATGAGTAACAGTATCCACATCACTAGTAAAATTTGTAATAGTCGATGAGGATTCAAGGTAAACCAATTGAAGGCAGTGACTTTAGATGAATATTTTCCTATGGTGCGGGTAAAGTTAGGAAGTAGACAACGGAATACAATCAAAAAAATGCAGATTTGATAGTACCCTTGCTCTAAAATGAAGTTGTTGAATATGACTAAGCGTTCAGGGGTATACAATACTTCTGTGAAGTACCACATCCCTGTGGTTAGATAAATCATCAAAGCAGGTATAGCCCAACTGCGATACATTTTACCTGCTGCTTCTACAAAGAAAAACAACAATAGTGAAGCCGCAATGTAATAACTAAAAGGGATTTCAAGATTTGGGGGCATTTTTAGAATTTAAGTAGATGTTCTGCAAGCGTTTCGAGTGTAAACTTGTTGGTAATTTGAGAGTTTTCTGCTAAGACCGTAAGAGTTTGTGGACAATCAAGACAAAACTTTAGTATATTAGCGATCGCTTCACCCTTGACTTCAGGTAATACCCAACCATTTACACCATCTACAACCACTTCACCGCAGAAACGGGAAGCAATTATTGGTAGTTTCCATGCTTGTGCTTCTAATTGAGTTAGTCCAAACCCATCGGAGAGAGTCGGAAACAGAAAAATATCTGCTAGTTGATAATATTTGGCGGTTTCACTGCGATTAACACCACCTACCCAACGCACTTGAGTATGGTTTTGCAAGTATGAAGGAATTTGAATTCTTGGATGTCCTACAATCAAAAATTGAATGGGATATCTTTCTAGGTATTTTAGAGATTCTAAAACAGATGTAATTCCTTTTCTTAAAATAACTTGACCTAAAAATAACACACGTAAAGGTCGTTCTTGATTAAATGATTTGGGATAAGTGCGGATAAAATTATTTGCTGCATCTGGGGGAGTATAAACCAGAGGTACTATTTGGAGTTTCTCTGATTTAACTCCCGATTTTTCTAGTAGTTGACGTGACCAATAAGAATTTACCACAATGGCATCAGCTAGTTGACATTCTTCTTGCCAGGTTTGCCAATATTCATCCGGTGCAGGTTGCCAACTTGGAGAATATTCGGGATATTTTTGATACTCTTGAATAACAATTTTTTCTTCCCACAAACCCGGATCAATTTGACCTAAGACAGTATACCAGCCTTGTGATTTAGCAAATTTAAATAATTCTAATCCAGCGTAGCTATAGCAAAAGACAATTGGAGGGTTAGTAAATTTTTTAGTTAGCTGTCTGAGTTTTCTGATTGCTTGTTTTTGAAACCAATGATTACGAGCAATAATTGTTTCCCAGCCACAACGCTTTTGCAATTTTTGAGTTAGTTCAAAACGAAGTAGGGAGGTATTAAAGGCGTGGACTTTTGACTCAGGTAGTTGCTCATGAAAACGCTCTCTGATTCCTGATTTGCTAATCATTTGTAATGGAGATAAAGGTGTTACCCAAGCATCAGTGATGAGGTGAGCTAATTTCTGCCGTTGATGTAATGCTCTGGGAATTGCATAATGTTCTCTAGCTCCAATTTGGCAGCAAATCCAATTAGACATATAGGACTACTATTTAATTATTGAACAAACACGTAGTGGTGTGACAAGCTGAAAATGTTGCATTAGCCAAAGTTTATTCATCCGCGTTTATCCGCGTTTATCCGCGTTTTTACCTCCAAACTAATGCACTATTTTAGCCTTGTCACGCCAGTAGGGTGTGTTAGCGCAGCGTAACGCACCAAAGCCTTAATTTTTTTCATAAATCAAACCGGATTCCTATAATAATATTGATATCAAAGTAGCCAAGGGAAATAATTTAGCTGATAAGTGAGGTTAGGTGATCTTTCTCCAATTACTCTGGCTGGATTACCTGCAACAATAGTATAAGCTTCTACATCTTTTGTCACCACTGCACCAACACCCACTACAGCACCTTCTCCTATATTGACTCCTGGTAAAATTATTACACGATAGGCAATCCAGGCGCGATCGCCAATAATTACATCTCCACCTCGGTCAGCGAAGTCCGAGGATTGTGGATTATGACCTAAAGTTAGGATACTAGCTTCAGGACCGATAGAAACATCAGAACCCGTTTGAATTTTGTAATGGCGACCATCTAATAAACAGCCAAAATTAATCACATTGCGATCGCCTAAATAAATTTTTCTCCCATTTAAAAATTTACATCCCATCTGGATAGCAGTACCAGTACCTACTTGTCCTAGGTAAGCTTTGAGATAGGCTGTGCGGATTTTACGGGATGGCAGACTACTAATAATCTGATTGTAAGTATAGCTGAGAATGCTACCCGCAATAATTTTGGGGTTCATGATGTTTCACAATTTAAGCATAAAAATTCAATCTTCTTCTCCCCAAAATCGCTGATAAATAATTTCGGCATTTTTATTCCAAGAATTATCCTGTTCGTACTGTTGCCATTGAGGTAAGTCAATCCCATTTAACCATTGCTGGATGCCATCACGGATAGCTTGCCAATCATCCGGTTCCACAAATATTCCCAACTTATATTTCTGAACAACAGTACGCAAATTTCCGTCTCCTGCCGAGGCAATACAAGGCCGCTTATAAGCAACTGCGGCATTAAGAACACCACTGGCGGATTGAAAACTAGCACTATAGGTTAAGACAACGGCATCACTAGCATTAAAAAGATTGCCTACTTTGTCTTCAGGAATAAAATCAATTAACCAGCGACATCGGTCTGCAATGCCAAGACTGTGGGCTAAATCTTGATAATAAGTTACAGGTTGCTGAGTAGATGAAGAAACCTTGCCTGCTATCACTAGATAAACGTTGGGAAAGTCGGCGATCGCCTTTAATGCCAGATCCAAATTTTTGCCATCTCGAATATGACCAAAGGACAGTAGCACTTTTACTTGTTGGGGAATATCTAATTGCTTCCTAACTTGTTCTCGGCTTTGCTGAGGTAGGGAAAACTGATAAGAACCGTGAGGAATGACGGTAGTTTGCAGTTGAGGCATTGGTTTTTCTGTATCTAGGTCAATAGCTTCATGAACAAAAGCTTCTTTTAGAAACGAGTACCCACAGGCAATTGACCAACGATGCCACCACAATGGACCAATAACATAATTTCTTACTGGGTCATGAACAACTGATCCAAAGGTTACACCCTCTTTTGCTAGTTTACGCAAGGGAGCAACCCAAAGAGGGGCTAAATATTCTGCATAAGAACCGAATAAAACATACTGAAAACCTTCGTCTTGAATAATTTTAGCCAGTTTAGCGTAATTTTGCAGCATATTAGCAGCTAAGACTGCTTTTCGCACTAAGGCTAAGGGGAAATTAATTGCAGCTGTAGAGACTAAACTTTGCTTTATTGTATATATATCTGTCTTCTCTTTTTTGTAAGCTGGAGAAGTCAATAAGGTAACTTCAATGCCCTTACGTCCGAGAGATTTTGCCTGTTCATGGGCATAGTCTGCTATTCCCCCTGACCATGCGGGTGAGAAATAAAGTAAGCGACGATTGGAGTTAAACTTCATAATTATGAATGAAAAAACCAGACAATATCTAATCCTTGAGTTTTATTACAGGTCATAGATAGTAACTTTTATATTCTTATTCACTAAATGCTGCATAAAAAAATCTGCCTGCGCTAAACACCACGAAGTCTTGCTCGGCAATGATGACATTTTTTTGTACCTAAAATAAAGCCATTCCAATATCCTAAAATTCCCCAAAATTTCACATAGTATTCAAACTGTAAAACTTTTAACCAGGCATAACCAAAGTTATTATTTTTTAATCTATCTATCGCTGGTTGTAGCCGAATAAACCTTAAGCAAATACTAAAAGCTGGAAATAAGAAAAATATTAAACCTATCCATTTGAAAGGAAACCATAAAAATGCTAGCAAACTGATGATTAGAAACACAAACTCTAATAATAGTCTTCCGCCAACCAGCAAACCGTATTTTAGCCAAATTCCTGCTTCGCCAGCACCGAAAAAATTTCGGTACGCTTCTTTTCCAAACGCTCTTAATCTACTAGGACGTTCCCAACTACATCGTGAAATTGGCGCACACCCAACTTGATTAGTGGTGGAATGGAGTAATAAAGCAAAGACCATATCATCGGCAGCTAATGTTAAATCTTCTGGATAACCACCGATTTTTTTCCAAAGACTTTTACGGTATGCAATTGATCGTGAAGAGGCATGAGATTTGGGATTTGCTATTAACTTTGGCTGGTTGAGCAACTCATATTCTACTTTTGCCCAATTACAATTTATATCTTCCTTTTTAACAGCCCAACTGCCCATAACGGATTCTAGTTGTTTATTTTCTAATAAAGGTTTAGCGAGTTCTTCTAGCCATTCTTCTTCCCATTTACAACCAATGTCTGTGGATACAATAATATCATGTTTTGCTTGGGCGATCGCTAAATTACGACCACGGGCTACATTGCAACCAGCATCTTGAATAACTATTAGAGAATAAGGTTTGTTCGGTTGATAACTTTGCAGAAACTCCCAAGTGCCATCTCTAGAACCACCATCAACAATCACAATTTCGTTAGGTACATGAGTTTGAGCTTCCATGTCAGCGAAGAAAGACTTACATCCTTCACAATCATTTAAAACCGTAGTAACAAGTGAAATCATAAAATTAACTGCTAATAAATATTTCTTTGTGATCTACATTAGTAATCAAACATGATTGATGTCATCATAGATTGCTTATCGAGCAGACCATTTTGAACGAATTAAATTGTCAATTTAATTGTTGACAGACTTTTATCCATAATTTCATGTTTTGGGCAATGTTTTGGAAATAAGACTTCAAAGCTTCGTCCCAAAGGAAACCCTCCTGTTTTACAGCCCATTCTTCAAGCTTATCGGATAACTCAAGGGTAGCCTCGCTGTAGGTGGAAACAGGAGATAAGGGAGTTTCTAACAAGGACAACATATCATCAATCACTACCATCCCTGCTAATTCATGCCATAGGTCTTTATACAAATTGTGGGGAGATCGACGATGTTCAACGACTGGCGAACCTACTTTAATCCTATGTCCAACCGCTTGAACACACTTTTGAACAAAGAAACCACTAAAAATGTCCCCAAAACGGTCTAACTTCATCCCACCCACAGGATGCCCCATTTTGACATAGTAGTAAGCAGGAATTGCGTCTCTAATTAGTGCTGTATTTTGGGTATTAATTGGCATTAATGTGTTGGGGGCAAGGAGATAATCATTGGTAAATTTTTCTTTGACAATACAACGAGTAACCAGTCGGGTGGCTGCATCTACATCTGGATCACCTGACCAAAGACCGGCATTAATGGCAACTGTTCCAGTGGAAATTTCCGGGTCTATTCGTGAACATTCAAGTTGACGACGCTGATACGGAAATCCTCTAGCGTAAACTGTGTTTCCACCGCCTAATGTAGGAAATTCTACCTCCATCATGGAGCATAAATTAAACCAATTGTTGTACCCTACTGCGGTCATTAAAGAGGCTTCTTTGCCAACTGTAGAATGTCCTGTCAAGAAAGGCCAATTGTCTTTGGGATAGTTATCATCATCTATCGCAATAATGACATCACATTTATCTCGATAGGCCATGAGAAATCCTACGTTTCTGCGATTATCAGATTTCCAGGGAATTTCTGTTCCTAACTGAGGAAAAGGCTTGAGAAACGTATTTTGTTCTTCAACACCGATATAATACCAATGAAGTCCCATTTGAGTGTACTTTTCAACTTTTTTTCGACACTCAGGAGGCGTAGAGAGGTCACCAACCACATAAAAATTGACTTTTTCTAAATCCCCATAGCATTTAAAATGCTCATAATATTCATTAATAAAATCTCCTTCATAAATTGTGGTTAAAACAATACCGAATTTCATCTATATTTTCCTCTTTAATTCGTTTATTTCTCTAGTTAACTGTATAAACAGCTTGAAAATATTCATCGCCATCAAACTGTTCTCCCTCTAACCTTTTTTCTTCATAGCCTAAATTACTCAAGAAGTTTCTCAACTCATTTACACTACTACCAAATTCGGGAAGAGCAAAACCATGAACTTCAATAACCAGGACAGGATGCCATTTTTTTAAAATATTTTCAGCCCCACGTAAAACCTCTAATTCTGCACCTTCAACATCAATTTTAATAAGTTTAATTGCTAAATCAACTGCTTGCCAATAGTCATCTAGACGAGTATTCTCTACTTCAATTTCTAATGAATTATCCGAAGTTTGATTAAGAGAAGCTGTAACTGTCATATCTTTTGATGGAAGATAAAAAGAAATAGATTTTTGTCTAGAATTGGAAACAGCTTTAGAGACAATGGTAACTCGCTGGTTTAAGGAATTAAGAGTTATATTTCTTTGTAAAAGCTTCAAATTACTAATAACAGGCTCAAAGGCAAATACCTGACCTTGATGTTCTAATAATTTTGCTGCATAAAGTGTATGTAATCCAAAATTAGCTCCCACATCAATAAAGATGTCATTTGGTTGTAGATATTGTTGTAAGCTCTTGAGTGCAGCTAGTTCTGAATTTACATCCCAACGCCTAAGAGACTCATCCATTCTTAAGCATTGATCACTCACTTGTAAAGGAAATCCCTGAAAACCATAGCAAAATTTAAAAAATAGATTTCGGAGGAAATGATTAAATTTCATAAGATATATATCAGATTTTATTTTGTTAGTTTAACATTAAAAAAATCAAATAACAACTTGATTTTTATCCAATTTTTTAGACCTAGCAAATTACGTAAAATCATAGATAGCTTAGGGGAATTGCTGACAGAAAAGTATTGGTCTAACCATTTATATGCTAAATAAAGAGCCTGATTCTGAACACTCACTGAATGTTTGGTGGTGGACAAGAAAGCAATATCAAGATAAACTCGCATCAGATTTTCACATTGTCCTGATGTGTAAAATTGCTGATGAGATTGCAAATATTGTTGATTTAGTTTAATTGCCTTGTGTACTCCTTTAAACCACTTTTCAGGGTTTAGATTTTGACTGCGACATTCAGGCGTATGAATTCGGTATAATGCACCTCTATTTTCTCCATAAGCAACCTGACACTTACTCACTAACTTATACCAAAAGGTAATATCTTCCCCTAATAACTGGTCTAACTCCTCTGGCCAGTTATATTCAGGAGAAATAGCTGTACGTTTTATTAAAACAGCATGAATAGCCCAAGGGGCAAAGGCGATCGCACTATCTCTTAACTCCTGAATAGTTTGTCCAATTCCTGTTGGTTTTTTAAGAATTCTCGCAGGTTTATTTTCATCCTGAAATTCTTGCCACCAACCACCAATAATCTCAGCTTCCGGATTTTTATTAGCAACTTCCAACTGTTTTTCTAAGTGATCTGGTTCTAATAAATCATCCGCATCTAAAAATTGAATCCATGTCCCTTGAGAAAATCTGATCCCATAATTACGAGCAGCCCCTGGTCCCTTCCTCGGACTCGCCAATAATTGAATTCGTTTATCTTTTAATTGAAATTCTTTAGCGATTGCTGCACTATTATCTGTTGAACCATTATCGATTATCAACATTTCCCAATCAAGATAGGTTTGAGAAAGAACAGAGTTAATCGTTTCAGAAATATATGCTGCTTTGTTATAAAGAGGAGTAATGATCGAAATAGTCGGCATAGATTATTCTGTGTAAATCCAGACACTTACAGGCTAGTTTTGGTGAGGATTATCTCTGTAACTTTTCCAAACACCAATTATTTTTGTGCGGTACAGAGAAGATTTTCAATTCTTTCTAGGAATTGATTCTGTATTATATGAGGTTTAAACTCAGTTAGCGCCGTAATTTTCGCTTGTTGAGCATAGCATTTCTGCTGTTCTGGTGAATTCTTCAGCTTCTCTAAGGCAGATACCATAACCAGAGGATTTTTATCAGTTACACAAAGAGCGCGATCGCCTTTCCTTCCCCAATGAATAGCCGAACAATAATCTGGACCCCAAATCACTAAGGGTTTACCAAATTGGGCGTATTCAGTCAATTTAGAAGGAAAACTGGTTTCCATACGTCGCCGCAAAGCTGGGTCAAAACTCATAGTCACTAAAAACACATCAGCCGCAGCTAACCACTGATTTAACTCCTCTCTGGGGGCAAAGTCTAACCATAAACCGCGATCGCGCATTTCTGAGCGAAAATCTGCTGGCCAATTTGGGTTAGATCCTCGAACTTGTACATGAACCTTGGGATTTTCCTTTGTTACCTGAAGTAACTGAGCTAGAATTGCTCCATATTCATATAGGTTGCCAGAATAAATAACCCGTAAAGGAGATAAGAATTCATTATTTGCAATCTGATTTCTTACAGTTAATTCCTCCTTCAGCATCGCAGGGATAGGAAATAGAACCGTACTATTGGGATGTGAACCCAAAGCATTCTTCATACCCTGTGAGACACAAAGCGCTAAGTTAGACTGCTGGTAAAGTTGCTGAAAACGCTTTTTTAATACCTGACGTAAAGGTTGATGAACACTAGGAATATCCGGCCACCAATCATGAAAAATTGAAACTAAGGGTAATTGGTAACGTTGAGCAAATTTTTGTGCAGCCCAGCAGCCATCACCATGAGCGACAGTCAAAACTATGGTCTTGTCGTCGGTTTGACAATTAAAAGGTTTTTGAAAGTAATTGAGCATTACACTATCCCAGTTACTTCCATAATCTATGACCTCT
Source organism: Anabaena sp. CCY 0017 (assembly GCF_963920885.1). Lineage (NCBI taxonomy): Bacteria > Bacillati > Cyanobacteriota > Cyanophyceae > Nostocales > Nostocaceae > Anabaena > Anabaena sp. CCY 0017. Next base: position 25,613 of record NZ_CAWUDG010000012.1, on the reverse strand, counting down.
AAATCATGACTCCAACGATGAAAGCGAGTATATTTTAGCCTTTTGATGAATTTAGTTGGCCATTTATAAGTTTTACTATCATCTGGATTAGGCACTATTGAAACAGCCCATCCATCTACTTGATTTAAATGACGATATAGGACAACCTGCCCAGCACTTGTGGGTTGAGGTGAAACAGAAGAAATTACAATAATTTTTGGCTGCTTCACATCGTTATACTGAGTAGAAATCATCACGAGTGAATTTCATATCTAATTATTTCTGGTATGGGATTGTTGGCAAATACTGGTAACACGCTCAACAAATAGATGATGTATTTGCTCTGCGTTCAGTACAGTCTCAGCCACTCGACGAGATCCTTCACAAGCTGAACGCCAAGTGATCAAATCGTAGATAGCAGGGTAAACCCAGATTGATAGCGTTTGCAATATTCTAGGAGGTTAATAGTGCCGATGAGATTGTGTTGCACCAATTGTAAACTACTGGTTTTACCATCCACTCCCGCCAAAACACTGGGGTTAGCAGCAGCATCAATTACCCAATTAGCGGGAGGTAACGCATCTACATCACTGCTGTGACGAATATCACCATGAATTACCTCAATTCCTCGTTGCTGTAAGGTTGATTTATTCAACCAACTACCTGAGCGCGATAGATTATCAATGCCAACAATTTGATATTCTGGAAAGTAATCTTGTAATGCTTTGGCTAAGGTAGAACCGACAAAACCACAAATTCCTGTAATTAAAATTTGCATAACAATGTGGTGAAAAGTAATACCTTATTAGGTTATATTTAAACTTTTTTTAGATAAAAAAATAAGATTTAAGGTATCTCTTAATTTACCCAATTTTCAAGTCTCAGTCCCGCAACTCGTCCAAACTCTTTGAGATTATTGGTGACTAAAATTAATCCCATTGAACGTGCATGGCCAGCAATCATTTTGTCATAGGGTCCGATAGGAGTACCAAGCTTTGTGAGTTCCGCTTTAATTTGGCCAAAATGAGCGGCTGCTTTAGCGCCAAAAGGTTCAATCTCCATGCGGGCTACCAAGTTTTCAATGGTCTGCAAGTTTTGCTCTGGAACAGCAGATCGTTCTGCGCCAGAAATAAGTTCGCCAAGGGTGACACTAGAGATAGACATCTGTCTATCATGTTTCTTAAACAAGGCTCGCACTTGGGGCGGTTTATTTTTCATCGTGTAGATCACGATGTTTGTATCAAGCATATACTTCAGCATCCTTTCAACAAACTTCAAAAAGACTCCCGAATTTGCTCTTCTGGCTGTTCACGAGAGGTCATGAAGTCTGATGACACATTATAGTTATCAAACCAAGTGTCCCAAGATTCCCCGCTTGGGGTAATTATGCGGGTGTTACCCACCGCAATAATGGTTACTTTTTTTACGGTTTCTGGCAACTCGACGATTTTGGGTAAACGAACAGCTTGAGTTTTATTCGTTCTAAAAACGTTGGTCTGTACACTGCTCATAACACACCTCTATTAATGGATATACAAACAGTATATCCTAAATGAGGATTGCAGCGATTTTCATCATTTAATACCTTGAGCAGGCGCACGTTATCGCAATACCTGTTCATATAGTTCGATGTACCGCTTTGCTGGCAATTCTAAGGAATATTCTGCGAGGGCGATGTCTACGACGGGCTACGCCTACTCTCGACAATTTTCACTCATTTTCTGCTGTGGTTAAAAGTGATTAATTAAGTAATGGGTGAAATCTATAGTCACAAGTCAAAGATTAATATAACGCATTGCTAGTAATTCTAAAGTGATGTGCTTATAACACGAGCAAGATTTAGTTCACTCAAAGCCATATTTAAGCCTCTCAGGGAAGCTTCATGAAGACGACGCTGGTTAGGAGCTAACCGCCAGCGAAAATAATATTGAAGAAGTTTTCTCCGCCAAGTAATTCTTGTGGGGAATTTACCTCGAAGCGAATTTAGCATTGTTGTAGAGTAAGTCATTCCCTCTACTAATCTCTCAATATAATCTAGTTGGAGACGGGAAGCTGGAATCAGATGGGTCATTTTGAGTGACGTAAATTGACCCGTACCTAAGCCCATATCACAAGCAGTGAAAGCCAAGTCAGAATCTCCACAAGAAGTTAATTGCTTGCCCTTACGATCTAATTTAATGCGCGTATTTTGGTTGTATACTGATTCAGCGTACTTTTCAGCTACAAACTTACGAATGCAAAGACCAGCACCACAAGGTGTTGTTTCATGCTGATGTAGCAAGTTCGACCACTTATCTTGGTCAAATTCTCGAATTGCTAGCATTCCCCAATATGGCTTTGTCCATTCAGGTGGTTCTATTTCAAACTCTCCTCTAATTTGTCCACCCCAAGCGCCAATAAAGGGGTAATCTTTACCAATTTTAAGAACTACTTCTAAATAATCATCATCTAAAACATTATCATCATCTACAAAAACTAATATTTCTGCTTTAGCTTCTCGTATTCCCCTTAATCTAGCAGGAGTTAAGCCAAGTTCATCTTCACGAATATGGTGTGAGTGCGGATGCCAACTCAGATCAATTTCTGAGGCAAGCAATTTATCACTAGCATTATCAATTAAAAGCAGTTCCCACGTATTTACACATAGGGTTTGATTTTTCAATGCTTCTAATACTTTTGTAAGATAGTCCTGCCGGGGGTTATGAGTGCATATTATTATACTTAAATTAATGTACATATTTCAACTGATTCTTATTGATTCTTTAAACATTTGAGGCATCAAATCTATTTGAGGTATATGCTTTGCTACCAATTCTGTGATATAGGCAAAATCTCCAGAAAATAGGTGAGATAGTTCATGAGCTACTGTATATGATTGTAAGCCAAATATATCCCGAACATAAAAAAGAGATGTTGAAGTTGCGGAAACACAAGCAATCAAATTGATATCTTCAATAAACATTTCTATAGGCCAGTATATTGGCAAATTAAATTCTATTGGATGGAGTTCTTGAAACTGAGTTGCAAGTTCTTTGAAGAAAGGTTTATTAATTCTAGGATGTTCTTTCCAAAGTGGAGTTAAATTATTTTCTTGAAGAGTATTAAAAATTTTATAGTACATATTAAGTTCTTGTTCCCAAGACATTAATCCCCATCTGGCGAAACATTGACCTGTTACTAAAACGTAATTCTGTGATTTTGAAATAATTTGTTTGTAAAAATCAAGCTTTATACTTGCTCGGATCTTTTGAATAGTCAAAAGAATGAATTCATTGTGAATTTTGATGATTTTACAATCAAGATACTGGGGTACAGGTAAAATATTATTTAATAACAAGTATGATCTGGTTAGACGGTCAATATGTTGGCGACATAAACCATAATTTTTGAGTCGATGAGAAATATTAGTATTTTGAATTCGTTTTTGAATTTTGTATTTAGCTACTCCTGGTTTAAATATTAATTGAAGGTGATTCAATCGCCAATCTTCTTGCGGAACATAAGTATGTAAACCATCTTCATATATTGAGATTTCTGCATTAGGAAAACTTTCTAATATCAATTTTTCGGCTGGATCAGTTAATTTACCTATCCAAATTTCTGGAAAAATATTTATACCAATCTTTTCTTTAATTGCTTGTAATAGTTCTAAAATTTCAAAATTTGAATAAGTAATAATATTGCTATATAGCAAATCATCTACCCAAATAATTTTTTGCCATGTCCAAGCTAAGGATGCTATTTCCATCATCACCTTCTTCATACCATTAGATAACCCTGGTGCATATAGAAGAAGATAGTCATCAAAAACAGAAGAAGTATGATTAGAAACTTGTGATAAAGCAGATATAACTACTATTAGCTGCCAAGTTCCATTCGCAACAATAAGACGATTCATTAAATGTATATTACCTCTAATTTTCGTTTAAGTCTAATTTTTAGCGAACAAAGTAGGTTTCTAATCTTTCCAAAGCAATCCAAAAACCTTCCCCTTCGTTTTTATGTCCCTGCCAAATTTCAGGAATAAAGGACGCATTGGGTGCAGTCTTCTGTAAGTCTTCTGCTAAAGCGGGAAAGTCAATTTCACCTTCACCAATCTGTAAGCCTTCACCATCAATACCAGCAGCATCAACAATATGTAAGTGAGCTGCATAAGTACCAACTTGTTGAATAAATTCTTTGAAGGAGAGATGATAATAGTTACAGGCAAGTTTTGAGTGAGAAATATCTAGACACACGCGATAGTTATACTTTTGGCAAAACTCTACTGTATCTTGAGGAGTCACAAATAAGTTTAAATAGAGTTGTCCACCAAAGTACCAAGGGAAGGGCGGTAAAGTTTGAGGAATAATTTCCACTCCCTTTACATCAACTTCTGATAAGCTCTCTGCCACTATTTGGTATAATCTATCTCGTTCTGTGGCAGAAAGGAAAGCATCTTGAGTAAAACCACCAACGCTAGCAACAATTAGAGGTTTGGTAGCTCGACTAAAAAATGGCTTGAGTGATCTTGTAACATCAACCACTCTTTGTAACTCTTGAATCGATCTGCGACGATAAGCTTCGTCTTCAGCCGCTAAGTTCAATATGAAATCTCCAGAAAATAAGTCTGGACTATGAACAACTAGATCAAGGTCGTAAATACGATCAAAGTAGTTATGCACATCCACTTCCATATCTTTGTAACTGAGATGGAATTCTAAAAAATCAGGGTTAGATTTAGTCAGAATTGATTTAAAGTCATGGTAGCGAACAGGAACTCCCCAGGGACGCTTGAAGTTATAAGGTCGTGCTTTTACCTGTTCTACTTCCAAATCGCTAGGATAGAAAAAATCTCCTGCTTTTAAGGTTCTTTTTGCCTGTTTCCCAATTAGTTCTGTTTTACGGTTAGGTTGTAAACCTTTGCCTGGACTCTTGACATCAATAATTGCTTCAGTAATGGTTTGTCCTGCCTCAAGATCGCAATTAATCACTAGACTCTTTGCCAAGTTTTCTCGGTTCATTAACTCCCCTTGGCTGAGGTATCGTTTTCCTGCTGTACCCAGAGACTGCTCAACTTGGCGAATTCCCTCCACCATCAGGCGAAACTCATCTGGTAACAGGCTAACTTTGTGATCGTTGCCTTCCATTGTTTTGTCTAGGGTGAAGTGTTTTTCAATCACCTTAGCACCCTTAGCTATGGCAGCGATCGCAATATTAATTCCTCTCTCATGACCAGAGTAACCAACGGGACAGTCGCCAATTTCCTTTAATCGCTCTATGTAATTGAGGTTAACATCCTTAAATGGGGCTGGATAGGTTGAATTGCAGTGAAGTAGCACATACATAGCTCCCAATCGCTTGAGTAAGGCCACTGCTTCGGATATTTCTTGCTCTGTGGCCATCCCTGTAGAACATAGCAATGGCTTACCTGTTTTCGCTAAGGCTGTTAAAAGATCATGGTTTGTTAAATCAGCAGATGCAACCTTATATGCCTGCATCCCGTACTCCTCTAGCAAAGCCAGACTTTCTAAATCCCAAGGAGTACATAGAGCTAAAATTCCCTGGGAATGACAATAGTCGAAAGCTGCAAACATTTCTTGGGGAGTTAGTTGAAAGCGGGTTAGTAAATCTAGTGTGTACTGTGAACCTAAATCCTCACTGGCATCATTAGCATTCCCGGCGTTGCTATAGAGAGATTTGAGATCCCGTAGTTGAAATTTGGCACAGTCGGCTCCTGCTGCTATGGCTGCATCAATTAACTGTTTTGCTAGTTCCAGACTACCGTTATGATTGTTACCAATTTCAGCAATTACAAAAGTCGGAGATTGGGCATCAATAATAAAATTACCAATGCGGATTTCTGCGTTTTTACGGCAAGCAACTGCTACTAAATGACGGTTCTTATCTAAAAGCGGGATAAATTCAATTTCCTTGGAAAAATCAGCCTTAATTTTTGCCGGGTCTTCTGTGTAGTCAATATATTTATAATTTTTATTAGAAATTTTAGAGACTGGTTGATTTAAATTAATAGTGTCTTGCTGCACTAACCAACGGCGAAAGTCTCCATCTGTGAGGACTCCTTCTAAAACGCCGGATTCTGTAACTGAAAAGATAATGCGATTTTTGTTGTCGCTGATTTTTTTCAGGGCATTTATGATATCGTCTTCAGCGAAGACAATATATTTGGATAAGTTTTTATCTATGATCATTTTATTTTTAATTAATTTTTAGACTAACTGTTTACTCAGCAGAAATTCCACATACTCAAAATCATTTAAAGAATCTATGTCATAACTTTGCTCTTCATTCATAACAAACATAGAAATTTTGCCCCCCAATCGGTTATTTAATTCTTTTAATACCCAAGGTTTAAAGATGTAAATTGAACCATTTTCCATATATTGGGGATTCATATCTTGACGACGCTGGCGCTGGCGGTAGTCGTAGTTAATAGACTCAGTAACACCGTTGACCTGATGCCAAAGAAAGCGATGGGTTGGGGAAACAGAGAGTAAGGAATCTGCATTTTCTGACCGCAACTGCTCAATAGCATGATCAATATCTGAGCCAGTACGCAAGGGAGATGTACATTGTAAGAATACAATAAGTTCCGGTTTGATACCTGTTTTTTCAATTTCAGTTAAAGCATGGATAAGCGCAGATTCGGATGATGCAGTATCTGTTGCCAGTTCTATGGGACGTTGAATAATTTCTGCCCGATAGCTGCGTGATACAGAAGATATTTCTGGGTCATCGGTGGTGACGTAGATGCGATCAACCAGTTGGGCTTCTTGTGCATCTAATATAGAATGGGCGACCAGGGGTTTATCTGCAAGGGGACGAATGTTTTTACCTGGTATGCCTTTGGAGCCTCCTCTTGCTGGAATAACTACTACAATTTCCATAATCATCAAAAACTAATTTTTAGGTGAAGCCACTACACGAATCCAGACTCCATCATCATTTTCATAGTAATGATCAAACCATGATTCTGCCCACAGTTGTGGGGGGGAGTAGGGCGCACTATTAAAAAAAGACTTGAAAACCCGATAACCTTTTTTCATTAACTTAGAAATAATAGATAAAGGATTATACCCTTGACTTTGAATTAAGTATTTTTCTGGTTGTGATGAAAAATGATTCTTTACATTATGCCCACAGGTTTTCATAGACAAAACATTAAATCCGCAGTGATCCAAAAAAATCTCAAGCGAACGGGGAGAGTAATAATATAGATGACCGTGTTCTGCGCTCACTGGGTTAGTAACTTTATTTATTACTTTCTCAATTCCCAAACTATACTCATTGGGAACTTCCATGAATAAGAGTCCATTTTTTTTGAGCGATTTTTTGACAAGATTCAAGTGTTCTATGGGGTGACTGATATGTTCCAGCACATGAGAAGAACAAATCAAGTCAAAATGGTTTTTTTTCCAACCTTCGGAATCAATCATGTGATTGAAAATTGCATTCCCTTCTCCCTCTAATCTCTTACTTGCTAGAAGTGACATTTTACGGTCTGGCTCGTATCCAGTGACACTGAAACCATTTTCACCCAATAATGCTAAAAGAGAACCAGAAGAACAACCTATTTCCAATGCTTTTTTCTCTTCAGTATCAGGAAGAAATGGATAAATAAATTTAAATTGCGACAAAGGTCTATGTTCTAATAAACTTCTATGATTGATAATGTAGTTATCCAATGTCTTACTAAAATCTTCATTCAACTCAGCTTCAAACTCCTCTATACTGGATTTGTCATAAAATCCAATTTGATAAAAATTTGATAATTCTCCTGATGTAGGAACTGGATAAGTAAAACCAAATTGACAAATTTCACATTCATAAATATTACTATTAGGAAAGGTTGGATTAATTCCTATAACTTTAATGTTGGGATTGTTACAAATAGGGCAGAACATAGTTACCTATATTTTTAACTAAAACTATTTATCGGCTAAATTATCAAAACGTTAATCAAAAATTTACGAAAAAAAGTGCGTTTAAGGCGTTAAACATTAGTTGTGAGCCTCTACTGTCCAATCTCGTTTTTGATAAAACTGGGATCGTTCCAAATTTATCTGTGAATTTTCTCTTTTAACTTTAAATCTAAAAGAAGGAACAACATCTAACTGATATAGCGATCCTTTGTGAATTCCTAATCTAGCATTGTATAAACCTGGCATTAATCCTAGAAAAGATAAGTGAAGGCGAATTTCGTTAATTCCCTTAACTGCCCTTAAAGGCTTACGTTCATTAAGGTTATTAAAAAATAATATATCACTTGGCTGCCCTTGCTTTTGTATTGAGAGTCTTACACAAAGCTCTTCGATAGGATACTCAGCCTCACATTCTATACAAAAGTAAACTGATTGACCACTTATAGGTTCGTTAATTTGGTGATTATTCTCATCTCGAAAAAATATGTTTTTGATAACTGCTCCTACAGCTTCCTGTTTGGGCTTGTTAATTAAGGAGTTAATAACCGAATCTTCCACATTTTGGTAACAAATATCCTCTTCATATTTACTCATAACCTCAGCTACTTCACCTGAAGTAATCTTTTTGCCCTTAGATAAATATATAGCTTGATTACAGACACCTAAAATAGCTTCAGGATTATGTGAAACCATAATGAATGCAACGGATTTATTCCTTAAATCTGCAAGACGGCGATAGCATTTACTCTGAAATCTCACATCACCAACCGCTAGTACCTCATCAATCAATAAAATATCTGGCTCAGTATGAATCGCACTTGCAAACCCCAACCTTGCTGCCATCCCCGAACTATAACTCTGCACTGGCGCATCAATCGCATCCCCAATCTCGGCAAACTCAACCACCTGATCAAACCGTTCATCAATCTCCTCTTTGGAAAGCCCCAAAATTGACATATTGACATAAATATTTTCCCGTCCCGTCAAAATTGGGTTAAATCCAGCCCCCAAAGCAATCAACGGCGCAACCCGCCCCTTAATCTCAACCGAACCATGATCCGGCTTAATCAAACCACTAATAATCCTAAGCAGCGTTGTTTTTCCTGCACCATTCGCCCCCACCAAACCTAAAGCCTCACCTCGGCGCAGTTCAAAACTGACATCATTCAGCGCCCAAAACTCACCCTTGCGTAACTCCACATCTGTTCGCCGAGCGCCAAACACCTCACCACCTATATCTTGTATCCCATAAAAAAGGGACTTCTTCAAATCCCGACAAAACCGCTTGGATATATTCTTCACCGACAAAACAATGTCGTCATCTTGTGGTTGTTCAAAAGTGTCTTGAGCAGATGTCAGCAAAGTCATAGCTAGTAATGAATATAGAATTAACTACAAATACAATCGGGTTCATCCCAGTTTTTATTTTGCAAAAACAGAATAATTGTCATTGCGAGGAGGAACGACGAAGCAATCGCATAGGTTTGTTGTTAGTCGGAGATTTTGCGATTGCTTCACTCCACTTCGTTCCGTTCGCAATGACGTGCAAAAAAGTGGGATGCTCCCAGACAATCAGGGGATAAATTACGAACTCATCCGCTCCACAACAAACGGAATTGCCAAGCGATACCATACCCAAGCCACTAACAACAACCCAAACGCCAAACCACTAACAACCCAAAAACCAGCCGGGTTAGTCACTAACCCACTTGTAGCTAAATCTCGTGTAGTCACCAACAAAGGTGTCACCGGATTTAAATTAACAATGGTAGCAAACAATCCCTCTTTAGGAGTCGGATAAATCACCGGAGTCAACAACAACCAGGGAGACACAATTAACGGTATTGCTTTGGCGATATCTCCATACAAAGCCCCAATAGGAGCCAGTAACAAACCAATTCCCGTACCTAAAATTACCAAGTGAATCAAAGCCACTGGCGCAAGCAAAGCACTCCAAGTCACAGGAATCTGAAACCAAATAAACAAACCCAAAATCAAAATTAACTTAATGCCAAAATTAAAAAATACTTCCCCCAACTTTGCTAATATAATCGCTTCTTTAGGGAAATTAATTTTTGCCAGCATTGGCTTTGCTGTATTCACGGCTGCAATTGGAGCATTCAATGATTCCACAAAAGTTTGCCAGAGTGCCATGCTAAACATCACATAAGCCGGATAGGGAATATCTGTATCTCCAATATTTACCGCCCCAGCATTTCTAGCTACCAGCAACCCCGCAGCCGTAATAATCGGTGGTAAAAATGCCCACAACACCCCAAACAAAGACTGTCGATATTGAGCGCTGATATCTCTAACCAATAATCGCCATGCTAATTCTCTGGATGCCAGCAAATCCCGCCCCATCTCTCGAAATAATTGCAACGGGTGGCGAATTCGGCTTTCTGATGTATAAACAACTCGGTTAGAAATTGTACTAGGTTTCCTCACATTAAAAACACCTGATTTTACTTAAATTATTTTGATACGTTTAGCCATATAAGACTCATATTTGATTTATGAAACACACCCTACATATACTGATTTTACTTAAATTATTTTGATACGTTTATCTATATTTTTTGATTTCTTTAATAAGACTATTCCAAAAAATAAATGCTTCAGAGGATGTTTTCAAAATTCTGGGCGAATATACAGCACTTTGCCAGTAAACCAAATACAAATTTTTATCTTGGAACTCTTGTGGGGGAGGGCAGTCTTTGCCCTCCCTGGTGTACCTCACGCGCGAACAACTCAACCTACTCTCAAAATCTTGGCGATTGCTTCCCTTCACGGAGCCTGTTGCGAGCTTTGCGTGGCAATCCGGTCGCAATGACATATTGGCTGTAATTACTCAATTTATTGACTCTTCATCGCCTTGGCAAAATCATCTGTAGTATTACACAAAAACGCAGGATTTAATATTTCTTCAATGCTATAAGGACAAATATCTAAAAAAGTAGCTAAACCTAAACCTGTTTCTGCTGATACTTCCCGGCGAGCATTGCGATAAGCTTTGGGTAAAATAGCAGGGATATATTGCTGCAAACTAGGATTTTCTACTAATAAATCCTGAAAATCATCCCGTTGGTTAGCAATAGTTGTAAACCAACTTATAGAACGTTTTCGAGATTGATATTGCCATTTGAGTAAATGAGCTAGTAGAACCACTAACCGATTTTTTAACTCATTTTTTTCCCTAATCCCCATAGCATCTAACTCTTCCGCCAGATTTTCCCAGTCTAAAGCTGTGACATCCCGATTAGTTAAAGCTAACTGCTGCTGATTTATCCACGCTAAAAAATCTGTTTCGTAGAGAGATGATTCAGACATACAGAACTTTGCCAATAAATCAAGGAAACATCTTCATATTATAAATCTTGTGGGGTGGACATCTTGCCCGCCTTATAAACAATAAAAAGAATTTACAGTATGACAACTTAACTGTTTAGCATTCATCCGCGTAAACTCCCCCACAGAAGGATTCCCATGAGGATCTATCACCCCTGTTACCTGCTGCCATAATTCTCTGGGAGCTAAGGAGATGTTATATATGCCATCGTCAGACTGACGCACATAATACCATTTTTTTTGCTGACACTGTTCACACCAAAAAGCCTCTAACCACTCCCCTTGTATAGGAACGGCTGTATGATTGGCTATCGACAACGATGCAGCCCGCCGACTTAAGCCCCGTTGCTCTAACTGACCTGGTTTATCAGCAAAAAGTCGATATTTTTTACTCACGCTATCCAGATAACAGCCATGAATAGGACAATAGATAGCTCTACGTTTAGAACGTTTCCGATTTCGGTCACACCTTCTCTGCAAATCGACCTCCTAATATAAATAAGATAGGAAGGTTACGTTGGGAGGGACTGAGATCAAATAGACCATCGAAGCCCGACTCCTAAAAACTAGCACTCTATTTAGAGTCAGTATTGATTTGTTTTCAGTACCTTTTTAATTAAAATGAGATTTTTGAATCTCCTGAAAATCCATTAGTCAAGAATCTAGGTTTGTATTTTTTACCTCTATTTTTCCTGAATAACTTATATCACAGATGTGTAACAGCTACACATAAACTAAATTTCTTTGAGATTGAGATCAAATCTGCCCCAGGCCTCTGCCACCTCAAGACGGGCTTAAGTCTTTTTAATATTCAAAGCCTCACGCAAAACATTCAGGTATTGTTGAGCAATAATTTTAGGTGTAAAGTGCGATTGGAGATATTGGCGAGCAGCTTTACCCATCTGTTTCCCTAGTTGTTGGTTACGCTGAAGCAAGCGGATAAATTCAGCCAACCCATGCCCATCACCATGATCAAATGCTGCACCACATTCAGCTTCGGCGATTATTTGTCTTAAGCTAGAGTATGGTGAGCAAACTACTGCCAAAGGCCTGCCGGCTGATAAAGCTGAGTACAGTTTGCTCGGTAAAACTAAACTTTCGCTGGATGGGTTAATACTCACCAAAGATAAATCGCAAGATGTCAAAGAATAGGGCAAATCTTTTTTATCTTGATAAGGTAAAAACGTAAAATTACTTAGACCTAGTTGATTAACTTGGGCAATTAATTCTTCACGTTTGGCTCCTCCACCAATACACACAAACTGCACTGGCTCATATTGCAGTTCTATAGCAGCCTTTAATAAAGTATCGATGTCATGGCACCGACCCATATTACCAGAGTAAAGCACAGTAAATTTATTCACTAAGTTGTACTTCCAAGCAAACCAGTTTTCTTGTTTGGCAATGGGTACGATGAATTCTGGGTTAGCCCAGCTATGTATGACAGAAATTTTATGCGCTACCTGTGGACAATGCTCCACAACGCGCTGTTTCATCTCAGGACTGAGAACTACAATGGCTTTAGCATTGAGCCAAACTCGCTCATTCATTGCTTGCCAAAGTTTTGCTACCCAGTGATTCTTAGACACTATACCCAGAGAGATCACAATGTCTGGGTATAGGTCATAGATGATGCATACATAGGGCAGTTTGAAGAAAAAATTAGCTAAATAGCCCACAATTGGCAAAAATGGTGGTGCTGTGGTTACTAATAATAAGTCGTTACGCCGACAAGCCGCCAACAGATAGATGAGAGTCCGTAATGTATATAAAACGCCGTTAACTACCTTACCACGAATTCTCCCTGGGCAAAGTTGGGCGCTACGCGATCGCTGGATCTTAATCCTATCAATATGTTCTAAACATGGAGCCGTACTTAAGCTAAAAGCATACCCAGGCTGACTGGTAAAAACCTCTACTTGTACCCCTTGCGGCTCTAATTGCTTGACAAGCTCCTCAATCAGTTGTCCCGTAGCAGCATAATCTGGAGGGAAAAACTGTGTAATTACGGATAATTTGATTGATTGCTGAACCTTGAGACAATCTTCATATTCAGATCCAATAGAAATGGATGGCGATACTACCTTTTCATTAATCCATTTGTTGAGTTTCATCGATCATCGTATTCTAGATTTAACAAACTTCGTTCGCGATAGCACCGAACCACTCAAGTAATTAATGAATCCCAGGGATAAATAAAGTTCCACTTTTATTCACTTATTATTTTGATCCGGTTGACTAGATGTCCGTAGTAAATTTCATGCCTCCCTTAAACTTTACTATTGTTCTTGAATTTATCCGGTAAGTAATGGTCGATTAACAACCTCAGTGATTCTGCCTGCTCAAGTTGATGGTGGCTCAAACCTATTATGTTTTATATCTTTCACAGTATACTGCATTGAAAATTTAACGTAACGAGATGAATCTCCATAAATCTTTAAAAAAGTAGCGATTGAATCAATATTTTATGTATAATACTTTTGCGTAGCATCTAATTAAACCGTAATTATACGCATTTTAGATAAAAATTTATCTTCCTTTAAGCAATAATTATCAAGTTATTCCTAGAAGTAAGGTTTATCCCTGAATTTGGCAGTTATGGTAATATTCATGCTCAGTCCTCTAATTGCTTAAGATTTACTTACTCAAATTATCAATAACTTTTGCAGCGTATATTTTCGAGATGACTTTTAACTAAATTATGAAAGCGCCTAACTAAGATATAACTATCTTGGATAGAGTGTTATACTAAAGCCGTAACATTCATACTTAAAAAAAAATGTATAAAAACGACTAAACATCAAAAATATACATTCTACTACCAATGCAGTTACAATCTTCAAAGTCGATTGTCGGATAAAGAACTATAGGAATCCGGTTTAATTTATGAAAAAAATTAAGTATCGTAGTGGCGTGGCAAGCTTAAAATGTGGCAAAAAATTGTAGGTTGGGTTGACAGAAGGAAACCCAACATCATTGGCAGCGGAACCCAACCTACTTCTAATGCACTGTTTTAGAGGGTGTTTAAAAAGTCTAATTTATTACTCGCCTTGGCGACTGTAAGTCGCGGCTACACAGACATGACGCGTAGCCATATTATATTCGCCCAAAACTTTTCAAACATCCTCTTAGGCTTGTCAATCCACTACCAATACTGTTCGGTTAACGCTATTTGCACATTGGAGATCCCCCTAAATCCCCCTTATAAAGGGGAACTTTGAGGACTTTAGCCCCCCTTTTTTAAGGGGGGTTGGGGTGATTGCCTACGGCACGCTACGCGAACAAAACCTTAACCGAACAGTATTGAATCCACTACGTGTTTGTAAGCGCAAAGCGCAGGCTACGCGAACAATAATCAAATAGTAGTCCTATATATCCATAAGTGCATTCAATAACTGGTTAAGAAAAACTGGTATTAATGAATATGGTTACATCAGTCGTAAGGGCGCAAGGCCTTGCGCCCCTACCTCCTGGTCTATTTACCTGAAAATAGCTGTAAGTTAAATATATAATAAAATACTTATGTTGATTTCTACTCCTTTGTTCACTTTTTCCTGTTGACATGATGAGAACACATAAGTTAACTATTGATAATTTAGCGTCACCAAAGGAGGTGATAAATTTGATAGTTGTAGAGTAAAAGGTTAACGGAATCATCAACGTTAATTCATAGAATCAGCATCAGAACAAACTGCTTTGTTCGTAATAAGTGATTAAGCCATTACATTGAAGCTCCCAGAGAAGCGAAGATTAATCACTTTGCCGCCATAAATAATCATAAATTACTGGAAAATTTCCTCATTACATCACTATATGAACAATCATCAATCATACAAACCTTCACATCCCGAAGATGGTAGACAATCCATCACGCCATTTTTTCAAAATCAAAATTTTCCGGGATATGAGGAGCAAACAGAGGAATGGAACTATCAAGATTTTCTGGGTCTCTTACAGCGCCGAGCGTTACTGATGATCGGTGTGGCTACAACCGTGATGGTAGGTGTATATATCAATCTCATATTAAACCCCAAACCACCAGAATATGAAAGTAGTTTTCAGATGCTGGCTGAACCTGTAGATTATGACACTAAAGTAGTTGATATTGGCAGTCAAACTAACCCATTAGCAAGACCTAGTTTAGATTACGAAAGTCAAATTCTCATCCTTAGAAGTCCTGAACTGTTGCAAAGCACCATTAAACAGTTACAAGCTGCTTATCCCGATATTAATTATAGCTCTTTAATCAATTCTCTCAGGATTTTGCGTTTAAATGAAACAAAAATTCTACAGGTCAGCTATCGTAGTCAAAATCCCGTGGAATCAAAGGAAGTATTAGAGCAGATTGCTAAAGATTATTTAGAATACAGTCTAGAGAAACGCCAAACTAAGATACGTCAAGGATTGCAATACATTAACAGAGAACTACCCTTTCTCCAAAAACGAGTAGATCAAGTTCAGAGAGAATTGCAAATTTTCCAACAAAGATATAATTTTCATAGTCCAGAATCCCTAGCCAATCAAATTGCTACTCAGACTTCTAATTTAATTCAACAACAGCAAGAACTTGAACTACAGCTAGCGCAAGCTCGTGCCAATTCTGCTTTTTTACAAAGTGAAGACGGCAGAAAAGCAGTGCTGGATAGCTATCCTGTGTATCAGGCATTAAATAATGAATTGCGTCAATTAGATATTCAACTTATCAGTGCATCTACTCTTTTTCAAGACGAAAACCCCAATATCATCACATTAAAAGAGAAACGAAATAACCTTGTACCATTAATACAGCAAGAATCGGAACGATATATACTAACTAAGCGAGCAGAAGCCGCCTCTGCACTGAACTCTTTAGAGGTTAACAACCAGGAACTGGTAAAAAACCAACAAATATTAGAACAACAACGCCAGCAATTACCAAACTTAATCCGACAATACACAGAAATACAGCGCAGATTACAAATTGCCACTGAAAGTTTAAATCGGTTTTTATCTAGTCGCGAAAATTTACAAATTGAAAATTCTCAGTCAGAAATAGGTTGGCAATTGATTCAAGTACCCTTTCAGCCAACAATTCCTGTGGTGTCTTCAGGTCTCGTCCGTAATCTCATTCTCGGATTAGCAGCGAGTATCTTCTTGGCTATTGGTGCAGCGTTACTAGTGGAAAAGTTGGATAATACCTATCAAAACGCCTGGAGCATCAAAGATAAAGTAAAAATTCCTTTATTAGGCAATATTCCCTTCAATAGGGAATTAGCAACGATTGAACCGGAAGCTATTAGTTCACAAAAAGCAATCCTGGAGTCGGACAATTCACTTGCTGAAACTATGACTAAGGTAACTAGTGTAAGAGAGCTAGACTATAGCTACAATTATACAAGTTTTGCCGAAGCTGTACGAATGCTTTATACAAATATTCATTTGTTAAATGCTGATACTCAAATACGTTCTATTACTATTACTTCAGCTATGCCAGGTGAGGGTAAATCTACAATTGCTTTTCATCTAGCTCAAATAGCTACAGCGATGGGGCAACGAGTATTACTTGTAGATGCGGATATGCGCCGCCCCAGTGTTCATACTTTATCAAATTTAAATAATCTCTGGGGATTGAGTAGTTTAATTACCTCAAATTTGCCAGTTAAAAAGGTCCTGAAACAACTTCCTTCTATGAACGACTTATCTATAATTACTGCTGGGCCTGTCCCTCCTGATTGTGCAAAGTTGCTCTCCTCCAAAAAAATGAAGGGATTGATGGCTGATTTTCAAGAAGCCTTCGACTTAGTTATTTATGATGTTCCTCCTCTAGCTGGAATCGCTGATGCTAATTTGATAGCTTCCCAAACAGACGGTCTTGTGATGGTGGCCAGGATAAATAAAACAGATCGCTCTGTGTTTGAGAGAGCGATCGCTGATCTCAAAATATCTCCGATTAATCTTTTAGGCGTAGTTGCTAATGGGCAAAAACATAATGTCAAGAGTTATTATTCTTATGACCCAGAGTGAAAAGTAAAGCACCCACCCTTTAGCCTCGGCTGAGTCATTCGCGGCGCGCATCCCATCTCAATTACAAGATGAGATGATGCGATCGCTACCCTAGAGGTTCACCGCCCACATTTTCACCAATATTTTGATTCTGGGATGAAATCAGGACAGAAAATTACACTAGGTGAAATTGTCGCAATTGACGGTACAATTTTTTTATGTAATTCTGACAAAACAAGCTAGTGATCAAAGTGCAAGCCAGATGGTGAATGCCTGGACTACTGAAAATAGACTAAAGCAAGCGATCGCCTAAAATAATCTGAGTGCCATCGGCTGAAATGCCTACTCACAAATAGTTTTATGCTTTTATCTGATTTATCTCCCAGAGGAGTTTATTCAGAGATTTAAAGGCTGCTGATTTTGTCATATTTTCGGTATTGTACGGATATAGCTATCCAGTTCTGTATATGTGGGTGTAATGCGATTTTATCAAGTTGCTATCGGGGATGGCTTTTTATATACCTTCGCAATCATGAAGTATTTATCAGAAGACAGTTGGAAGAATCCAACCCCTAGTTGCAACAGGTGAGAAAGTTTTACATAACTTAATACCTGCATGATACTGTTTTACTAGCTTAATTGCTGATATTACCGTAGGATTACTATTTTGAATTAGTAATTTTTGCATAAAAATGTTATGTGTAAATTCTGTTCCAGAAGGAATGTTTTGATGAAAAAAATGATCAATGCTCGTGACACTTATCAATTTATTAGTGCTAACTATGCTTACTGGAAGGTAGGGACAATTTCGATAAATTTTCTTCTACTGTTGACAGCTATTTCCATTCAATCAGCAGTTGCTGCCGATAATGTTGTTTCTGAAAATCAAGAGCCTCAATTGAGTGCATCTCAAGACCTCAAACCATCTGCTATAAAATCTGACCTTAATTCAGCGCCAAATATCAGCTTACAACAAAGATTGTTGGCATCTAAAAAAAGTAGTCATGTTGCTGAAACCAAGCTCGTAAGTATTAGTGATAGTTGGACTGCTAATGTTAAGCCTGAAACATTCAGCAATTCTTTTTCTGGAGACAATTCTTCTCTAAAATCTTCAGATCAGTTAAAAAATGACAATAAATTAGATAAACAGTCATTATCTGATCAAAAAAACAATATTCATTTGCCTTTAAAAGAGCAAGTACAAGAGCCAACTCACATATTGGCACAAATAGACTCTTCATCACCTGCGGGCGACACTTTTAGCGAGACTGATAGCGAGACTGATAAATTACGTCAAGAACTTTTAGTTGATCCCATCACAACAGTCGTTGATCTTCCCACAGCTACCCCTGGTTCAACGGCTGGTACTCCTTCTGCTTATGGTGCTAGTCAAGGACAAGCATATATTGGTGGTGGCTTATATTTCCCTTTCGATGAGAGTAAAGATAGGGTAGATGGTTCTTTTTCTCTTGGTTTTGGGTTGGGAGATGAGGTTGAATCTGTAGGATTAGAAGTCAACATCAACGTTACCAGTGCGGGGGGTGGTGGTGATGGGTTTGATTTTGGCGATAGTGGTGGTGTCGGTTTCAAACTACATAGATATTTAGGTGATGGCGCAGCCGTAGCTGTTGGTTGGTCAAATCCAATTAAATGGGGAGATGTGAGTGGAACTAAAGAAACCATCTATGGAGTAGTTACTAAATCATTTCCACTGCAACCAGATAACCCGGAAAACATTTTACCTTTAACGGCTTCTGTAGGTTTTGGTAGTGGTGTTTTCCGTTCTAAAGGTGCAATAGAAGCAGATACAAATGCGATGAACCTTTTTGCCAGTTTAGGATTGAGAGTTACTCCTCAAGTCTCCCTAGTCAGTAGCTGGACAGGAAATCGTCTCAATATGGGTGCGTCTTTTGTTCCTTTCAAAAAGATACCTATCGTGATCAACACTCTGTTCGTAGATATTACTGATAATCTGGATACTGGTGCTGGTTTCTCGCTGAGTGGAGGATACAGTTTCAGATTTTAATAACTGATTTATCTGGAAATTTAATCAAAAATAAAAACAATGAAGAAACAAAAGTCCTCTCTCTCTCTAGCTCTAGCATTAACTTTATTCACTTATCTAGTGGGTACGCCTTACACAGCCCATGCTGGTGGCCAAGGTATCGCAGGCAGTAGCGAAGATTCCCCTTCCTCATCTGGTGATACTTTTAACCCAGGGATACATCCTATTCGACTTGTACCTGGAACTAATGTTCAAATTAGGGAGAATTTTCTGAATCTTTCAGAACAAACTAGAAATAATTTGAATGAAGCCGCTAGGAATGTATTGAGTCAAATCTCAGGTAATAATAACCTAGCTCCGATTGCTTCCTCTGTATTACAAGATGGAGCCAATTCAGAAGAAGCGGCAAATCAAATATATGCTTGTATACTAAGTGCTGGGGCATCACCATCATCTGTAGAATCACTTGTGAGTTCTTTATGGGGTTTAGGTAGAGAAAAATCAGATAGCAGCGTGCCTGGACAAGAGGAACAACTAAATATAGTTTCTAGCACTCAATGTTCATCAGGATACACAGTCTTTGTTGATCAAGTAAACAATCCCGATATAGATATCAATAAGTTGAATACTGCGATCAATATTTATAACAAGATTGTCATGGAAAGTAATCCTGAAGCTGTTCAAAAACTATCACAAGACCCTCAATTTATCGGAATTGGTAGCCTGCTGAAGCAATTAAGGGCTACTTTGAGTTCAAATTAATTTATGCCTGTGCTGAAAAATTCTTTCTTTCCATCTGAAATGCTTTAAATCTATTAACTGCCATTGTGCAGTAATTAGATTTAATTTCAAATCCTAGAAATATCCGTCCTAGTCCTGCTGCTGCTATGCCAGTAGAACCAGAACCTGCAAAGGGGTCAAGCACTACTTCAACCTGATTTGATGAGGCTTTGACCACCCTCTCGACAATGCCTAAAGGGAACTGTGCTGGGTGTCCAGTCCGTTCCTTTGAACTGCGTTTATTGCCTGTAGTAACTTTGGGAAACTCCCAAACATCAGAAGGATTTTTACCCAGAGGATTACATCTATATTTGCCATTCTTTTTCTGATGGGGATATTTCACATTCGGATCACGGATGTCATCTAAATTGAATGTATACCTCTGAGAATCCTTCACATAAAAAAGCCATTTTTCGTTACGTGGACTGAGACGATATTTTGTGGAAACCCCAGCACCATATTGCCATACAACCTCTTGAAGTAAATAGAAAGGTGACTTATTCCATAATAAATAAGGTATAGGTACACATAATCCTTTGTCGGGAACTTCAAAATGCCCCACATTTAACCAAAACGCCCCATCTGGCTTGGTAATTCGATAAATTTGAGACATCCATTCAGCACAACTTTTAACATACTCATCTACAGAAATTGGTGTTTCATATTCTTTGCCAATGTTATAGGGTGGCGACGTAACAGTTAAATCAATATTGATGTTAGTTAAACTAAGTTTGTGTAAAAAATCCGTCGAATCACCATTATAAAGAATAAATCCATTGTCAGAATAAAATGGATTACCTAAAACTTTAAATAGTTGTGTTTCTAAAAGTTGTTGTTTAACTGCGAGACTATACTTGAAATCGTCAGCAAAACTTTGTAATAGTGACGATGGAACCGACTGGGTGGCTTTGTGTGGTGCAATTCCTTCAGCAAGATAAGTATTATGCTCCTGACTGGCTATCTTTCGTACCTTATCCTCTGGTTCTGGAACCTTCATCTGTTTTTGAGATATTTTTTGCTTTCCAATGAGAGATCAGATCCCCGACTTCTTGAAGAAGTCGGGGATCTTTTGGTTTTTTAAACGACTACAAAATTCACCAACCTTCCAGGAACTACAATCACCTTTTTGATTTCCTTGCCTTCAATGTAACGCTGAACTAATTCAGATTCACGGGCGTACTTCTCCAACTCGACTTGATCAGCTTGGGCGGAAACTTCAATATCAGCCCGTTTTTTACCATTAATTTGAATTATCAAAGTAATTTCGTCAGCTACTAAAGCCGCAGGGTCAAAAGATGGCCAAGTTTGAGTGTGGACTGAATTAGTATTACCCAATAAATGCCACAATTCATCAGCAATATGTGGGGCAAAAGGAGCTAACATCATCACTAAAGTTTGAATACCTTCAGCATAAATTGGTGAATTTTTGCAATCGGCATCAGTTAGAGCATTACTCAGCTTCATCAATTCAGAAACGGCTGTATTGAATTGATATTCATCTTCCAAATCTTCGGTTACAGCTTGAATAGCCGTATGAATTGCCCGCCGTAATTCCTTTTCTGGCTTACTTAAATCAGAAAGTTGGGCTTTTTTGCGTGATACCCCAGCCGCAGCATAATCACTCACCAAGCGCCATACCCGATTTAAAAAGCGAGATTGCCCTTCGACATCGGCTTCATCCCATTCTAGGTCTTTTTCTGGGGGGGCTTTGAACAAGATGAACATCCGCGCCGTGTCTACACCATACTTACTAATAACGTCTTCTGGTGCTACACCATTGCCCTTAGATTTAGACATGGTAGCATACAGGCGTTGTAATGGTTCCCCTGTCTGGGGGTCACGGGGGTCGGCGGCATTCACTAAATTAGAGGGAACCCATTTATCTTTACCGCCCTTATTAGGATTCATGTAAGTTAAACCCTGTACCATGCCTTGAGTTAACAGGCGTTGAAAGGGTTCATCAAAATTCAATAAGCCTCTATCCCGCAGGACTTTAGTAAAGAACCGGGAATACAACAAGTGTAAAATCGCGTGTTCAATACCACCCACATACTGGTCTACTGGCATCCAGTCATTAGTTTTGGCTGGGTCAAATACCTGTTGCTCATTCTGTGCGTCAGGATAGCGCAAGAAATACCACGAGGAATCAATGAAGGTATCCATCGTATCGGTTTCTCGCTTGGCTGGAGTGCCGCAAGTCGGACAAGGAACATTGACCCAGCTTTCTAACTGAGTTAAAGGTGAACCACCACGTCCAGTTAATTCCACTTCTTCGGGCAATTTCACCGGCAAATCCTCATCTGGGACTGGGACTATTCCACAATTTGGGCAGTGAATGACTGGTATGGGTGCGCCCCAATAGCGTTGTCGGGAAATTAACCAATCTCGTAAGCGATATTGGATTCGCAGTTTGCCAAAATTTTGTTCTTCAGCATATTTAATGATTGCGGCTTTGGCATCTGTGGAATTCATGCCAGTAAAAGAGCCAGAATTAATTAAAATTCCTAGTTCTGTATATGCCTGGTTGTAGTCAATTTTAATAACTTTTGTGATTTCGTCTGTGGCTGAGATTGGCGTTAAGTCAAAATCTGCTACATCATCAGGGGCAGCAATCACAAACTCAACGGGTAAATTATAAACACGGGCAAATTTAAAATCTCGTACATCATGAGCAGGTACACCCATAACTGCCCCTGTACCATATTCATACAGGACATAATCGGCAATCCAGATGGGTACTTCTTCCCCATTAAAGGGGTTGATAACTTTGCCACCTGTGGGGATACCCCGCTTCGGTTTGTCTTCGGCGGTACGTTCTAACTCGCTTTGCTGAGAAACTTCTTGAATAAAGGCTGTTACGGCGGTTTTTTGTTCTGGGGTGGTGACAACCTGGGTTAAAGGATGTTCTGGAGCTAAGACTAAATAACTCACACCATAAACTGTATCTGGGCGTGTAGTATAGACAGCGATTTTTTCATCCATCCCCACTACAGGAAATTCTAAATAAGCGCCTGTGGATTTACCAATCCAATTAGCCTGCATTAACTTGACCCGTTCCGGCCAACCTGTTAATTTGTCTAAATCATTGAGTAATTCTTCGGCGTAGTCGGTAATCTTTAAGAACCATTGCCGTAAAAGTTTACGCTCAACTTTTGCCCCACTGCGCCAAGAACGTCCTTCGTTATCAACTTGCTCGTTGGCAATTACAGTTTGGTCAATAGGGTCCCAGTTGACGGCTGCTTCTTTTTGATAAGCTAACCCAGCTTGCCAAAATTGCAAGAAAATCCATTGCGTCCATTTGTAATAATCTGGTGAACAAGTGGCAAGTTCACTTTCCCAGTCTATAGACAAACCCAGACGCTGTAATTGCTGCCGCATTTGAGCTATGTTTTGATAAGTCCACTTGGCTGGGGGAACTCCTCGGTCAATGGCGGCATTTTCTGCTGGTAAACCAAAGGCATCCCAACCCATTGGGTGCAATACTTTATACCCTTGCATTCGCTTGAGGCGTGCAATCACATCGGTAATTGTGTAATTACGGACGTGGCCCATGTGGAGGCTGCCCGATGGGTAGGGGAACATGGAAAGAGCGTAGAATTTGGGCTTGTGACTATTTGCAGGTGTCTTATCTAAGCCAAGTTCTGCCCATGTTTGTTGCCATTTTTCCTCAATGTCTGCTGGGTTATATCGGGAATCCACCAAAAATTCTCCTACGGGACTGTAATCGTGTCTGCTTACATATTGTAGATGCTAGATACTCTATTGAGATAAACTATGGTTACAGGCAACTTTATAAAGCTTCAAAGTCGGCTGTAAATCCAGATAAGTTTGCACATTCTTCCTGAAAAGCCTCGGCATCGCTGACATCTTCGATTTTATATCCCATGATTCGCGTCCCGTCTGGCATTTTTTTAGAAGAAATACACTCGCCTTGATATTTGTCAGGCATCGATTTGAAATTAGCACCGTGTTGTTTCCAAGCATCACCAGAACAAGTCACATTAACCCGCCACATAATTCGTCTCATTTACTAGCAATCAATTTCTATCATCTCACAATCGGGTATGGCGTTTTCTAGTTTACTGAGGCACTTGAACCCCACCCCCAACCCCCCTGACAAGTGTAGGTTTTTAATTTAGGTGTGAGTTGACACTCTCAAACACAATTTAAAACTGTGTGAAAACACCAAATTTCGTTCTTGAATGGGGAACCCAGAGGGGAAAGATGAGTTTTCAATCAACGAAAAAACCACTTTTCAGATGCATTCGTGAAAAACCTACACCTGTCAGCCCCCAACCCCCTCCCCGCAAGCGAGGAGGGGGCTATGATATGGCTTAGGGACTTTTCCAAGAAATAAATTCTGTGAGGACATTGAGAGTGGGGACTTCCGCGTTAAGTTAGACTTGTATCAGGGCAGTTTTTCAAAATGCCAGGTTTAAATTATGTTTGTTGTGTATCTGAGACAAGAATCAACTGATCTGATCTGTAATATATGACGGTGGAGCTAAAGGTGACTAGTATTGATAATCACATCTTCTCTTTGTCAGGAGAAGCATCTATCCCCCAGGCTCCTCCTGAGTTTAAATCAGGTTTTGTCGGCATTATTGGTCGCCCAAATGTCGGTAAATCTACTTTGATGAATCAGTTGGTAGGGCAAAAAATTGCTATTACATCTGCTGTAGCACAAACTACACGCAATCGTTTGCGAGGGATTTTAACTACGCCAGAAGCACAGTTAATTTTTGTAGATACACCAGGAATTCATAAACCCCATCATCAATTGGGCGAAGTGCTGGTCAGAAATGCTAAAAATGCTATTGATGCAGTAGATGTGATTCTGTTTGTGGTGGATGGATCAGTAGCTTGTGGTTCAGGCGATCGCTTTATTGTCGATTTGCTGACTCGTACTGAAACCCCAGTAATTTTGGGTTTGAATAAAATTGACCAACAACCGCCAAATTTTCAGCTAATTGATGAGAGTTACCGAGCTGTAGCCGAAGCCAATAAATGGCCGATAGTCAAATTTTCCGCCCAGACCAGCGACGGATTACCAGAACTGCAAGAGTTATTAATTGAAGGTTTAGAAACAGGGCCGTTTTACTATCCCCCCGATTTGGTAACAGACCAACCGGAACGTTTTATCATGGGTGAATTGATTCGCGAACAGATTTTACTGTTGACACGCGAAGAAGTTCCCCATTCAGTGGCGATCGCTATTGATAGAGTTGATGAAGCACCCACTATTACCCGTATACTTGCAACCATACACGTAGAGCGAGATTCCCAAAAAGGTATTCTCATTGGTAAAGGTGGTTCAATGCTCAAAGCCATTGGTAGCGAAGCTCGCGAACAAATCCAAAAGCTCATTGCTGGTAAAGTTTACTTGGAGTTGTTCGTAAAAGTGCAACCAAAATGGCGACAATCGCGCATGACTTTAGCAGAGTTAGGCTACCGCGTAGAAGAATAAATAGTCATTGGTCATTGGTCATTGGTCATTAGTTATGAGAAAAAACAATTAACTGATAACTAATGACCAAATAATTACGAATTACGAATTACGAATTACGAATTACGAATTACGAATTACGAATTACGAA
>NZ_CAWUDG010000011.1:0-160502 GCF_963920885.1 Anabaena sp. CCY 0017 | reverse complement strand
ACGCTCCAGACAGAGTTAGTATGCCCGGAGAGGGTGCGAATTTCCTTGCCTGTGTTTAGATTCCACAGTTTAATAGTCTTGTCCTGACTACCAGAAACTAAAGTCTTGCTGTCGGGACTAAAACTGACGCTCCAGACAGAGTTAGTATGCCCGGAGAGGGTGCGAATTTCCTTGCCTGTGTCTAGATTCCACAGTTTAATAGTCTTGTCCTGACTACCAGAAACTAAAGTCTTGCCGTCGGGGCTAAAACTGACGCTTCTGACAGTGTTAGTATGCCCGGAGAGGGTGCGAATTTCCTTGCCTGTGTCTAGATTCCACAGTTTAATAGTCTTGTCATAACTAGCAGAAACTAAAGTCTTGCCGTCGGGGCTAAAACTGACGCTCATGACAGTGCCACTATGTCCTTCCAAGCTATTTAGTTCGCTTCTATCACCAAGAGGTGCTTGTAAGGCATTCATCACCACTAAGTTGTATAAGTTCTGGTTTTTCAGGATTCTTCCTGCTTTAATTGCTTGGATGGAAGCATCGAATTTCTGATTAGTATTAAATAGAAACAAAGAATATCTACCAAAAGATTCGGCTTGATTACGTTGTGCTTCCTTTAATTGATTTTTGGCTTTCTGTTCACTTGTCTGAGCCTGCTGACTGGCTATTTCAGCATTACGTTTTTGAAAGAAAGCAAAGCCACTTGTGCTAATTGCTGCCACCAATAAAACAATAGCACCCGTAAGCAACGACCTCAATAGTAATATCTGACGCTTATCCTGTTTTTCTTGTGCTGCAATTGCTTCCCTACTTTTATGAATCAACTCCCTGTGTAAATCTGTCGTAGCCGGATTTTTATTCTCTGTTTCTGCTGTCTTTAGCCATTCTTCAGCAACAGTAAACTCACTTCCTCGTAACAACAAATCCTCATTTTTGCCTTTTTCATCCCATTCCTTGGCACGTTGTGACCATTTCGTGTGACTTCTGACATGATCTCTATCTGTATCCAGCGTCCTCACCAATTCATTAAAATTTGCAGAAAATTCCCCTCCATGCTGATTAAAATCGAGCCATTGCACATTTGCTAAAGCCGGAGGTAGGTTTTTTAGCTCATCGGCTGATAGAGGGCGATGTAGTATAGTAACAAAGCGTTTACCCAATTTTCGGGCATATTCCACTTCTTCCGCACAATAGGGAGAGTTTACAGATTTAGGCGAAATAATAAATACAAAGTTATCGGAACTAGCAATCCCTCGATTTATTTCCTGCTGAAAATCAGTCCCTGTGGCAATACTTTCTTGGTCAAACCAAGTCGTTTTTCCTAATTCTTGTAAAGCATCATTCAACTTCCGCGCTAAATCTGAATCAGTACGAGAATAGGAGATAAAAACTTCTAAAGAAGCTTCTTCTGGTTTATTCAGACTGGCAGTAATAAACTCCTCTTGTAAAGGTAAGGGAGGATAATCTTCTCTTTGTTTGGCAACCTTTAACCAAGCCTCAAAATGTTGTAAGTTATAACCCCGCAATAAAAGACTAGGGTTTTTGTTTTGTCTTTGCCATTTTTGGGCTTTGACTAAAAGAATTTTATGTTTTTCATAGTAGGAAGGTTCTTTCTTTAATTCTTGTAATAGTTTGTCAGCACTGAGACGATATTCTGCTTCGCTGTCTGATTTAGTAAAATCAATAAACTGTAATTGCTTTAACTGTAACGGAATTAATTCTGAATCAGTTTCTGCAACCAATAAAGGAATAATCCGTTTATTATTTGCTAAAGCCTGATTTAATTCCTGTTGACAATATTCCGAGTTTAATGAATCCCAGGAAATCAAATAGACAAAATTATCTGCTCCCTCAATTCCTTGATTAATTGCCTCTGGAAACGCAGTTCCGGTTTTTATATCAGTCTTGTTTGTCCAAACAGTAAAGCTTTCACGCATTAAGGTTTTTCTAATTTTATCCTTAATTGCCTCGTCTGTATCTGCGGCTGCCAGAAAAACTTGACTGAGTAAATTATGAGAATTTTTTATACTTTCACAAATAAATTCACAATGTAAATCTGTAGGAATACAAGGTGGTTGTTCTTCAGTGAATCTCTGCTTTAACCACTTTTCAGCTTTTCCTCTTTCTTCCCCAACCAAAAAATAATTAGTTTGTTGCTGATTTCTTGACCATTCTAAAGCTTGTAATAAAAAATTAGTATGCTGTTCCACATAATCTTGATGTTTACTAATTGCATTCAATAAATCTTGAAAATAAGTATCAAAATCAGCAAGATTATCTGCAAACCGAATCCAGTTAATTTTACTAATGGTGGGGTGCATTTTCGGGAAAATAGAATGCAGTCCTTTTTGCTGGTATTCTTTCCAGTCGTCTTCAGTCCCATTCGGATTTCTTTTTTGCCAAACTTCTTGACTAATTTTTTCAACCTGAAGTAAGGGAATAATGCGTTTATTGAGCTTAATAGCCAGTTCAATCTCCTTGAGACAATAGGGAGAATTTACCGAATGAGGAGAGATAATAAATAAAAAATTATGAGCTTTTTCTATGCCATCATCAATTTGTTTTTGATAATCTACTGCTGCGGGAATATCGTTTTGATCAAACCAGACATTTAAACCTGCTGCTGCCAACTTTTGATTAAGATTTGTAGCAAAGGCTTTACTATCGGCACGTCCATAGGAAATAAAAGCATCATATATTGTCTTCCGATCAGTGACAGACTCAGTATTTACTGAGTTCGGTTCCATTACAGGGTTATCCATATAGTTAACATTCCGTAGGGATTAGACTTTAATTAGAGAACTCCACAGAATGATTGATCCAAAAGCTGTCATTGCGAGCGAAACGGAGTGTAGCGAAGCAATCCCAAGATTTTGCGGTTGCTTCATTTCGCTTCGCTCCATTCGCAATGACAATTGGCATTTCTTTTTGTGGAGGTCTCTTAAACAATAAACAATGTTGGTGCTATACGTATTTCATCCTAACGCACCCTAAAATACTTATTTTTTCATAAATCAAACCAGATTCTAATATATTATTGCATTCTATCGATTGTGCGGTACTGAATCGCTTCGGCTATATGATTGGCTTTTAATTCCTCTTCCCCAGCTAAATCTGCAATAGTCCGCCCGACTTTGAGAATGCGATCGCTCGCCCTTGCAGATAAGCCTAATTTTCTAATTGCTGCTTCCAATAAACTGCGGCTAGTATCATCTAACTTGCACCATTTCTGAAGATGATGGCTTTGCATTTGAGCATTGCAACGCAGATTTGGTTCTCCTTGAAAACGTTTAACGGCGCGATCGCGTGCCTTTGTAACTCTCTCTAAAACCGAAGTTGAAGCTTCTCCCGTGGGTTGTTGGGTAATTTCCTCTGGTTTTAAACGATTCACCGCAACTTGTAAATCAATCCGATCCATCAAAGGCCCCGAAAGCTTTGCCCAATAATTTTCCCGTTGTCTGGGTGAACAGGTACACTGTTGAATAGTATCGCCATAATAACCGCAAGGACAGGGATTTGTACTGGCGACTAAAGTAAATTGCGCCGGAAACATCACCGATTGTCTAGTGCGGGAAATCGTCACATAACCATCTTCTAAAGGTTGGCGGAGAAATTCTAAAACATCGCGTTTAAACTCTGTTAACTCATCCAGAAATAAAATTCCTTGGTGAGATAAAGAAATTTCGCCAGGACGGGGAAAGCTACCACCACCAACTAGAGAAGGGCCTGATGCTGAATGGTGAGGACTGCGAAAAGGGCGATCGCGTACTAAGGAACCGCGATTTTTCAACAACCCAGCCACCGAGTGAATCCGAGTCACTTCTAAAGATTCCGCAAACTCCAAAGGTGGTAAAATTCCTGGTAAACGTCGAGCTAACATCGTTTTCCCACTTCCTGGAGGTCCGACGAAAATTAAATTATGACCTCCGGCCGCCGCAATTTCCAAAGCCCGACGCGCATGAGCCTGACCTTTGACATCTTTTAAGTCTGCACCAGGATAAGCCGTTTTAGGTAGCGGTTGTGAATTATCTGGCTGTACAGGTTTGTAACGCCCTGGATTATTCAACAAATCCACCACCTCAGCGATATTTTTGCAACCATAAACCGCCAATCCTGCAACTACCGCAGCTTCTTGAGCATTATCTACTGGAACCACTAAACCTGCAATCCCCATTTTTTGGGCTGTAGCCGCAATAGGTAAAACCCCAGCCACAGGACGTAAACTACCATCTAAGGAGACTTCACCCAAAAAAAGGTAATCTCCCAACAAATCAGCACTAACTTGCTCAGAAGCCGCCAAAATCCCCACACTAATGGGTAAATCGAAACATGGCCCTTCCTTGCGTAAATCAGCCGGAGTCAGGTTAATCACAATTTTCCGCATCGGGAAAGCAAAACCAGCATTTTTTAGCGTCGCTTTTACCCTCTCCTTAGATTCTTGCACCGCCGAATCTGGAAGACCCAACACCACAATTCCCGGTAAACCCCCTGAAATATCGACTTCAACACCGACTTTCACGGCATCGATGCCCACAATAGATGCACTCCAGACTCTAGCAAGCATTTCTTCTATATATAGTAAACCTTTAAAATCTCTAACAAATGAATTGCTAAATCGGCATGGGTGAAACCACAGAGACAATTACCTCTCTGCGACTCTGCGCCTCTGCGTGAGACCAATCCATATTTCTATTTTGCAACGCCAAAAAATTCATGCTATGGCTAAAATAATAATTTTTAGAGATGCAGGTGAATTATGGTTCAAACCCCCACCAAACCCTTAACCCTAGAAGAATTCCTCCAACAACCGGAAACCAAACCGGCTAGCGAGTTTATAGACGGTCAGATTATTCAAAAACATATAGCCAAAGGAAAACACAGCACGCTTCAAGTGGATCTTGGTGCTGATATCAATCTAACGCTGAAACCCCAGCATATCGCCCGTGCTTATTCAGAACTACGCTGTACCTTTGGGGGTAGATCCATTGTTCCTGATATCGCAGTTTTCACATGGGAACGCATTCCCCGCGACGATAATGGTAAAGTATCCAACACTTTTGCTATCGCACCAGACTGGACAATTGAAATCCTTTCCCCTGACCAAAGTCAAACCAAAGTCGTCCGTAACATTCTCCACTATCTCAACCACGGGACTCAGATGGGCTGGTTGATTGATCCAGAAGAAGAAGTGGTATTTGCCTATTTTGCTAATCGCACCCTTGCAGTTTTTGAATTAGCAAGCGATCGCTTACCTGTTCCACCCTTTGCAGAATCATTCAACCTGACTGTGGGTAAACTTTTTAGTTGGTTAACAGAATAGCATCATCGAAAAAAAACACCAGGCGATCGCTGAAATTGGTATGAGTGAAGCTATAGAAATGATTTTCATGTACCGGAAAATTCATGCGATCTGGCACAGATGCTAGCGATCGCCTTAACTGCTTATGCTGGAGACATTAACCAGCAACAAGTTTGATCAAGTCGATCTCAGATGAGTGGGATAGGCTCTCTAATTTCTAGAATTATCTTCTAATTCACTCATAGTACTGTGAGCCAAAGATCGTTTTGCAGCAACCTGATGTTCATACCAGTTCATTAAGGGTGTAGCAGAAATGCCATGTAAAATTACAGAAACTACAACAGTATTATAAATTATCCACGATATCTGTTCACCAACCTCTCCTTTTAAGCCATGACTAAAGGCATAGGCAAGATAATATAAAGAGCCTACGCCACGAATACCAAACCAGCCAAATAACCAACGAGTTGCGGGATGAAAATTACGACGTTGGGAGTGTAAGGGACGTTGACCAATTGTACTAATCCAAGCTCCTAAAGGTCGAATTACAAAAAATAATAAAACTATGACTATTAAAGAATGAGAGGCATAATGAAGCATTGGTTGCCATAATAATATTGTTCCCAATAATAAAATTATCCCTACCTCCAATAATCTTTCTAGTCGTTCAACAAATTCTAATTGTGCCATTGGCTTGTGAGGATTTCTGTAACTGTCTTGGGTAATCAAACCAGCTACAAATACTGCCAAAAATCCATAGCCATTGATAATTTCTGTTAAAGAATAGGTAATTAAAATCGTACTAATAGCAACGAAATATTCCATCTGTACATCAGAAGAACGCTTTTTTTGAATTTTTTGGTCAACCCAAACGATGAGTTTAGCTACCAAAAAACCCATCACAATACCAGATGTAATTGCCCACATCACATCAATTATTAACCAATCCTTAAACCAGTTGTGCCAATTATTATCTTTAATGGCATAAATCCCAAAATAAACGAAAGGAAAAGCCAAAGCGTCATTTAACCCGCCTTCAGAGGTTAAACCAAAGCGTAACTCATCTCTATCGTTAGTATCTGTTAGTTGTACTTCTGAAGCTAATACTGGGTCGGTGGGGGCAAGAATTGCTCCTAATAAGATTGCTTCTCCCCAATTCATTCCTAAAAATAATCTCCCGACTATTGCCAATCCAAAGATAGAAATCGGCATTAATAACCCAATCAACCGTGCTGTGATATTCCACACTCTCCAGCGTCGAGGATGGATAATTTTCAAACCACAGCTAAATACAGAAACAATCACTACAAACTCTGTTAGTCTTTCGAGTATTTTGGCATTAAATACATTATTTTCTCTCAGTTGGATGATTCCTATGCCTTCAGAACCTAAAAATATACCCATTAATAGATATATTAGTGCAAAAGAAAGTGGTAAGCGCTTAATCCAACCTGATCCTAGTGTAACTACTAGTAACAGTAGACCAATAATCAGTAGTTCAAGAATGTAAATATCTATCATATACAAAATATGTATAAAAACTGAACATATTCTGAGCATTTTAATGGCGGTCGCCTATTTGTAGGAAATATCTATAGATAGATTTTGTTAATAACTTTTTCAGGGTCTTCTACTTCGCTAAACTAGGATTTCGGGTCAATGCGTCTAAGAGGTTATTTGAAAACTCCTATTGTCGGGAGCAAATATTTTATATCCCCCTAAATCAACGCCAGTTGCTCATGGGATAAACCCCAAGACTGCCTGATCAAGGGGGATCTATAAGTGCCAATTGCCTAAAATAACAGCAGACCACTTTTGAAAATCGCCTAAAATCTCTAACAGATATATAGGTAAATCCTGATGAGTGAAACTACAGAGACGATTTTTAGCAAAATTATTCGCCGAGAAATTCCGGTAGATGTTGTTTACGAGGATGACTTAGCCCTCGCATTTAAAGACGTTAACCCGCAAGCCCCAGTTCATATCCTTGTCATTCCCAAAAAACCCATTGTCAAATTAGCTGATGCTGAATCCCAAGACCAAGCTCTTTTAGGACATCTATTACTAACGGCTCAACGCGTAGCCGCAGAAGCCGGATTAAACAACGGTTATCGGGTTGTGATCAATAATGGTGCTGATGGCGGTCAAAGTGTCTACCATTTACATTTACATATCCTGGGAGGACGGCAAATGGACTGGCCTCCTGGTTAATCAAACCTGAATGAATCGTGTCTTGAGATGCGATTCATAACAAAAACTAATCATTTTTATAAGTAAAAATTTATTAAAATCCCTTTACAAAACAAAACTTATCCTCTAAGGTAGTATTCAAGTAGGCAAGTTTACCTACCCAATTCGTAAACACGAAAAGCAATTATAAAAACATGACCACTACCTTACAACAGCGCCAAAGCGCCAACGTATGGGATCGCTTCTGCGAGTGGATCACCAGCACCGACAACCGGATCTACATCGGTTGGTTCGGCGTTCTCATGATCCCAACCCTACTAGCTGCTACCACCTGCTTCATCATCGCATTCGTAGCTGCTCCTCCCGTAGACATCGACGGTATCCGTGAACCCGTAGCTGGTTCATTAATTTACGGAAACAACATCATCTCAGGTGCAGTTGTTCCTTCTTCTAACGCGATCGGCTTGCACTTCTACCCCATCTGGGAAGCAGCTTCCTTAGATGAGTGGTTGTACAACGGCGGTCCTTACCAATTGGTAATTTTCCACTTCTTGATCGGTTGCGCTTGCTACTTAGGTCGTCAGTGGGAACTATCTTACCGCTTGGGTATGCGCCCTTGGATCTGTGTAGCTTACTCTGCGCCTTTGGCTTCTGCTACCGCAGTCTTCTTAATCTACCCCATCGGACAAGGTTCATTCTCTGACGGTATGCCTTTGGGTATCTCTGGAACCTTCAACTTCATGATTGTGTTCCAAGCAGAACACAACATCTTGATGCACCCCTTCCACATGTTGGGTGTAGCTGGTGTCTTCGGTGGTTCTTTGTTCTCCGCAATGCACGGTTCCTTGGTAACTTCTTCCTTGGTACGTGAAACAACCGAAACCGAATCACAAAACTACGGTTACAAGTTCGGACAAGAAGAAGAAACCTACAACATCGTTGCTGCACACGGCTACTTCGGTCGGTTAATCTTCCAATACGCTTCCTTCAACAACAGCCGTTCACTTCACTTCTTCCTAGCTGCTTGGCCTGTAATCGGTATCTGGTTTACCGCTTTGGGTATCAGCACAATGGCATTCAACTTGAACGGTTTCAACTTCAACCAATCAGTAATTGATTCTCAAGGTCGCGTTATCGCTACCTGGGCTGACGTAATCAACCGCGCTAACTTGGGTATGGAAGTAATGCACGAGCGTAACGCTCACAACTTCCCCCTAGACTTGGCTGCTGCTGATGTTGCTCCAGTTGCTTTAACTGCACCTGCAATCAACGGTTAATCATCAAGTTTAGCTGAATAAAAAACGCCTCTCAGAGATGGGGGGCGTTTTTTAATGTATATATATTTGAATTTCTTTAATTAACCACAGAGAACACAGAGGACGCAGAGTTAAGAGAAGTATTGAGAGTTTCTGTGGTGCTTTGGTTGTTTTATCCGTTTTTTCTTTATATCTCACGCATCAGCGAAGCGTTCGCGTAGCGTGCTGTAAGCTCTAGTACGAAGTACGTTAGGCGCAAAGGCGCAAAGGAAGAAAGAAATACAAATATCAGCGTTTGGTCTAAATACATGAAAACTGCTGTAATTCAGCAACGCCGAGTAAAGAGAATCAATGCTCCCGTTTGTAGGGTGATCTCAGCCAAATGAAAGTACGCGAAAAATGTCATTATAGTTAAGGTGATGACATACGGGAGATAAGACTACGGTTTACGCACGTCCCTTAGCACGGTTAATTGAGCAGTTGCAACGCTTACCAGGAGTTGGCCCCAAGTCAGCCCAACGCCTGGCTTTGCACATCCTGAAGCGCCCAGAAGCAGAAGTAGAAGCTTTAGCACAAGCCCTTATTGATGCAAAAAAGCAGATAGGCTTGTGTTCTGTTTGCTTTCACCTATCTGCTGATCCTGTTTGTGAAATTTGTCGTAATCCTAACCGTGATGATACTTCAATCTGTGTGGTTGCGGATTCCCGTGATTTGATTGCGTTGGAAAAAACCCGCGAATATAAAGGTAAGTATCACGTCTTGGGTGGGGTAATTTCTCCTATGGATGGTATTGGACCAGAACAGCTAACTATCCAAGCTTTGGTGCGGCGGGTTAGTCAACAAAAAACCAAAGAAGTGATTATGGCAATTAGTCCGACTATCGAAGGGGAAACCACAACCCTGTATATAGGTCAGCTACTGAAACCTTTTACTAAGGTGACACGTATCGCCTTTGGTCTACCTGTGGGTGGCGATTTGGAATATGCCGATGAAGTGACGCTGGCAAGAGCCTTGGAAGGTCGCAGAGAGTTAGATTAAGTTTTATCAAGAATTCTTCAAGCACAGGCGCTACGTGCTTAATAGTCCGCATCTTTCGAGGCTATGCTACTAAGATTACTTGCTCCTTAGTTTGGGTTTCAGTAGCTTTACAGTTATTTACCTGTGGATGTGTTGAATTCCAGGTAGTGCTGTAGTGCTATGAAAGTTGCTGTCTTCAAGTGTCACCAAAATTTCTTCAAGGCAACTCTGTGATCCCATATCAGTTAACGCGAAGCATTCCACCAGGGAGTAATTTAGCGCTCTCCTGTTTTTTCAATTGTTTCTATGACTGCTAAACCAATACCAGAAGCTGCTATGAGCATGACTGCTGAAAGCAAATACATATTGCTGAACATTTGGAGGGCATCTTCAAAAAACATATAGGTGGTCATTGCTTCACCTGCTCAACTTTGTGTTGCTAGTAGTTTTGGTTTCTCCACATGGCTTAGTAGTTTCTGTGGAAAAATTTATATTAGTATCTTAACAAAACTTTAGCTAATACACGAGATTACTTGAAGTTTTTTTTTCTAAAGATTAGATGAACTTGATCAGCTTTCTGTCACAAAGAATACTGAAAAGGTTTCAATGTCATAATTATGGCTCAAAATATTTACGTAAATACTTCATTTAAGTAGGGACTTAAATTACAGAGCAAAAATAAATATTATGGAACCATCAAATTTATAAATATTTACGAAACCTTTATTACGGCTTCTAATATCGCTGGCATAGACAGAACACATCTTCCCAGAATTTACTGGATAAATTATAACTTGGTTGCATTAAAATTTACCTCAAGTTTTTCTGAAGTGGAATTATTTATGAATAAATTGTGATTGGAGAATATCCACAACCTAAATCAAGCAGCGTTCAATTGTGGCTAAGACAGATTGGGAAAGTGATGGAAAATCATAACCACCTTCCAAACCAAAAAGAATTTTACGAGTTATTCCCAGACAAGCGTCTGTAAATAAAGCATAATTTTCTGGTTGTAAATTTGTACTAGCTAAAGGATCTGCCCGATTACCATCATAACCAGCACTGACAATCAGGAAATCTGCCTGAAAGTTAGCTAAAAACGGTATGGCTTTGTTTTCTAGTAGTGGCTGATATGCAGTGATATCACTACCAGGAGGTGCAGGTAGGTTTAAAACATTGTCATAAAATCCGGGTTCAGTCGATTTCCCAGTTCCGGGATAAGACGGATATTGATGTAAAGAACAGTAGGCAATTTGGGGGTGAGTTTCAACGATCGCCTGTGTACCATTACCATGATGTACATCCCAATCTAGAATGGCGACACGCCTAACTCCTGGTTGTTCTAGGGCATATAAAGCGGCGATCGCGGCATTGGAAAATAAGCAAAATCCCATCCCCGTATTACTTTCAGCATGGTGTCCCGGTGGACGTGCTAAAACAAAAGCCGGATTTTTTGTGGCGAGTACAGTATCAACTCCATCCATCCAAGCACTTACCGCTAACAACGCCACATCATAACTGCGCGGGGAAACTGGTGTATCACCGTCTAAATAACCGCCACCAGTAGCAGCAATTTCTTTAACTTTATTGATATAAGTTGGAGTGTGCGCTTTTAATAGTGTAGACATCAGCGATCGCCTTTCTGATGCTGCGGTAGGCGATCGCCAAGTAATCTTTTGGGCAAAAGCGGCTGATTTCAGCGCATTAACGATGGCTGTTAAGCGTTCTGGGCATTCTGGATGGTATTTTCCAGTATTGTGATCCAGAAACTCGTGGGAATAAATGACTGGTAGCATAAGGAGAAAAATATCAGCAATAAAATACTGAAATCATTTTATCCTGACTACTAGCTCTACTCTTGATCATCCATCAGTGTTTCATCAATTGGTTGCTCCAGCATTTCTGGGACTAAAGCGGGATTTCCCCGACGTTCCGCAGGCGTTTGTCCTCTGATGACATCATCAATTTTGGGAGGATGTTTAATCATGTCCAGCACCTCTGGACTTAATTGAGATGCAGCATCTTCTGGACGAGTTTTTTCCCTGGGATGGGGAACTTTTTCCTGATTCATGGAAAACTCCTTGAACTGCTAGTCTTCACCTTAAGATATATTGTGGGGAGGCGGAAACTATCTTGAGACTTAAATTGCTATTTTTAGGCATCTCTCAATAATGGCTATGGTGGGCTGCATTAAAGTCGTAATTTGTAAACATTCTCTAGATATAATAATTAAATATAGGAGACGGGATCAAATAAAATATAGAAGACGTGATTTATCGCGTCTCTACAAAAGCAAATAATTAATTAACTACAGATAAATTACTAAATGCTATGGTTACGCGCATCTATGGCTATGTCATACCAGCGATTATAGGGAATTGATATGGTAATCCTAAATCAGTTATAACCCCAAAAAAGATCCCCGACTTCTTTAAGAAGTCGGGGATCTGAGTCAATTAGTAACATTGTATTGATTATTAAAATATTACTAATTAATTTATTTGGCAGATAAACTGCATTTATAATAAACTTTTTAAATAAAGGATGTAATAGATTATTTTTTATAAAAACAATTACCTAAAAAGCGACTTGTAAAAAATTTTATATAGCAGCCTATAAAAATTGAACTTTTAAAGTTTAACTTCTGATGTTAGAGCTAGTTAGTTTATCGGCAAAACACCACTCTATGTGTTAGAATGTTAACAAAATATGGCAATTATTCAAGATTAATTGAGAATAATTTGACGCTTGCGGAAGCGTAAGGGCTAAAATCTACATTTTTTGGAGTTTTTTAGGTTATGACAACCTCACAGGAGAGGATTATCCCGACAGACTTGCGGAACGAAATGTCCCAGTCTTATCTGGAATACGCCATGAGTGTTATTGTGGGTCGGGCGCTCCCAGATGCCAGGGATGGTCTGAAACCTGTGCATCGTCGCATCCTCTACGCAATGCACGAGCTGGGTCTGATGCACGATCGCCCGTTTCGGAAATGCGCCCGTGTAGTCGGGGAAGTGTTGGGTAAATATCACCCCCACGGCGATACAGCAGTGTATGATGCTTTGGTGCGGATGGCACAGGATTTTTCCATGCGATCGCCCCTAATTAACGGGCATGGTAACTTTGGTTCAGTAGACAACGATCCGCCGGCGGCAATGCGGTACACAGAATGTCGCTTGCAAGCTTTAACTAATCTGTCTCTACTGCAAGACATTGAATCAGAAACCGTAGATTTCATCGATAACTTCGACGGTTCCCAACAAGAACCCACAGTATTACCATCACGCATCCCCCAATTATTGCTGAATGGTTCCTCCGGAATTGCCGTGGGGATGGCTACCAATATTCCTCCTCACAACTTGGGCGAATTAATTGATGGTTTGGTGGCCTTGATTCATAATCCAGAGATCACCGACCTGGAGTTAATGGAGAACTATATTCACGGGCCAGACTTTCCCACCGGGGCGCAGGTTTTAGGGACATCTGGGATTCGGGAAGCTTATACCACTGGACGGGGTTCCATTACCATGCGTGGTGTCGCCACCATTGAAACCGTCGAACAACGAGGACGGCAGGATCGGGAAGCAATTATTATCACCGAACTGCCCTACCAAACCAACAAAGCGGCGTTGATTGAAAAAATCGCCGATATGGTGAATGAGAAGCGGTTAGAGGGAATTGCAGACATCCGCGACGAAAGCGATCGCGACGGCATGAGAATCGTTATCGAACTGAAACGCGATTCTTACCCCCGTGTAGTCCTCAATAATCTCTACAAACAAACCCCACTGCAAGCCAACTTTGGGGCGAATATGCTGGCGTTGGTGAATGGTAAACCGGAAATTCTCAACCTGAAGAAGTTCTTAGAAGTCTTCTTAGATTTCCGCATCGAATCCATTACCAGACGCACCCGCTACGAACTGCGAAAAGCCGAAGCCCGTGATCATCTCTTACAAGGGTTATTGATTGCTTTATCTCAGTTAGATGAAATTATCGTCTTAATTCGTCACGCACCCGACGCACCCACAGCCAAAGGAGAGTTAATTACCAACTACGGGCTGTCAGAAGTGCAAGCTGATGCTATTTTGCAGATGCAACTGCGGCGTTTGACTGCCTTAGAAGCAGATAAGATTCGTCAAGAACACGAAGACTTACAAACGCAGATTGCCGACTTGCAGGATATTTTGGCACGGCGAGAACGGATACTAGAAATCATTCAAATCGAAATTGCTCAATTAAAAGAGAGCTTTGCGACACCCCGGCGCACAGTAATTTTACCGGGAGAAGGCGAAATAGATGAGCGTGATTTGATTGCCAATGAAAAAGCGATCATTCTGGTGACAGAGCAAGGTTACATCAAACGGATGCCTGTCAACACCTTTGAAGCTCAAAGCCGTGCTACCAGAGGTAAAGCTGCTGCTAAGGTCAAAGATGATGATACCATTGAGCATTTCTTGACTTGCTGCGACCACGATAGTATTTTATTCTTTAGTGATCGCGGTGTCGTCTACTGCTTAAAAGCTTATCAAATTCCGGTAAGTTCCCGTACCAGTCGCGGCACAGCCATTGTGCAGATGCTGCCCATTCCCAGGGAAGAAAAAATCACCTCAATTGTCCCAGTAGACGAGTTTAGCCGGGAAGAATATCTGGTTATGCTCACCAAAGGTGGCAATATTAAGAAAACCGAACTAGCCGCATTTAGTAACATCAGGGCTAACGGCTTAATTGCCATTTCTCTCGAAGAAGGCGACCAACTGCGCTGGGTGCGACGGGCGCGAGTCGAGGACAGCATCTTAGTTGGTTCTCGTCTAGGTATGGCCATTCACTTTAGATGTACCCATGAACAGTTGCGTCCTTTAAGTAGAGCAACTCGTGGAGTCAGAGCCATGAAACTGAAGAAAGGGGATGAATTGGTAGGAATGGATATACTTCCAGCCGCCATTCTGGACACCTTAAATACAGATGAACCCGAAACCGCAGAAATCGAAGCCGTAGAAACCGAAGTTGTAGAAACCGAAACCGCAGAAATCGAAAATCAGGAGGAAACCGCAGAAGTACCAACTAACGGCAATATAGGCCCTTGGGTGTTGGTAATTACAATGGGCGGATATGGCAAACGCGTTCCCGTCGCCCAATTCCGACTGCAAAACCGTGCTGGTCAGGGTTTAATGGCTACCAAATTCAAAAACCGTAAAGGCAAAGACAAATTAGCCACCTTACGCATTGTGAATAATGACGATGATGAAATCATGATGGTGACAAAGCGCGGTATTATTATCCGTCAAGCAGTAAATGCGATTTCCATACAATCGCGGTCAGCAACTGGCGTAAGAGTGCAGCGTCTTGATGAAGAAGATGCCATTAACGGTGTAGCCATAGTTCCTCCTGATGCAGTTGATGTTGATGTGGTGGAAGAAGCTGAGTAAAAATCACAGGGAGAAGCTAATTGCTATACTCCCTTACTTGATCACCTTAGCCAGTGGTGTATCGATGGGGCTAACCGTAGCCCCTGTAGGTGCATGGTTTTTGGCATGGATTGCCTTAGCTCCCCTATGGGTATTAGTTCTTACCGCTACCTCATCTCCCCTTCTCCTCGCCCTCGCCTGGGGTGTTGGCTATCATGGAGTCGCCCTATCCTGGATTACCGGCATTCATCCAATGAATTGGTTGGGCGTTCCTTGGTTGCCGAGTTTGGCAATTACCCTCTTTTGTTGGTCATTTATCAGCCTATTGGGGGGTTCCCTCGTTACCCTGTGGGCGGCTGCTATGGCTCGTTTGGGTAAGCAAAAAACTTGGCAGCGTGTTCTATTTGGTACAGCAATATGGTGCGCCCTAGAAACTCTTTGGAGTGCTGGCCCCTTGTGGTGGAGTTCACTAGCTTATACCCAAAGTCCCCATAACCTCGTAATTTTACACCTCGGTCAACTCTCTGGCGCGAACACCGTCACCGCCGCAATAGTTGCAGTCAATGGTTTTATAGCAGAAGCATGGATAAACGCCAAAACTTCCTCTGCGCCCTCTGCGCCTCTGCGGTTCGTTAATAAAAATTTAGCTTCCGCCACAGCACTATTAATTACCCTACACCTCGTGGGTTTTTAC
This sequence comes from Anabaena sp. CCY 0017, assembly GCF_963920885.1. Lineage (NCBI taxonomy): Bacteria > Bacillati > Cyanobacteriota > Cyanophyceae > Nostocales > Nostocaceae > Anabaena > Anabaena sp. CCY 0017. Next base: position 144,656 of record NZ_CAWUDG010000011.1, on the reverse strand, counting down.
TTATATACTCGTCCCATCGCCCAACCACCAGAAGCGGCTTTAAAAGTGGGAATTATTCAAGGTAATATTCCCAACGAAATTAAACTCATACCCCAAGGTTTGCGACAGGCGATCGCAGGTTACACCACCGGATATTACAATCTAGTAGACCAAGGTGTAGATGCAGTCCTCACCCCAGAAACCGCCTTACCATATTTCCAGCGCGACTTACCCAACACCAGCTTAGTGCAAGCAGTGGCAGAAAAAGGCGTAGTTGCCTGGATTGGGGCATTTGGACAACGGGAACGCAGCTATACAAATAGTTTATTTACCTTCACTGGTAATGGTGAAATTTTCAGCCGTTACGACAAAACCAAATTAGTCCCATTAGGTGAATATATCCCCTTTGAGGGCATTTTCGGCGGTATAATTCAACGCTTATCACCTTTAAATGCCCATCAAGTCCCAGGTTCAACAAATCAGATATTTGATACCCCCTTTGGTCGGGCGATAGTTGGGATATGTTACGACTCAGCATTTCCCGAATTATTTCGCCGTCAAGCTGCTGCGGGTGGGCAATTTATTCTCAGTTCTTCTAACGATGCTCATTACACCGCAGCTATGCCATTTCAGCATCACGCCTTAGATATGATGCGGGCAATTGAAACTGATAGATGGACAGTCAGGGCGACAAATACGGGATATTCAGCCTTTGTAGACCCTCACGGGAGAACCTTATGGATGTCGAGATATAACACTTATGAAACTCATGCAGAAACTATATACAAACGACAAACTCAAACTTTGTATGTGCGTTGGGGCGATTGGTTGACAGTTTTGTTGTTGGGTTTGAGTGTCTTAGGTTGGGTTACATCATACCTTTTGGCAAAATGATCACATAGCAATTGAGAAAAATTATTATTGTACTTAACCCCAAAAGTAAGGTATATTTTAATTTAAAAGTTCCTAATTGAGAATTAGAGTAATTAATTATCTCAAATTGCTGTCAAAATATGATGGAAGTGATTACGGCAGAAAGGCTTGAGGAAATTGAACAAGAAAGCCTAAAGCAGTCTGAGACTGTCAAGAATACCTTTAACGAAATCAAGAAATGGGACAGTAAATTTAGTAACGGTTATTGTCAGCTAGTTCAGCTGCGTCCAGGATTAAATTTGAGCATTACTGATGAAACTTATTATCAGCCAATTAATTGTCACAATAATCACTATGGATTTTATGAGCTAACGTCTAAATTTTATCTTTCCGGGAATCATGGCGTAATTTGTCCCAGTATTGCCGGAGTTAAGGACAATTATCAAGAGATAGCCGGAAATAACTACTTATTTTATTTACCAGATATTGAAGAAATTGAGCAAAATTTTTCAGGCGATCGCATTTATTTAATTAAAATTTGTTTAGACTTAGATTTATTGAAATCCTTCATGGGTGGAAGAGACTCTATACCAAAACAGTTACGTCCTTTGTTAGAAAGTGACTCTGCACCGCGCTTTCATCAACCAGTCGGTAAAATCACCAGTTCCATGCAGACAGCATTACAGCAAATTATTCATGTCCCTTTTGACGGGATGCTACAGCGCATCTATCTGGAAGGTAAGGTATTAGAATTACTGGCTTTGCAATTTGCCCAACTCATAGATAGTGATTCAGCTAAAAAACCCTTAATTAACTTGAAAGCAGCCGATATTGAGAAAATATATCAAGCACGGGATATCTTAACTCGTAACTACGAACATCCACCCTCACTGCTCGATTTAGCGCAAAAAATCGGGATAAATGACAATAAACTAAAGTATGGCTTTAAAGAAATTTTTGGCACAACAGTATTTGGATATTTGCGGGATTATCGCCTAGAAATAGCCCGAAAGCTGCTACAGGAACAAAAGCAGAATGTGAGAACTGTAGTAAATACCGTTGGTTACGCTAATCAGAGTCACTTCGCCGCCGCATTTAAGCGTAAATTTGGTATAACTCCCCAAGATTGCCGGTTAGGGAAAAAGGCTGTCTAAACCAAAGAGATTTTCCAGTCCTAACAACAGAATTTAACTGTAAATCCAATTCCCCTCCTCGCTTGCACCGGAGGGGCTAGGGGTGGGGTCTTAAGCCACTTTTTAATGTCATAATTTACTCACACTCTCCGTCTAGGGTTCAAAACTCTCCGTCTACTGTATAGACTTTGCTTGTATAAATTACATAAACTCTTTCCATAGATAGTTGCTAATTATTAGCAATATTTAATTTGCATTTGTGGAGTGAGGAGTATGGGGTATCGGCAATCTAAGGAGATCATATCAGCAGGGATGGCGATTTGCTTGCAGCAAGGCTTCGCGATCGCGCTAACATCATTACTTGTACAGCCAGCTTTAGCTGAAACTAAAACGCATAATTTCACCAATACAGCAAAGTTACTATTAGCACAGCAATCTGTTGTCAAAATTACAGGTGTTCAAGTCAATGCTACAGATAAAGGGATTGACGTAATTGTAGAAAGTGCAAACACAGAAGCACTTCAGCCTCTAAATAGAAGTACAGAAAATAATTACATTGCAGATATTCCCAACGCTGTTTTAGCATTACCTGAAGGTCAAAACTTTAACATTACTAATCCAGCCAGTGGGATTGTGTCTGTGAGTGTGACTCAAGCTGACGCTAATACTGTGCGGGTGACAGTAACGGGTGAGGAAGGTTTACCCACAGCACAGTTATTTGATAGTAATGAAGGTCTGATTTTTGAGTTTGCGCCCACTGTATCAGAAACACCACCACCAGAACAACCGACAAGTGAAACACCACCAGAAGCACCTATTGAATTGGTTGTTACAGGTCAACAAGATACCTACCGAGTACCTAACGCCTCCACTGGTACAAAAACTGATACCCCAATCCGTGATATTCCTCAAGCCATTCAAGTAATACCAAAGCAAGTTATTCAGGAACAGCAAGTGCAGCGTTTAAGTGACGCATTAAAAAATACTGCTGGTGTAATTACTAACACTTCAGACCGCAATATATTTGATGGCTTTGTAATTCGAGGATTCACCAATCGTACTATTATCCGTAATGGATTGAGAGATGACACCAACACTACTGCTGGTTCTGGAATTGCCAACATTGAACAAATAGAAGTCCTCAGAGGGCCAGCTTCTGTTTTATTTGGTCAAGGTGGTGCTGGTGGTACTGTCAATATTGTGACTAAAAAGCCTCTTGAAACACCTTTCTATTCCATAGAAGGAACAATTGGCAGCTATGATTTATACAGTGGTGCTATTGACTTAACCGGGCCTCTGAATGAGAGTAAAACTCTGTTATATCGTCTTAATGCTTCTGCTTTTACCTCTGGTTCCTTTGTCGATTTTGTAGACATTGAACGTTACTTAATAGCACCTGTTTTAACTTGGAAAATTGGTGAAAACACAGCATTAACTTTAGAAGCAGAGTATTTTGATACAAAACAACGTAACGACAGAGGTATCCCCGCATTAGGTACAGTCTTACCCAACCCTAACGGACAAATTCCTAGAAATCGGTTTACAAATGAGCCATCAATTGACAAAAATAATGGGCAAGTATGGCGAGTAGGCTATAATCTAGAGCATCGTTTCAATGAAGATTGGCAAATCCAAAATAGCTTACGTAGTTCATTTCAAAAACGGCAACAAAATTCTGGTTTTCCTACATCTTTAGATGATGATGCTAGAACTTTAAACCGTGGTTTATTTATTAGTGAAGCTGCTGTAGATAGCTACATTTTAGATACCAATATAACTGGCAACTTTGATACTGGAAATATCAAACATAAACTATTATTTGGGTTTGATTTATCTAGAGAAATATTTCAAGGAACTGACCAGCGTGTTGCAGTTAGTCCTCTAGATTTATTTGACCCAGTATACGGTTCACAAACCATTGGTGCTGTGCTGGATGAATTTCCTAATGAGCCATTTACTCAAGAGGGTTTAGGAATTTATTTACAAGACCAAATTTCCCTAACAGATAACTTTAAATTAGTGATTGGGGGACGTTTGGATATTGTGAATCAAAAACAAGAAGATGCAGAAAGAAATGTTACTTCTTTTCAAGAAGACACAGCATTTAGCCCTCGCATTGGTATAGTTTATCAGCCCAGTCAATTAGTTTCACTTTATGCTAACTACAGCCGTTCATTTGAGCAGGTAACTGGTACAACATTTGATACAGCTTTATTTAAACCAGAAAGAGGAACTCAATATGAAGTAGGAGCTAAGTTTGATTGGACAAATCAACTTTCATCAACTCTTTCTCTATATCAAATTACTCGTTCAAATGTGCTAACATCTGACCCCATAAACCCTGATTTTTCCATCCAAACAGGAGAACAAAGAAGTCGCGGTTTTGAAGTAGATATTGTGGGTGAAATATTACCTGGATGGAAAATTATTGGTGGTTATGCTTACACGGATGCTCAAATCACTCAAGATAATGATCTTCCTGTGGGTAATCGAATTAATAATGTACCCAAAAATGCTGTGAGTTTATGGAACACTTACGAAATTCAACAAGGTAATCTACAAGGTTTAGGATTTGGTTTAGGTCTTTTTTATGTAGGTGAAAGAGAAGGGGATTTAAGTAATACTTTTAGTTTACCCAGTTATTTACGTACAGATGCAGCATTATTTTATCGTAGAGATAACTTTCGAGCAGCTTTGAATGTGCAGAACTTGTTTGATACTGAATATTTTGAAGTAGCTGAAAACCGCTTACGTCTTTTTTACGGCGCACCTCGCACGGTAAAATTTACCTTGGGCTGGCAATTTTAAGTCATAAATCGCTCATAGGGTAGTTAATTCTAATTACGAGTTACGACGAATTACATACAGCCCTTGAATGCTCTCAGGGCTGTTTAACTACCAAATTCATCACCAAAGTGTTAAATGATTAGAAAATGGGTGTATCACATCAAACTATTTTTCATAGTAACCCTGGTTGCAATATTTTCCAAAGGATGTTATGGCTTCTCTCCTGAAAATATCTCCTCGTCAAAAGCCAACTTAATCACATCAGAATGTCGCATCATTAAGCATGAATTAGGGGAAAGCTGTATTCCTACTAATCCTCAAAGTATCATTGTGACTGACCAAGAAAGTTTAGAAATTTTAGTGGCGTTGGGTTTAAAACCAATAGCAGCAACTACATCAAATCGAGTAGGCAATAAAGCACCTATATTGAAGGGAAAGATTGATGAGGTTATTGATTTAGGTAAGGAAAGCCAGCCTAATCTTGAAAAAATTGTCAAATTACGTCCTGATTTAATTGTAGGGTTTTCTTTCAGTCCTCAAAATTATCAATTATTTTCTAAAATAGCTCCGACAGTTGCTATTGATTATACAGAAACTGGGTGGAAAAAAACTTTATTCCAGGTTGCTAACATAGTCGATAAAACTGAAAAAGCAGAAAAACTACTGGAAGAATATCAACAAAGAATTGAAAATTTAAGATTGAAGTTTGCTCAAAAACTCGGAGACACCGAAATTTCCGTAATGCGATTTTACACAACTCTTCAGTTTACACAATTTTTGAATCAATTATCATTCCCTGTAAGTATTTTAGAAGAATTAAAACTATCTATACCCCTGGCCCAACGTCAGGTTAGTAGTGGAGCAGATGTCAGTTATAACAATGTTAGTTTAGAGCGTGTAGACTTGTTAGAGGCTGATGCAATGTTTATAGCACTAGATCCAGGCTCTGAAGAAAACTTTCAAAAATATCAGAATAATCCTCTATGGCAAAAGCTGAATGTAGTCAAAAACAATCGCGTATATTTTGTAGATTCAGGTTACTGGATTTTTGGTAATATTCTATCTGCTAATGCTATTCTAGATGACATTTATAAATATCTATTAAATCAATAGTCAGAAGGGTCTATTATAGCCTTCCCTAGTATAATAAAGTAAAGAATTATCTGCATTTATCTGCGTCCATCTGCGTTTAATTATTATTGCTTGTACCTTACTTAAATGGGAATTACTATATTGCATATCTTAACGCACTATTTGGAATTAGCGGCGCACTTTATCCTTCTACGAAATAATTAGATTATGAAAAAATTATTAAGGCGTTATTTCAATTTATTTTTTATCATTACTTTGACTATAATTTTAGTACAAGGTTGTGAGCAAAATTATCCTCAAAACACAGATTTATCTAAAGAAAATTTAGTCGCGTCTGAATGCAAATTAATCAAGCATCCTTTGGGAGACACTTGTGTTCCCTTAAAACCTCAACGCATTATTGCTTTAGATGAAACCTCTATGGAAGCATTGTTGGCGCTAGACTTAAAAATAATAGCAGCAACACAGCCTAATATTGCCGGGAGTATCATACCAAAGTTGGGAAAAAAAGCAGAGGGGATTGTTTCTTTAGGAAAAGATAGTCAACCAAATATCGAAAAAATGGTGCAGTTAAATCCAGATTTAATTTTGGGTTTTTCTCTTAGTGCAGAACAATACAAGTTATTTTCACAAATAGCACCCACAGCAACACTTGATTATGTTCAAACTGGTTGGAAAGATGCTTTATTGCGTATTGCTGAAATAACAAATGAAAGTACACAAGCACAAACATTACTTGAGCAATATCAGCAACGAGTTCAAGAATTACGCACGGTGGTAAATCATCACCTCAAAAAAACCACGGTTTCTGTGAGTCGCTTTTATGCTGGTAAGCAAGTTCCAGAATTTCGCACCAAATATTCATTTCCTGGAAGCCTACTGATTGAGGTGGGAATACCTCTCCCAGAAATCCAAAATCAACTGACTACTAATGAAAATCAGCCTCTAATTTCAATTAGTTTAGAACGTATAGATTTATTAGATGCAGATATTTTATTTGTAGCATTAGACCCTGGCGCAGAAGATTCTTTTCAAGAATATCAAAACACCCAGTTATGGCAACAATTGAAAGCATTTAAAAATCAACAAATTTATCCTGTTAATTCAAGTTACTGGATATTTGGGAATATTTTGTCAGCAAATGCAATTTTAGATGATTTGTTTAAATATTTAGTGAAAAATGAATGATGTTAATTCTAAGAATGAAGGAATGCAGCAAATCTCTCAAAAACAAGGTAATAGTATTGTGCTGAATTTATTAGAAAAAATATTCACTACCGCTCAAAGTAGTTTAGATAGTTTCTATACTGACTGCATTATTTTGACTCCACCTGCTGATGATGTTGAGGTGATTTCATTAAATGATTACTTACAACCAGATAGACTTTTATCTGATTGGCAAACCAGCGAGATATATCAAAAAAGTCAAGACATTCGCATTGCTGCATCTATTTGGAACAAAATTTATAGCTGGACAACATTACCAGGAATTTTAGCTTTGATGACTTGGGCGGGAGTTGGGCTAGACGCTTCTATTGATAATGTGAGTTTTGTTTTGGAAGATGGTAAACCCAAGACGCTATGGTTTCATGCCCTTAGTGATACTGTAATTTATCCTCAACGATTATCTATTCCCATTCCTGAAAATTGCCCAGTCAAAATAGTAAATAGTGTTGCGGACTTACATCATGCTGTTTTTACTAACTTATTCCAACGCAATTTTGCACCGATGATAGACCGCGTTTATAGTTTAACCAAACTCTCCAAAAAAATTATGTGGGGGAATGCTGTAAACGCTTCTGAAAGACAATTTGCCGAATTGAGTAAATGTATTAACTCAGAAACGATAAAAACAGATTATTCCACCTTGTATGAACAACCCTACAGTGCTGTGATGCCAGGACGCAATCCTCTTTATAAATTGGTACTTAGTGAACAAATCAACGAACCGGGTTTACCAACAACAACCATAGTGAGACGCACTTGTTGCTTATATGCGTTTATTCCTCCAGGTGATGAAAAGTGTACTAACTGTCCTCTTCTCACACCCCAAGAACGTATCGCCCAAATGAAGCAATATATGACAGAAGCTGATTGAAATGTCACAACAACCAAATTCCGTCAGTATGCGTAATTTTCTTATAGTCTGGCTGGGTCAGCTAGTTTCTGCTATGGGTAGCCAAATGACCGGCTTTGCTATTGAAATTTGGGCTTGGGAAATTACAGGTAAAGCTACTACTTTGACTCTGGTAGGTTTTTTTAGTTTACTTCCCAGTATTATTATTACCCCGATTAGTGGTGTAATTGTAGACCGCTTTAATCGGAAATTATTAATGATGGTAGGTGATACAGTTGCCGTTCTCAGCACAATTATAATTTTGTGGCTGCATCTCACTAATAATTTACAAATTTGGCACTTTTACCTTACCGGCGCAATTGTTGGGACTTTTAACCAATTTCAATCTTTAGCTTATTCGGCTTCAGTCTCGCTGATGATTCCCAAACAACATTATACCCGCGCCAGTAGTCTGGGATTTTTATCTAGTTACGGTAGCCAAATTCTTGCACCTGCTTTAGCTGGGTTTCTTTACACAATAATTGGTTTTGTCGGAATTTGGTTGATTGATATTTTTACTTTTACTATAGCAATTGGCAGTTTATTTATAGTCAAAATTCCTCAACCACCACCCACAAAGGAAACTGAAAATATAGCCAACATTTGGCAAGATTTAGGATTTGGTTGGCGTTATATTGTTAATCAAAAAGGTTTACTAGCACTATTGATAGTGAATATACTATTTTGGCTACCCCATGATATTGGTAATTCTTTATATACACCGATGATTTTATCCAGAAGTAATAATAATACTTTAGTGTTAGGAAGTTTAGCCTCTGCTGCTGGTTTGGGTGGTGTGACTGGCGCAATAATTGTTAGTGCTTGGGGGGGATTTAGATGGAAAATTAAAGGTGTTTTATTAGGGATGATTGGTGCAGGTATCAGTAAAATTGTCTTTGGTTTGGGTAGAAGTCCTTGGGTTTGGATTTCAGCACAATTTTGTTCTTCTTTGAATTTCCCTTTAAATGGGAGTTCAGATAACGCGATCTGGTTAGCTAAAGTTGCGCCAAATGTGCAAGGAAGGGTTTTTGGGGCGCGATCGCTTCTTCTTCAGGTCAGTTCTGCTGTAGCCTATTTAATAGCCGGACCCTTGGCTGATAATGTGTTTGCACCTGCTTTGAGTACAGATAGTAGTCTGTTTTGGGGAATATTTGGCACTGGTACTGGTGCAGGAATCGCGCTGTTATATGTGATTTGTGCGTTGTGTATGTTGCTAGTGGGTTTAGTTGGGTTGACAGTCCCATTAGTGCGGGATATGGAAAAGACTGTCCCTGACCATGATCAGGTTATTTTGTAGTGATGGTTTGGCAGATTACCTGAAATTGCTGTCAAAATATGATATTTTAGCAAAAATTATCACTATTATTCTACTGTTGTCTGTTGTCATTTGTTGCCATTGCTGCGGTGCTATTCAACTGGTAGATGGCAAAAACAACATAATACGCCACCGTAAACATGATACCAGAGAAGATTTGCCCTCCCCAAGGACCATGCCAGAAGTCAAAGGTTGATTGTCCCCAGTAAAGCACTGCTAAGACTAACATTACTACTCGCGGAACATTAAACACAATGGCGATCGCTATCCCGCTCACCATAGCCATGCTAATGCGCCACCAGTTCTGCTTTAAAGACAAACCTAACCAGAAACTCAGCCCAGTTAAAGAAAGTGCCATATCAAACCCAGTGCAGGCAAAGCCAACTATAACAGATTGTTCTCTAACCACAATTAGGTTTTTGGCGGCCATCGCAGGTTCCCCAATCACCTGGAGTGCCATACTACCCAGCCAAGCCGTGAAGGTTTCAACTACTCTAGGTTCAATGATGCTGGCAAAGAGGCGATTAGCTAAAAAAACGCTACTGGGATACATACTCACCAGAATCATCGCAGAGGCGATGGGATAGCGCCGAAACAGGTTGAACCCAAAGGAACTCCAGCCTACTCCTAACACTACTATCAGCCAAACAAAAGCCTGGAGTGATACTGAGTTTCGGCAAAAGGGTAGCCAGAAGGCACTACCCACGATTAACATATGACCAATTAAGCGGTCATCGCGAGAAACTGGTACTTGCCGCAAGGTATCTCGTTCAGTCCACAACTTTTTTAGCCCGAAGTACAAAAAACCGCCATTGAACAAAATGGAGGCGTTACCAGATATCACCGAAGACAGCAGGGTTCCTGCCCACACTGGGAAGTATAGTAGCCCTGCTACAGCCGCTAGGTTTAACATCCGGCCATGATGAGTCTTCAGAGACTGCTGCCAATAATGAAGAATCTGCTTGGGCTTGAGCTTTTTTAACATCGCATCATTACATTAACTTACTGAGGCATTTCACCTGTTAGATCATCTGCACTGGCAAAGGTTGCCGCCTGTTTCTGCGAGTTAAGGGAGACGGCCAATAGCAATCAGTGCCAATCCAGAGACTACCAGGTTGCCTATGGCTACAGAGAGAAGCTTGTAGAGTCTTGCCTGATTACTATATTTTTGTTGCTGGGCTTGCTGCTGCAACTCTTGAGAAACCTGTTGTAAACGTTCTGGGGTAATGTTGGGGTCTAGCTTTTCGGGATTGGATTTGGCTGCTTCTAACTGTCTTAAGGCTTGGGTAGATTGGGTATCAATATTCTTGATAGCTTGATCTCGAAGCTGAATGGTATCTCTAAATCCCAAAACCCCTGAGAGAATAAAGACTACCCCCAGGATTAAGCAAAACCGGGACACCATCTGTCTGATGTAACGAGCGTCGAGCAAACCAAAAGATAATAGTGCCAAACCAGCTATTAGGACAATGCTGCGATCGCTCACCATGCGGAGTACACCAAACCGCCATTCAGCTTCCAGAAATTTCAGGGGTAAGGCTACGCCAGTTAGGTCAACTAGAAACCCGAAAATGCAGGCCAGCCCCACAATCAGCCCCAATTGATGCCCCACAGACCTGAAGCGCAATGGAAAACTGTTCAGCAGCTGTTTAGTATTTGTCCGAAACCATTTAGTCAATCCCCACTGAGGTAGTCTGATTGCTGGTAAACTCATGATAATCTCACGAAAGTCAAAACTTAGGCAGAGAAAAGAAGCTCTTTTTCAGATATTTCCCCTGTCGCCCTCCCCACCCATATATGCGGATGGGGAACTCTACGAAAGAGGAAAACAAAAGACAGGGTTTTGTGCTTCTTGTCCTCATTAATAGAATAATGCCTCCTGGCAGTTTGCTAGGAAACATTAACACAAGTTGAATTTGGATTTAAGCTTCTTCTTTTACCGCTTCTTGCTGGCGTTTCTTACGCATTGCAGCCATCCACATACCCACTAGACCAGGTAACATGGCTGGAGTGGGAATTACGGGACCGGGGGGTGGGGTGACAGGGGCGCTGAAGTTGGAAATGCTAACTGTTGAAGACGTAGTTGCGCTAGCGAATGGATCAGAAAAAAGGCGAAATCCGAAAGTATCCCCTTGAGAAATATTCTGAGGAGAGAATACGCCATTAACAGTTGTAATTGAATCGCCGTTTTCAGTGTCCACTAAAATATTCTGAATTGTAGTTGGAGTACCATTAAGGAGCCAGGCGAATCGATTCCTCCCGTCTGTGGGCGTAAAGCTCCAGTTAAAGCTAAAACTGCCAGTACTTGGAGCGGCTATTGTGAAATCAGTATTGCCCGAACCACTATTAGAAGGTCTAGCGAGAGTAATTTGTGTAAGGTCTGCACTGACATTGAAATTTCCGGAATTTAGATTGGGTCCATTATTCAAAGTCCAGTTGCCATTGGTGCCAGTGCCTGCAACAGTTGGATTATAGTAGTCTGTAAAACCAGCAGCATAGCTGGGTGCAGCCATTACTAAAGTGCCACAACATACAGAAGCAGTCGCTGCTGCAACTAAGAAACCACGATTCAGTGTGTTTTGAGCGAACATAGAAATGTATCTCCTCACTTAATTAATACGACGTTTTTACCTATAAATAGCCAATTTCTGATGATTTATTGAAAATCTCATTAGTTTTAAGTTGGATTTTTCTTTTCATATCAGTGAAATCGACTATGTACACAATATCACAGGTGTTTTGTAGTGCCAATGAACTTCATCAATATTTTGCAAAATTACTTTTAATATCAGAATTCCGGATTGCCGCAGTCATAACTTGTATTTCTGAAGACAGACGCAAAATATCCTGAAATTGTTTCATATAATAAGTAGCTCAAACTTAAAAAACGTAACACCCAGATCCCCGACTTCTCAAAGAAGTCGGGGATCTATATATATATTGTATTGTCAAGGTTGTATGTTTAATTACCTACTTATCTATTGTCTAAGGTCTTGCACAAGCTGCTTCACCAGCCACAGGATCAGGATAAATAGCTAAAGTGTGATAGTTAGGAGCAGTGTCTTCATACAGTATTCTGAATGTATAGAGTTTACTTTTACTTTCCTCTTCAGTAATCACCGTTAAAAGTGTATTATCCATTTTAGGCAGTCCGGGAATGTTCAGTCTTTGAATTCGCCGCAGTTGAATCACATTTGCTGATGATTTTTGACAATCGCCTGAACTCAAGTTACGTTCTGCCCCAAACTGCATACACATCGGACCATCAAAATCCATAGTTACTTGTGAAGGGTCGTTTAACCAAACTTTTTTAATTGTTTCACCGGCTGGTAGAAAGCTTAAATTTGTCCCTTGCTGATAGGAAACTTTGATAGTAGGTAGAATACCTCCTAACCCTTGGGCTTGGCAAGAAAACATGGAACGCAGGACGGAATTATTAGCTAAAACTCGACCTGTAAATAATAGTATAGATGCGGAGAAAATCAGAGAAGTCAGAGACAATAAATTAGGATATTTTAGGTTTTTTTGGATAAATTTAATATGCTTCATAGCTGCAAATAGGTAAGTAGGTTTATGACAAACATAAAAGAGGCTCAGATTCCCTAAAAGAGGTTCAGATCCCCGACTTCTTTAAGAAGTCGGGGATCTATCTATTGCTACGAACTACAATTGTATGGTTCTATTAACGTATATTTCTACTTCTTTGCCAGATGGTAGAAACCAAACGTTGGTTTGTTGCATCATGCGGGCGATCGCTTGTTGATTACGTTGTGAAATTTGGGGTACTACAGACCTTAAACCACCTTCTAAAATTCCCGCCGGAATATTGCGTCTATTGTTATTGTTGGTGACGACGGTGCTACCATCCCCAACTGTAACTTGTGATTCAGTGCGATTAAATAACTCGGCTCCTTTACCAATTCCTCCCAGAACAAATAGCCCTAAGTCCATCCCTGCTATAGCTCCTCCTTGATTGGGATATTGATTTGCTACTAAAGGTTTACCCTGAGAACCGCGAACCATCATTGCATTCTTGGGTAAACTCATTTCTCTCAGTTCGCCATTATCTTCTGAGATCACTTTAGTTACATTCAACTGTAGTAGTCCTCGTTCAGAAATAGAACTAATTTCAGCTAATAGCTCAGTATTAACAGGTAAAGCGATCGCACCATCAACTGATTTTAGGGGATGTGTCAAACGCAAAACAAATACATTGCCGTCTTCATTACCTTCATTATTCCTGGCTTTAGTGGTTTCTCCAAATACAGCTGTTGCTAACACAGCTTTAACACTACTCCCAACTTTGATAGATTTCGAGCTTTGAGATTGGCTGACTAAAATATCTGGCTGTTGTGGCGTTGGTTCCGGGCTAGAATTGCTTCCTTGGGCTTCTATTTTTGGTACAGATAAAGCCGTATCCACTCTCGATTGACCAGTGGTGTTGACCTGACCATAACTACCTAATTTGGCTAACCTTGTCCATTCTTCCAGGGGGTCTGGTGGAGATGGTGGAGTCTCTGGGGTTGCGACTGTTACGGGCGCTGGCGGTGTAGGGGCTATAGCAACTGGTGGGACAGAAAGAGGTGAAATAGCAGGCCTTTCCACAATTCGCTCAACTGTGACTACTCTAGGTGTAGAAGCGGTTTGCACAGGTATCGCTGTTCTTTCCCTCTCCCGTGGCGTTTCCACCCGCGCCGCTACTCTATTTCTGAGACTTTGTTGGGCTGCTGTCACGGTCTGGCCTTGTTCAGCTAGGGCTAATTTCGTTTTGAGAATCTCCACCTCTTCCTCTAAATTGCGCTGCGGGGATTCATTGATTGCTGGTAATGGTGCTGTGGAAGAAGCAAGATTATTTCTGGGCTGTTGATTGCTGGTATTCATAATCTGCGATAAAAATGCACCAGCGACTACCACTACAACCAAGGTAGCACTACCTACCAAAGCTAATTTAGCAAAGGGATTAGCTGAAAGAGATTGCGGAGTTTGTACTTCTTCTGGTTGAAACTCTTCAGGCTGTAAACTAGCTGAATCTGCTGCTAATTCGTCAACGTTAACTTTTGGAGATTCTTCTTCAAAGCCAACCAATTTAGCCATTCTAGATTCCCAATCGGAAGAGTCTACTTCTGGTTTTGGCTGTTCAGGAATTGGTTTGACTAGATGTTTTTTAGTAAGTTCGGGATGAATTGAATAAGAAGTCATGGTGTATTACTTGGTAGGAATTTCAAGAACAGTTGTTATCTTCGATGTCACATATCTGGTAAATTTCTAGCCTAGCTTCACCCAGACGGTAAGCTGCTAAATGCCACGGTAGTGGTTTATCTGGGAGTGAAATTATTGATTCATCTATAGTTCGCACTAGGATTTGTTTATTGAAAGCAGTTGAGGTTCCCAGATTATTAGAACCGCTAAAATTTAATTGATTCGCAAACATTTCAATTTTCCATTTACCATCAGCTATTTTTGTAGGTTGAGAGATTTTTTCTATGACTAATACATATTCAGTTTCTCGATTAATATTGTTTAACTGTCCGGTAGGATTTAAATTAGTAATTTCTGCTTGAAACTTGGGTTTCAAATTATTAGCTAAAAGTTGTGAACTAATTTGCCATACTGTGAGTGGTGGTTGTTGCTGTGACCAAGTAAGCATCAGAGTCATGGTTTCACCGACAAAGCGGCGAATTGTTTCTGGATGTCTTTCATCAGTTTGTTTTGGATCTACAGTAATCGCTCGACCATCAACAAGTTGCACCAAACTTTCGGGTGTTAACTGCTGTTTTAAATCCTGAATCATAGAATTGTGGAACAAAAATAATAGCAAGCTAAATAGATGTAATCCAAATGTTCCTACAGCTAACAGTGGCAAAATGCTACTTTTTTTGTTTTCTGGTTTGACTAATTGCATAAATAGTTCAGGTTATAAATTATAAAATTACTCATGTCCGAAAATTTATCGCGTAAAACTATCAGAATTTATTTGCTTAACACAAGGGTTTGATTTATCCTTACCGAGATTACTATAATTATCCAATAAACATAAATTACGAATTTCGTAAATTTCCAACTTAGCAGCCCGATTGCTATAAATTGCTTTTTGGATGTCGGTGGTATTATTAGCTAGAGGGTAGGGAAAATAATCTATAGCCCGCACCAGAAAGTCTTTATTAAAGGGTGTGACTATTTTTCGCTCATCATCTTGTTTTTTTTGAATCAGGTCGGCTACCATCCCTACTCGCCACTGACCAGGGGCTATTTGTTCGGGAGGATAAACCCGTTGGATGACTAATTCTGCGGTGATTACTTGACGAGGATTGTTAGAGAATACTTCTGGTGGAGTCATTTGCGCGATCGCACTTAAAAAACCTTTACGAAAATCTTCTGATATAGCAAAACTAGCTACCCAACTGCTGGTAGTCACTTTTTGGCTACCACCTTGCGGCGTTCTCACCTGAATTCCTATATCTGCTTGAGGTTTTGCAGCTGCTTCTATAGTTTGTGGTGGTAGAGTTCCCGACCAGTTAAACATGGCTGTCATAGTTTTACTGATAAATTGGCGAATAGCTTCGGGGTCTCTGGCTAAATCATCAACCGCAGCTATGGGTTCACCATCGATCATTTGCACAAAATTCGGCGGTTTTCTCAGACTGAGTTGGCGAATATTTAACCCTTGTAAGATGAATAAAAATAACACTAATAGATGTAAACTAAAAGTAGCGATCGCAAAGATTGTGAGAACATTTCCGGTAGGTTTTCTTTTCTGGAGTAAATTGGTCATTTTTTCATTTTCACCTCATCTACCATTTTGAGAATTTATATTCTATCTTTGACTACAGCACTTGTATTATTAATCGCACTGAAAACGGCGAATCCTCCCGCACCTGCTACAGCTAAAGATAACAGTGGGGCTAAAATTCCTAGAAAGATAATAAACCACATTAAATCAGGATTAGCATTCGGATTTTCTGCTGGTCCATTAATCACAACTGCGGCGGTTACAGCAGCAATTATATTAAATGAAATCTTGGCAATTCCCGCCGAGAAAAACCCAGTCAGCCAAGCATAAACAGGTTTACCAGCTACAGGTAGCAAGGATGCACCTACAGCCAAAGGACCTAAAGCTGCTATCAGCAACATGGTGGCTTCTATGAGGTTTTGAAAGGCATATTGCAAAGAAATTAAAAAGTTTTTGATACTGGTTTGGGCTGTATTCCCTAACAAAGAATTAAAACTCGTATCTGATAAATTTCCTGTACCGAACTTCAGGGCAATTACTTGATTTTCTAGTCTTTGAATCCAAATTCTATTACCATATAAATTTCTATATTCTCGCCAGAGGTTATCGATTTGGTCGCTGGCTTGAGCAAAACATTGGGTTTGTTGTTCGCCAGTCAGTGATTGACAAGGACGCAATAAAGAACCAGCCACTTCTTCAGCCAAACTCATATTTAGGGCTTGCTGATAGGTTTGTTCAGCATCTGCTGTAGCTACTACTTGTTGATTGACTGTATTAATAAAGTTTCTGACTCCCAATGTCAGATTAGAAAGTATGCTACCATCTCCTGTATTACTTAATAATAGGACTACGATAAAAGGCCAAATTAAACCCGTGATTGGTCGCGAATATTCACTGTATATAACATCTTTTAGCCATTGCATCATAAAAAATAAGAGAGTTCCTACAGCGAAAAATACACCCAGATTAGTCAGCGCTCCATATAAATTATTACTGGTATTATTTTGTAATAAATCTAGCCATTGATTATCCCAACTTTCAGCCATGCTTCTCGCCGTTACAGCACCACTATCAAAAGTTTCATTGATACCAATTTCAGGGAATGTTTGTAAAATATAACGCTGCATTTTGGTTGACAATAAATATACTAATTTTCTTCTCTACCAAACAAATCGATTTGAGCCGTAGTCCGAATCAGTCTTGCTGTCTCTGTTGCACCATCTACTCTACGAGAGCGATTCATCTCATCCATTTGCTGAGAAATATTTGCTAAATTTAAGTTAGAGTATTGCAGAGATTGATTTGTTTGCATTGTCTGAGCTAATGTTTCTCCAATGATTTTTGATTGCTCACTTTGAATTTTCAGAGTTTGTAATTGCAAATTAATTTGACCAACATTTGTCTGTGCTGATAACTGTTGAGCCGCATCTTCAATTAGCGGAATTTTGCCAAGCAGATCAGAGAGTAAGTTTTGGTTACTTTCTTCGGCATTCTTGGCAGTTTCTAGAATATTTATAATTGTGTTTTCAGTTTCATCTAACTTATTTTTTAATCGCCGTTGTCCATCTCTACCCATCATACTTTCCACTGAACCACGAGTAATTAAACGATTAATTTCATTACTTACCGAATTTGATTGCACAACGGGATTATTTTCAAATTTATCTGTTGTGGGGTTAAACAATAAATCCTGACGAAAGCTTTTCCCAGCCTCAACGGGATTCGGTATATTCAATTCACCTGTAGAATTATTCAGCGCATTTTGACCTCTAATTTCTAAAGGTCTTAAGGTTTCGCTGAGATTATTTCTGAGATAATTTTGCATATCTACAGAGTAAAATTGAAATTCAGTCCAAACCTTACCCAATTGCGCCATTGCTGGTAAAACTAGAAAGAAGGAAAAAGTTAGTGTCAAAAATGTAGTTTTCTGCATATATTTTGAAGATATGAGGAACGAACCGCCAAGTACGCCAAGGAAAGAGGAAGAAAGAGATTCGGTGCAGTTATTCAAATCCAAATTTAATTCTTTGCGTCTTTGCGCCTTTGCGTGACACTCATTCCTTTATCAACTCCCCCGCAACGAAGCGATTAACTGACGTGCAAATACCGAAATTGCTTCATATTTATCCCTATGTTGTAACATAGCTTTTTGGCGTGCAGTTTGTTCATTTGGGTTGTTAGCAACTACGGCTAATTGCTCAAATCCTGGGTAGTAACGGCAGAATGTATAAATGCCGTTATCATCTAACAACCATTGACTGTAAATACCTTCTTTGCGAGGAAAAAAGCTTTCTGTGGCATTACGAGCAATAATATCGCGAGGATATTTTAAAATGTTCACAAAACTATCTACTGCTACTGGTTGAATCCTCCCAATTAATCTGGTTGACAAGTTTTGCAAAATCTTTGATGCGGCTTTAGATTTGGCTATGGTATCAGGGTCTTGTCCTGATAAAATGACTCGAATTCCAGCTTTAGCACCGTTGGCGCAAATTCTTCCCACTAAATCAGCAATTTGATCAAATTCAAATAAAATTGGGGCTTCGTCAATGAAGAAAATAGACGCTGGACTACTTAACGCCCGTCGCAAAGCGGCGGAATAAGCACTTAAAGATAAAACAGCTGCATCTTCGTTATCTGAGAGGTTCCGCAGTGCAAATACTAAAAGTTGTGCATCGGTGGGAAAGCTAGAGGGTGCAGAAATAGACTGTCCGACGCGACTCGAAAGCCAAAACCGTAAACGCAGTTGAATTTGACTGAGTGCGTCATCTACCCGACCACTGAGAGAATCTAATTGCAGATGTTCTGGGGAACAGAAACAGAGAAAGTCTTTTAAAGTGGGGGTTTTTTGCCAAGCTTGACTACCAAATCCTCCAGCGATCGCTTGTTTATATCGTTCTTGAATCCCTGTATCAGCGAAGAAAGCGCTTAAAGCCAAGTTGAGAAGGGAACGCACGGTTTGAGACAGCAGTTGGTTTTCAGTCGATGACCCTAAAACCATTGTCATTAAAGCGGATTCTAAAAAGCCAGTGTAATCTAGTAGGCGATCGCGCTGTGTTTCTGGAGAGAGCGATCGCAAATCTGGCTGCTCAAATAAATTATTGGATTGTTTGGAAATATCAAAATAGGCTCCATTCCCCTCCATAAATTCTGTATAGTCGGTAAAGGTAGATGAGCCATCAGGTTTAGGAAAATCCAAGGCGACTACAGGAATCCCATGAGCTAAAGCCTGAGTTAAAATTCCCGATACCAAAACCGATTTACCAGCACGAGTAGTAGCAAACAAAGCTAAATTTTTATGTTGGTTAAACAAATCTAAATGTATGGGAGTTCCCCCTTCTTCAGCAATTAATTCAAAGCCGTGACTATCTCCAGCTTTGGTTAATACTAAAGGCATTAATCCCGGAACTTCACTAGTTAAATATAACTGACGACGGTTAAAAGGTTTTACTAACAAACCCTCCCAAACTATGGGTAAAGATTGCAGCCAAATTTTCCACGTATATTCAATTTCTCTAATTACCTGCGCTGGTCTTTGAAAACAGTTTTCTATATATCTTGTTGCTTCATCTAATTTGGCTACAGTGGGACGATGGACAAAAATCACTATACTCGTATATATCGGTACTGCTCCCTCATATAATTGTTCTTGGGCTGCTACTGATTTCTTTAACTTTAATTGAGCGTTAACATCGATAGTTTTACTTTTTTCCTGAGCCATAAGTGCTGTCATATTCGACTGTTTTAGCACTCGCTGCAAAGTATTTTTAACTATGGCTGGATTAGCGGCAGTTAATTCACAAAAAATTTCTGTATCTACTACTGTTTCTCTGGCTAATAATTCCCATAAATAACGCATCTGAGCAAATTTATTCTGCCAACCACCGGGCTTTTCTAGGAAAGTTAACGCCCCAATATAGCGATTTTTCACATTTACCCAGCGCCGATCCGCACAAGGTACATTAGACTCCATTAGCAACGTGGTACTGTGAATATTTTCGATCAGTAACTTGGTACTAGCTAAGTCTGAATTAACTTGCTCATGCAGTCCATTTTCATCTAACTGAATTAATTGGGGAATTTCTATCGGTTCTGTATCATTAAATTTTCTCCAAGCGTGTTCCCATAAATCATCAGCGTTTAAAGGTTTGACATCTAACCCCATTTTGTTAGATAAAAGCTGTTCCCAACGGGAAAATCCTTGTTGGTAAGCTTTAATAATCAGAGTTTCGATGCGCTGATTTTGCACTTCTGCTAATTCACCTTTAAATTTTAGCCACCATAATTCACCTTTGGATAAAAGCTTCTCAATCCAATCATCTGATTGCGTAGTATTTGGTTCAATCGTATAAGTTACATAAATTCGCAGAAATTTGGGCTTACGAATTCCCGAATTAGTCAGTTCTTGAATTCTGGCTCGTTCTGCTGTTAATAAAAATTTGATATCCCGCGATGGTGTCCGCTTTACCAAGTCGGCTAATTCTGATTGTCGTTTTGTGTCCGAACTAAAAGACCCGATATGTAAGGTCATTTTTTCACCTTCAGGAATATCTTTTAAACCTGATTCAATATTATTGAATATTGTGTCTATTTGTTCAGACCTTAAAGTAGTATGAATTCCTCGACATTCAAACCCAAAAACAAAGCAAAACCGATCTTTCTGGGTTTCTTTGTTCAAAATGTAAGCGCCCACATCACGACCGTCAAGGGCAATACGTAACATTGTCGCCAAATGTAAAGCGTCCTCAAATGGTGTTAATCTACTTTCTTTGCCGGCGATGCTTAGGCTTTGTTTTCCGATTTTTTGCTTCATAGTTAACTTCTAACAAGCTTTGATAACGTGCAAAGCCTCTTGTCCAAGTGGGAACCCCGACAAATTTGCTTAAAAAACGCCAACTCCTACCACCAGTTAATATCCACCAAGTGGCTATTCCCCAACCTGCAATTAATACTGTCCATAACCATCTTTGGAAATCATCTGCAAAAATCCCCCCAAAAACTCCATTGACAACGAAGTAAGCAGCTAAAACAATTACAATCCAAGGAAATATTTGGTCAGCCGGAATTGGTCCTAATGATGGTTGTGACCCTAGTATCTGATTAACTGGACGAAATTCTTGCTCTCGTTCTTGAGTCATAATTTTTTAATTCGTAATATTTCCTTCGGAAACGCTACGCGAACGTAATTCGTAATTTGTAATTACCTTTACACTGGGGATTTAGTCATGGAAGATTTTATTTGGTCATTTGGAGTCTCAGGAAATTATCTAGTACACTGCGGCGTAAGTAAACAGACAATTCAAAATCAATAAAAAGCCTAGAGGATAAGATTTTTGACTTTTGACTTTTGACTTCACGGCGGTACTAATTACTGCTATCACCAATTACGAAGCCTGTTAAGACATCAGCAACAGTGACAGCGACAACTACTAATAAGGGAACTCTAGCGATACTTTGCCAATCTTCATCTTTACGGACTGCATTAATTACACCAATGAGAGAAACTGCAATATAAAGTAAATAAATTGCCCTTAACACATTGAATATTAAGCTTACTGCTGGTTGGCTATTGTTACTATCTCCTGTACCTTGAGTTAAAGTATTGCGGAAAAAATCCTCAGCCCTACCAAAAAATTGTGCATATACAGGTGTGGCAAAATAGTCTAACCAGAAGAAACTGAGAATCACAGATACTGCCAAAATTTGTAACAGTATCAGCCATCGCTTTGGTAAATGCACTTGCTGTCCAACTTGTTGCATGACTATGGCGATTAAACTACCCGCCAGCACACAAAAAAGCAGAATGGGACTTTTGAGGCTAACTACACTTAAAAACACAGCACAAGCAATTAAAAACGGTACAGATTCAACCATGCTAAGATAACATGATTCCCAAGCCCCTCTCAATTGACCAGATGTTTTCTTTGTAGCAGTTAAACTTTTTTCGAGTCTTCTCACACTGGATTTTGTAGACATTTGCCTCCTCTATTATCTGTAACAAATATCAGTTGTATTCATTCTTAAAAGTTTTACCATCAAACTGATCTAAAATTCATCCTTAAGTAAGAATTTTATGTCCCCAAAATATAATACAGGTTCAATGTATTACCTTTTATTAAGGATGTATTAACCAATTATTAAGATTTCATTAAATAAAAACTTTTTTTTAGATAACAGATCATGCCTTGCGCCCCCACTGCATGGATAGACTGGTAGGGAAGGGGCTAGGGACTTTTTTCAAACCCAAACTTAGACGTAAATGTAGATTGGGTTGTAATTAACAGGAAACCCAACTTTACCCGATATTTGGTTTGCTTCGTTGGGTTAAGCGCAGCGCAACCCAAACTAGAGAAAGAATGCTAACTAATTTTTTATACTTTATACCTAACATTTATTCATGCACAAGAAGACATAAATACAGTAATTTTGTCTAAACAGTTTATCTGGGATACTTGATTTTTTAAAATTATTTATTAATAATAAAGATAACCTCTAACAAGTTGTAGTCCATCTTGTTAAGAACCTAACCTTATCCAATTTTGCAAGTCCGCACCTGCGGACTTTATTTATGTTTACTTTAATTCTATATTTGTTTATAAGGAATTATGTCTGAATATTTAATCTCATAGGCTTGATTTTTTGAATTGAATCAATAAGAATAGAGATGCAAACTGAAATAGTTGTTGCTTTTAAAAGTAACAATTAGTCCTTATATAGCAATTATATTCGATTTGCAAATCCTGGGAATTTCTAATACCCAATTTCTTGAAGAAATTGGGATTATTTTTGTTAATAACTCATTCAGGATTGCTATAGCATTTCTGCATCATTCGCGTTCAAAGAAAGTCCCGGTGTATTAGAGATACCGGGATTATAGGATTTTAAACCCAAATAAATAGGATGGCGAAAATTTAGCCAATTAATCACAGAAATTCTGCCCGAAACTGATTAACAACGCGATCAAGTCCCACAGAATGGGCGGCTTTAAATAAGATGCGATCGCCTGCTTGGACAAATGTCTTTAATCTGGCTACCAAATCAGCATGAGTAGCAAAGCATTCTGATGGAATACCCCCGGCACTTTGAGCGATCGCTTGTGCATCTGTACCATCCACTAAAACCAGCAAACCGTCTAACTGCAACCTCTGCACCGTTTCACCCACTCTTTGGTGCAATTGCAGCGATCGCTCTCCCAATTCCTTCATTGCACCCAACACCGCAATCTTGCGTTTTCCCGGTGTATCTGCTAATAATTGCAAAGCTGCCTCCATAGCTTCTGGTGCAGCATTATAAGTCTCATCTAAGAGAATAATATCATGGGGCAGGGTAAACTGTTGCGATCGCCCCGTGGGCATATTCACCTTGACACCATTCTGCAACCTTGACCAGGGGATTCCCAAAACCTGCGCCACCGCTAAAGCTGCTAAAAAATTACTGGCATTGTGACGACCAGGTAAAGGCAACGGTAGCTGTATTCCCTCAACTTTTATCGTCTCGTTATCGATCAGCACTCCTTGGATATCGCCAGCAGACAAGCCATAACTCACAACTTCCCCAGACCAAACTTGCTGCGCTGTAGCCATTAATAGGGGATTGTCATGATTGAGAATAGCCACACCATCTGGAGACATTTCGGCTAATAATTCACATTTAGCACGAGCGATCGCTTCTTCAGAACCCAATAACTCAATATGTGCCGTGCCTACATTAGTAATCACCCCAATATTCGGACGGGCGATTTGCGTCAGTTCGGCGATTTGTCCCTCACCCCGCATGGCCATTTCCACTACTGCATAGTCATGTTCTGTATCCAGTTCTAGCAAAGTTTTGGGAACGCCGATTTCGTTATTAAAATTGCCAAAAGTCTTGTGAACTCGTCCCTGAGTTGCTAACACTGCGGCGATGATTTCCTTGGTTGTGGTTTTACCTACGGAACCTGTCACCCCAATCACTGGAATATTTAGGCGATCGCGCCACCATCTACCCAGTTGCTGATATGCTTGTAAAGTGTTTTTGACTTGCAATACAGGTAAACCCGGATTTGCATAATCGCAATCTACAATAGCAACTATTGCACCCTGAGCGATCGCATGGGAAACGAAATCGTGTCCATCAAATTTTTCCCCCCGTAAAGCCAAAAATACTTCCCCAGGTTTGATCATCCGGGTATCTGTTTGGATAGCGCTGCTGACTTGTGTTAAAGCAGCCTCAGATAAATTGATAGGTTGAGCGCAAAGAACTTCTAACAATTGGGAGATGCTAACAGACCAAGGCATAATTATGAATTTATTTTCAAGTTAAATTAGCTAAACCCAAAGTATACAAATTTTTGGGTACTTAGTCCTATACATGATATGTTGTTTGCTAAAAACATAATGTTAGGGCTTACGCATTGACAATAAATACCAAATATGTGTAACACTAAAAAGCACATATTGCGTAGGGGTTTAGCATTGCTAAACCCCTACAACACGGGTATATTTACTATCAACATAATCATTTTTCAAAGCCGGAAATTGGCTATTTTGGTAACTGCATACCATGATGAATTTGTACAGTGCGTAAGTCCTAAATGTATTTCATTCTTGGCAACCCAGTTTATCTTAAGTAGCAAAAAATCTATGCTACGGTTAATAAATACGTAATTATAGAAAAATTACGTATTTATTAGCATTTAAACTAAACTGTTTAGTCTAAATATAGACAAAAGATAATTATGAATAAAAAAAGACCCGCTAAAGTAAAAACTATTTCTATCCTTAGTATTTACTTGAGTATTTATTGGCTAATATTAGGGTTTTTATGTTTGTTCTATTTAAGTGCCTTGCAAGTATATGGTAGTTTGCACACATTTATGGGTTTCTCGGTGACTTTGATAATGGAATATGCTTTTTGGGCAATACTAATTATTACTTTAATATCTTGGGTGGTTATTTACGCTTTCTTTAATTTGAATAAATGGTCACTCATCGCTACTTATATATTTCAAATAATCTATATATTTTGTTCAATTTGCACACCTTTTTTATTCCCATTGACAGCAGTATTTTCAATTGTTAATATTGGCGTTTCCATAGAAATTTTATATTCCCTGAATAAGTCAAATGTGAAACAGGCATTTGGCTGGTAATACAAAACGAATGTGAAGCTGCACTAAATGACGGCGGTACTAATTCCCCTCCTCGCTGGTGGGGTTTGAACGGTTCCTTTAAGGTTGTCCACCTTCTATGACCGCAGCGCAAGAGTCGGCAAATAATCTTCCTCGTTAGCTTTGGTTTCAGCAATTGTGGCGTTGAGGATAAGACACTGGGTATTGAGAATGGGGTATTATCTAGTGGATTTAGTCTTAGGCGGTTTCATCTCAAGCTTTCTAGCTTGCAGACAACCAGTATTTTTCCTCAATCAATCTATCAAGCTCAATCTTAAGCTTCCTACTTCAAACATTAGACCCACTTATAATTGAGTCGGTTCGGTTTTATAGCAAGGTGCGATCTGCTTGCAGCAGCGCTTCGCTATCGCGATAACCGTACCACTGAATAGTTTGATTATTGATCCCGTTAACACCCCTCTACCATCATGCGTTTGTTATGTGTGTCTACACCCATTGGTTTTTTAGGTTCCGGAGAGGGAGGTGGAGTAGAATTAACCCTGACCAATGTGGTTCAGTCCTTAATTGACCGTAACCATAGTGTTACCATTATTGCACCCCAAGGATCTCAGTCCGCCTATGGACAGGTCATAGAAGTAGCCGGAGTCGCCCCGGACTCTGCACAACATCAGGAACGCCATACTCCTGTTTCTATTCCCTCCGGTAGTGTTTTAGGGCAGATGTGGGAAACAGCAAGGAAATTGCAGTCAGAGTTTGATATTGTGCTGAACTTTGCCTATGATTGGCTACCCTTTTATCTCACGCCTTTTTTCCAGCGTCCTGTAGCCCATTTGGTCAGTATGGGGTCTTTGTCTATGGTGATGGATGAAGCAATCCATACTGTAGCTCGGCGTTTCCCCGGAACCATCGCTGTTCATACTCAAGCCCAAGCTCAAACCTTTGCTTTTGCTTCCGCCTGTCGTTGTCTGGAAAATGGATTGGATCTCAGTCTTTATAACTGTAATTTACACCCCCAAGATTACTTAGGATGGGTGGGGCGCATTGCACCGGAAAAAGGCTTAGAAGATGCTATTTCGGCAGTTAACAAAATTCAGATTCCCTTAAAGATTTGGGGTAAAATAGAAAACCCTCAGTACTGGGAATGGATTCAAGCCGAATTTTCCTCAGCCCCATTTAGCTATCAGGGGTTTTTACCAACTCCAGCCCTCCAGGAAGCTTTAGGAAAATGCCGGGGGTTATTAATGACTCCTCATTGGGTGGAAGCCTTTGGGAATGTATGCATAGAGGCTCTGGCTTGTGGTGTGCCAGTGATTGCTTATAATCGTGGTGGACCAAGTGAAATTGTCAAGTCAGGCAAAACAGGATGGCTGGTAGAACCAGATAGTGTAGATGGACTGGTGGAAGCGATCGCCAAACTAGGGCAAATTGATCGCCGTCATTGCCGAGAACAGGCAGAAGCGGTCTATTCTTTAGCAGCTTTAGGGGAAAACTTTGAAGCTTGGCTCGATGATTGTTTAGCGAACCATTTGGAATGAAAATGACTCTTTTACTACACCCAATTACCAGTTATTTTCGCCAGTGGATTGCTGCTGCTGGGAGACGATTAGTTTTAGGAATTGTGCTGATTTCATGCTTAATCATCTTATCTGGCTGTCAAGCTTCATCACCAAAAGATGATGGCATAATTCGTTTGACATTGTGGCAAGGAATTAATCCCCCAGTTAATCGAGATGTATTTCAAAAATTAGTCGATAAATTTAATCAGACTCATCCTGATATCCAAGTAGAATCTATTTTTGCCGGTGGACTAGACCAACAATTGCCGAAAATTCTCGCCGCAGTTGTGGGAAATGTTCCTCCAGATATTCTGAGTTTTTACCCGCAATTGACAGGTCAGTTTAGTGAATTAGACGCAATTAGACCTTTAGAAGATTGGTTGGACAAATTACCCCTGAAATCGGAAATTAGCCCCAACTTATTGGCAGCATTAACATTAGACAATCATCTTTGGTCAATTCCACTTTACACCAGCAATCTGGGCATTTTTTACCGACCTCAGTTGTTCCAAGCGGCGGGAATTACCGAAACACCAAAAACTTGGTCGGAATTAAGAGAAGTTGCCAAAAAATTGACTATAGACAAAGATGGCGACGGTAAACCCGAACAGCATGGAATTTTATTACCTTTAGGTAAAGGCGAATGGACTGTATTTAGTTGGTTCCCCTTTTTATGGAGTGCTGGCGGGGAGATTATTACTGATAATCGACCAAATTTGACCACAGATGCAGCTGTGACAGCTTTGCAATTTTGGCAAGATTTAATTAAAGATGGTTCAGCCAAGTTATCTGCACCTGAGCGAGGTTATGAAGAAGACGACTTTATCGCTGGCCGCGTTGCGATGCAGATTACAGGCCCTTGGACTTATATCATGAAGTCTAATGTTGATTATCAGGTATTTCCCATGCCTGCAAGTGTGTCACAAGCTACGGTCATTGGCGATGGTAATTTCTATGTGATGAAGACTACCCCAGCCAGAGAAGAAGCCGCACTCAAGTTTTTAGAGTTTGTTTTGAGTGAAGAATTCCAAACAGAATGGAGTATCGGGACGGGTTTTTTGCCGGTGAATATCAAATCTACCCAAAGTGCAGCTTATCAGCAATTCATTACCGAAAAACCCGTGTTAAAAGTTTTTCTAGAACAAATGCCTGCGGCACGTGGTAGACCGATTATTGCTGGTTATAGTAGTTTATCTGATAGTCTGGGTCGAGCTATTGAGGCTACCTTGCTGGGTGCATCTCCAGAACAAAGTTTAAAAGCAGCTCAACAACGCCTCGATTTAATTTGGAAATAAATGGTGAGTAGGGGCGCAAGGCCTTGCGCCCCTATCGAGTGGTCTATAACTAGACAAAGGTTAATATTCAGTGTAAATTTTAGAATGTTACCAGGATAATTGTTACTTTAATATGCTACAAGAGAATCAAACACCCACTGATATTTTCTCGGAAATATATGCAAACAACATCTGGGGAGGAAATTCCGGAGAATTTTTCTCAGGTAAAGGTTCAGATGATATTTTTGCTATCCCTTATTGTAAATTACTCACAGAGTTTGCTGTGAAGAAACAGTTAAAAAATATCAAAATTGTCGATTTAGGATGTGGTGATTTTCGGGTTGGTCAGCAGCTTTTAAAAAGTTTAGAACAAGCCCAGATTAAATACCAATATATAGGTATAGACATAGTACCAACATTAATAGAACGCAATCAGAGTCAATATGCTAATGCTAATGTAGAGTTCTTATGTGTTGATGTTTTAACCGAAGATTTACCGACTGGAGATATCTGCTTAATTCGCCAAGTTTTGCAGCACTTATCTAACCAACATATTCAGAAATTTATCGATAAAATCACTCAATATAATTATGTATTTGTGACTGAAAGTTATCCTGAAAACGAACAGGATTGTGTACCCAATCTAGATATATCTACAGGTGCTGAAATTAGATTAGAAAAAAATTCAGCAGTCTTTTTAGATCAAGCCCCTTTTAATTTAAATAATGTAGAGCTAGTTCTAACTATACCCTACAAAGAGGAGATTCCTTTGTATGGTAAGCAGAGTAAACTTTGTATATTTAAAGTGGAAAATAAATAAAATAGATGGATAAATTCCTCTATTTAGCTTATATCCCCGTCTCTTCAGGGGATATAGGCATCACTACTTATAAATGACTTATTCTAAATCAAGATTATAAGCGAAGAAATTTCCGACATTAGAAAACCGAGCATCTTGGTAGGGAACAAATTCCACTCTAAAGCGATGACTAATGAATAAATCTGCCAACGTTCCCACAGTGTATTTCTCGAATCCTTCCACCTGTGCTGCACTGGGGATGGAGTCCATCAGATGATACTCCCCGACAAAACAGCAGACTTGTCGTAAGCGTTGAGATGTGAGAAGAATGGGAAACTCACTTCCTTCGCAATCGATTTTGAGAATTTTGACCTTTGAATCTCCGATGATATCATCCAGGGCTACGGTGCTTACAGGTTGACCAGCTGACGCAAAAATATTTCCCGATGCTGTGTTCATCCCTACCGGATCTGGCCCATCAGCTAACATTTCTGTATAGCCAGAATGATATAACTCAGACTCTTGTTTCTTATCTGAACGCCAAACGGCTTTGGAATTGATTACCACATTTGTAGAAGCAAGATTTTTTCGTGCTAGTTCAGCATTTTCTAAATTAGCTTCAAACCCTTCAATCTTTCGCGACCCCCGTTGCCAACATAAGTAAGAAAAACACCCGATATGCGCTCCAATGTCAATGATGCGATCTTCTGCTTGAAGCTGTTCAGGAATTCGATATTCGTTTTTTTCGACAACATAACGGAAGGCTACTGCATCGATTGTATTAGGCCGGAAGGAAATTTCAGTCATGGAATTTTATGGATAATAAGTGCTAGCGTAAAAAAGGGTTTATAAATGTAAAATTTACATTTTTGGCTGTGGCTTTTTCCAGTGCATGACTGAATCGAACATAGCTATATTACCATGTTTTGTTACTTGGGACTTGATCAGGAGTGCTGAGTTGAAAGACCGCCCATTTTCAATGCGGGGCTGAATCAAATACATCAGCACTCAGTAGTAAAGCCTTGCGAGTATGGCTGCGCTTAGACTCATAGCGGAAGCCTTCTTGTTGGCATAGCCTCTCGTAGAGAAGGGTAGCAATCGCCAAGGCTGGGATTGCGTCGATTGGCTCGCAATGACTGTAAATCTTTTTTTTTCTTCAACTGAAACTACTACAATTACTATTGATGCTAGATAATGGGAAAGCTTTGAGATTTATTAGCCCATCTAGCCCGACAGAATAAGACTAACACCTATGCGAACTCACTATTGCAGCGAACTCCGAAAAAAAGATATTGGAGAAACTGTTACCTTGTACGGTTGGGTAGACCGTCCCCGCGATCATGGGGGCGTGATATTCTTAGATTTACGCGATCGCTCTGGCATTGTCCAAGTTGTTAGTGATCCGCAACGCACCCCAGATTCATACGATCTAGCAAATACCCTGCGGAATGAATACGTTGTGGAAGTTACTGGGACAGTAACGCAACGTCCCGAAGAATCTTTGAATCTCCGCCTGCCCACGGGCGAAGTAGAAATCTACGCCGATAAAATTACACTCCTCAATGGCGTTGGTAAACAGTTACCATTTCAAGTTTCCAGCGCTTACAGTGAATCTGTACGGGAAGACTTGCGGCTAAAATATCGTTATTTGGATTTGCGACGAGAACGCATGGCGCAGAATATGCAATTGCGTCATCAAGTCGTTAAAGCCATGCGTCGGTTCTTAGAAGATTTAGAAGGTTTTATTGAAATCGAAACCCCCATCCTCACCCGTTCCACTCCAGAAGGTGCGAGAGATTACATCTTACCCAGTCGTCCCAATCCTGGCGAGTGGTTTGCTTTACCCCAATCACCCCAGCTATTCAAACAGATACTGATGGTATCGGGCATGGATCGATATTATCAGATTGCCCGTTGCTTCCGTGATGAAGATTTACGCGCTGACAGACAACCAGAATTTACTCAGTTGGACATGGAAATGAGTTTCATGTCCCAAGAAGAAATTATTGCCCTAAATGAAAAGTTAGTTGCTCATATTTTCAAAGCAGTTAAAGGCATTGAGTTAAACTTACCATTCCCCCGGTTGACCTACGCCGATGCGATGTCACGCTTTGGTAGCGATAAACCAGATACCCGCTATGGTTTGGAATTAGTCAATGTTGCGGATGTTTTAAAAGACTCTGGTTTTAAAGTTTTCCGGGATGCGATCGCTCATGGTGGTACTGTTAAAATTCTGCCAATTCCCAACGGTAACGATGCCATTTCTAATGTCCGCATTAAGCCAGGTGGTGACTTATTTAAAGAAGCTAGTGAAGCCGGTGCAAAGGGTTTAGCTTTCATCCGCGTGCGAGAAAATGGTGAAATTGACACCATTGGCGCAATTAAAGACAACCTCAGTGCAGAGCAAAAACAGGAAATTTTGCAACGCACAGGTGCAAAACCCGGACATTTGTTATTATTCGGGGCTGGTGACACTGCTACAGTTAATAAAACTTTAGACAGATTGCGGCAAGTTGTGGCTAGGGAATTTAAATTAATTAATCCCGAAAAAACCAACTTACTCTGGATTACAGATTTCCCCATGTTTGAGTGGAATGCTGACGAAAAACGCTTAGAAGCACTCCACCACCCCTTTACCGCACCCCATCCTGAAGATGTGAGTGATTTAAAAACTGCCCGCGCCCAAGCTTACGATTTGGTGTTAAACGGTTTAGAAATTGGTGGCGGAAGTCTGCGAATTTATCAAGGGGATATTCAACAGCAGGTATTTGAAGCCATTGGTTTGTCTCCTGAAGAAGCACAGAATAAATTTGGCTTTCTCTTAGATGCCTTTGAATACGGTACACCCCCACATGGTGGCATTGCCTACGGTTTAGACCGTTTGGTAATGTTGTTAGCTGGGGAAGAATCGATTCGCGATGTGATTGCTTTCCCCAAAACACAACAAGCCCGTTGTTTGCTCACCGATGCACCTTCAGGGGTAGATGTCAAGCAATTGAAAGACTTACACGTTGCTTCGACGTACAAACCCAAGTCTTAATCAGAATGTAGAGACGTTGTATAAACGTCTCTACACGGGTGTTCTCGGAAGCATATTTGAATTTGGCCGATATCTCATATCATGTCCGGTTAATCAGTAAGGGCGGGTTTATTAAAATCATTGTTGGTAATTGAGCATATCTGTGAACCCGCCCCTACTACAAACTGTTTATTATCGGTGATTTAGCTGACATCATCTAATTGGTGAACTCTTGTATTTATTGTGCAGCTTGGGTAACTTCCGGACGCACAATATAGTTATAAGCTTCCACATTACTAGGCAGAGGTTCCATTCTGTCCTGAGCGACCAAAGTTTGGTGGATAAAAGCCGCCGCAGTTGAACGTCTAAGAGGTTCGTTAGGTTCAAGCACTCTGGGATTAGGATGATTAACCACCAAATTTTGTTGTGTTGCTATGCCGATATCATTAATAGCATAGGGAGGAATTTGTTGGGCATCAACATAATAATCCCTTGCAAGTGCTGCTACAGGGGTAGGTGGCTGGGGTGCGGCTGCTACTAAAGGTTGCATTAAAGAAGTCATGGCCAGTGGTAAATATACAGGCCTCCTCACAACTCGCCGAGGTTCTGGTGCTAAATTTAAACCTCTAGTTAAGGTAACTAAGGCATCTACTCTAGAAACTGGTTGATTGGGGCCAAAGAAACCACCAGGATAACCACTCATAAATCCTTGTTGATAGGCTGACTCAATGGCTGGAGATGCCCAATATCCTTCAGGAACATCTTGAAAGGCGCTTGCATCTTCTATTTCTCGCACTGGTTCTCGATCAAAAGCTTGACGAAGCATAGCTGCAAATTCATCACGTTGTACAGCCTGTTCGGGTCGAAATGTGCCATCTGGATATCCCACAATTATATTTTTTTGGGCTAAACGCTCAATAAATGGTTTTGCCCAGTAATCAGGGGGAACATCAGGAAAAGTACTTTGTGATAAAACTGGAGAAGTTAGACTTGCTGCTAGCCCTAAAGTTGCCAAAGATGCTCCTAATGCAGAAATCCGGGATAAGCTAGACATCCAAACACACCTCCATTTATTTAAATTATTTAGATTTAAATTTATATCTATATCTATATCGTATTTTTTTCTCTTTCAATAGTTATCTATCTGTCGATTAAAACAATTGTGTCTAAAGTTATAAGTCAGATTTGCTGAATACTAATTAAGCTATAGGAATCCTCAATAAATTACGAACCAAAAGATGCCCAAAATCTTGTATGGGTATGGTATATGAGGCTCAAATTATTGCTTATCTAACTAGTAAATCTACTGGAAGTATTAAATAGGATATTCCTGCAATTCCATCCTCAGAAAGAAGTAGGAATCTCATATATCTTTTAAGATTATAGTTGTTGATTTAGGTAAATGTTAATATGGTTCTTTATAAACTTGAAGATTTGACGGCTGACTATACAATTACTGATTCTGATAATTATCAGATCGGAGACTTTGATGTTTACTCAGACATCAATGATGAAAAAGTTGGCACAGTTAAAGATATTTTAGTGGACGAGTCAGGACGTTTTCGTTATCTAGTTGTTGATACAGGTTTTTGGATTTTTGGTAAGCAAGTATTGTTACCAATTGGGCGTTCTCGCATTAGCTATGCAGATAGACGAGTTTACGCTACAGGACTTACCCAAGAGCAAGTAGAAAGCTTACCTGATTTTCACGACCTCGAACGAATTGATTACGATTACGAAGAGCAAGTACGCGGAGTTTATCGGACTCCCTTTGCAGAAACACCTTTAGAAACTTCTACACCTGTAGAGGCTACAGCACCTTTAGATACTCCATCGGCTTATGCCGATACTACAGCCAGAAGAACTGCACCTGCACCCAGGACTGGTTATAATCGTGATACCTATACTTACGACCAGGAACCGGATTTGTATGATACCAGTCAGAGCAATCATCAAAACCTCAAACTATACGAAGAAAGGTTAATTGCTAATAAAACCCGTGTTAAAACAGGAGATGTCTCAGTTGGTAAGCACGTTGAAACTGATAGAGCAGCAGTTTCTGTACCAATTGAAAAAGAGCGTGTAGTGATTGAACGCACTACCCCAACAGATGCAGGACGCGTAGTTGCTCCTGGTGAAGCTAACTTCCGTGAGGGTGAAGTTGCACGTATGGATGTTCACGAAGAAACTCCTGACATTCGGAAGGAAGCGGTTGTGCGTGAAGAAGTAGAAGTTAAAAAAGTTGTAGAAACGGATACCGTTGAGGCTCAAGAAAACCTGCGTCGAGAAGAATTAGACGTGAATAAGGGTAATAAGCGCTCTGGTAAAAGAAGGATTTAATTTCTAGTTGAATGTAGTAAGATTTGGGGGTTGTCAATGATTTGGCAACCCCTTTCCATAAAAAAAACCCGCCGAAGCTGGGTTTCACACAAAAAACTATGAACTACAAACTTTTTATTTAACGGATATATTTAATTTCAGCTTCGAGTTGATGAATCAGCTGCTCGTCACTCTTAGCCTTGGCTACTTGCAAGCGATGCTCTAGGCTTTTTTGAATATTCACTCTATGAGTTTGTTGTGCTTGACTCATAGCTTGTAGTCTATTCTGACTCATCATAATACTCCTGTTTAATTTTTCTTATGTCTGCTATCCTTAACATATCATATATTTCGTATCTGTCGATACAGAAAATTGTGTCTTAATATAATTTCATTATTAAGCCATGCCTGAAACAGAAATCAATCAAGGATCACTTCTGGCACTACTGAGCGATTTTAGCGATCGCGATGTTTATGTTAGTGTCATGAAAGGAGTTGTGGCTCAAATCAATCCCCAAATCAGGGTGGTAGACTTAACACACCAGATTCCGCCGCAAAATATCGCCGCAGCCAGGTTTTGTCTGATGAATGCTTCCCCATATTTCCCCGTGGGTACAGTATATGTAGCAGTTGTAGATCCTGGAGTGGGCAGTAAGCGCAGAGCGATCGCGGTAGAATTTGCTCAAGGGTTTCTGGTAGGGCCAGATAATGGCATATTTAGCGGGGTACTAAGTCAAAGTCCAGCCATTCATACCGTTGAACTCACAAACCCTAATTATTGGCGCACACCTGAACCCAGTAAAACTTTTCACGGTAGAGACATCTTTGCACCTGTGGGCGCTCATCTTGCTAGCGGTGTCGCTTTAAAACAGCTAGGACAAGAAATCGATCCAGCAACTTTGGTACAGTTGGATATAGGCAAATGTCACCAAACTCATGCCAGGGTCACAGGTTGTATTCAATATATTGATTATTTTGGCAACTTAGTCAGCAATATTCCCAGAAAATATGTGCAAGGTAAAAATTGGTGTGTGCAAGCTGCGGGGTTAACTATACCCGGATGTGAAACTTATAGTGATGTTAAACTCGGAGAAGTAGCCGCTTTAGTTGGTAGTCATGGCTGGGTAGAAATCGCCATCAATAGCGGTAATGCTTCCTCTCAATTACAGATTAACTGGCAAGATGCGTTACAAGTCTTATACTTGAACTCAAACCAAACCGCATAGAATTGAGAAAATTAAATTTCCAGTTGAAATACTATTGACAAAATTAACTAAATATGAATACACAAACACTATCTACACCAGAAGTTTATCAAGGTCAGTTTGGGGAATTTACAGTTGATGATAGCGATCGCACTGGCGTGATTATCTACCGCGCTGGTTTAATGGTAGCTGCACTCAGCTTTGCTATAGGTAGCCTTTTGGTTTTGTTCAACAATAATCCTAATACTATAGCCGCATTAACCCCTTTATATGCCTGTTTTAGTCTAGGTCTGGGTGTCAGCTTATTGACCATTCACATTTACATGGCATTCCTGCACCGACTATTACAAGTTTTTTGGGCTATCGGCAGTATATCAGCAGTAGTACTGGCATTGTCTAGTAGTGAACCTTTGGCGATCGCAGTTTACAACCAACCCCTAACATTATTTGGCATAGGTTTTACCTTCGTAGCATTAACAGGTATTTTCTTCAAAGAAGCTTTTTGCTTTAATCGCCTAGAAACTAAATTATTAACTCCCATAGTACCGTTACTTCTGCTAGGACATTTAGTCGGCATTTTACCAACTCATTGGGAAAAAGTTTTATTAGGAACTTGGGCAATTTTGTTTCTAGTATTTGCCTTGCGTAAAGCATTCCAAGCCATTCCCCCAGATATTGGCGATAAATCTGTATTTACTTACTTGAAAACTCAAAGTTTAGCGAAGGTTTAACTCTTGACGCTTTCCTCTTATTGTTAGGAAAGAACGAACCACAGAGGACGCAGAGGACACAGAGTCATGAGAGTTTCAGAGATTTTTTGCTTCATATTCTCCCCTCCTCGCTTGCCTACCGTGTACACACAAGTGATCTGATCCCCCTAAATCCCCCTAAACCCCTTCGGGGATGCGCCTTCGGCGTAGAAAAAGGGGGACTTTAAGAAATTTTCCCCCCTTCTCAAGGGGGGTTAGGGGGGATCGAAACGCTGTTAGGCAACTTGATAAGACTTGTGTGTACACGGTAGCCTCGCTTGCGGGGAGGGGCTGGGGGTGGGGTGATTCACACAGATAAATAAAAATCCCGCCATAAAATGAATATAGCGGGAAAGTTTTTAATATTCTCAATTCACCATCAGCAACTTAAGCAAACCATTCTAAAACAGCTTCATCCTTCGTATTAGTATTTCGAGAAGGAGTCTCACGGTTAAACTTCATTTGAATTGATCGTGTTTGTTCACCATCAGCCGCCACACCCACAATTGGATAGTCAATTAAACCATCTTGGAAAGACATCTGGAAGCGGAATGTCCCATCTGGATTCAGTTTAATTTGACGACCACCAATGGTAACAGTTGCATCAGGTTCAGTTGCACCATAGACAATCAACTCAGCGTCAGCAACTAACCAGAATTTGCGGGGACTCATGGGTACGCCAGCCGAGAAGCCAGCACCAGACATCCCCACACCAGACATGGTTAAACCAGAAGCAGTAGGAACCGCCCACATCCCAACACCAGAGGGGAAAACGTAGGAACTAATCGCTTCTTCGGGACGTGCTGAACCTGGTACTTGGTGCATGGAACCGAAGATAGAACCAGCAACTCGTTGTGATTCAGCAGATTCAGCCAAGCCAAAGATTTCTTCGTATATGGGGTTACTGTTACCATGTACTGCTACTCCTGCTGAAGCTGCTGCTGCTGCTTTCTTCGCAGGGGGAACTAATTCGTAAACAGTTTGGCCACGTAAATCTTCCTCAAAATTGACAGTCACAAAGGCATCCTCAATCCAGTCAGATGGATAAACAGGAGGAATGTGTACTCTCGCCGAACGTGCCAATACTAACCAACGACCATCAGCTGTACGGTAGCCGATATCTATGACATAATCGCGATCGCTCACTGGAATAGGAATATACCATTCTCTGGCCAGTTCATCAGCCGGATATTCTTGAATACTATGAGGACTTTGGTGATCAATGTCGATGTCGGTAACATCATAGATCCGCAGGGCTAGTTGCTGTCCGCCTTGCTGCCGTAGTTCTGCTTTGTGTTCGTTAGGAATATCCCAATAGGTATAAGCCCATTGAGGATCGCGGGGTAAAAGTACAATCCGACTTTCACCATAACCTTGTGGTAAGTCTGCCAGTCCTTCATCAACATCAGCCAAAGAACCACCAGTCCGGTCTTCTTGACCTAATTCAAATTTTGCTGCTTCCACGGTTTCCTGTGCCTCCAGTGAACGAGTTGGACTAAGCGATATTTTGCTGCGCTGGACTTCTTGAATCGATGCCAGCAATTGAGACTTACGCATTCGGCTATAGCGAGAGATGCTATATTCACTGGCAACTTTGCGTAGTTGCCTTAATGTCATCTCTTCTAGTGGTGGGCGTTCTTTTGCCATACTTTTGGACTCCAGTAGTTTGTAAGGTAAATGATTTCCCTGGGTTACAGAATCTTCTATAAAAATAAAATGTCATCTACCCCAGATGAATTTCTGATTCCTGACTTCTGGTTTTGCCCAGTTTTAGAATTTTTAGTTTGTTCTTAAATTGAGAGTCACGACCTTTCGATTCCTCGGTTATGCCATGATCAGCATTTCTTTGGGATCGGAGAAGTTCTTTTGTTAAGTAAATATTAACCAGTAAACCTTGCTAGGGATCAAGGGGGTTACAGCCACTCTTTTGCCTGTTGTACGAATTCATCAGCTTTTTGGGGATCATATTGTCATGGTTTCCTGACAATACAGCTAATTCGGTTTGATGGCATGGACTAAATGTCATGCTTTCATAATATTTTAATTGCAAAGCAGCTAGAAACCCCAATCCACAAAGGAAAGTGTTGAGTGGTTAGGGGCGCAAGGCCTTGCGCCCCTACAACAAATGTGGTTCGTCGAAATCCTGAGTAAACCCGCCCGGACACCAAATGCTGAGGAGAAACCTAGTATTTTGTCACAAAATAATTGACGGATATATTTTCTGTAGAGACGGCGATAAATCGCGTCTCTCCAACCGTCTCAGCTATAACGGTTTCAGCTAATTAATCACTGACATACTTTGAATACGCCAAACACCGCCTTGTCGAATTAAAGAATATCGTACCCGTAAGGTTTCATCAGTAAAATTTCTAATCTGACCCTTGTCATAGAACTGCGTTACTTCCCTGACTGTAGCCACAATTACACCTTGATCCAATTTTTGATCAACGTATTCCACCTTCACAGTGTGGTCATAAGTCCGATGGCGATTCTGTAACCTCTCTTGTTGAGCCAGTTGCCGCCATTGGGAAAGAGTTTGACCTGTTAAAATTTCTTGTAAGCCATCCACATTATATTTTGTCCCTAAAGCTGCGGCTTTAGTAGATAGCCAAGTTTCAATAATTTCTTGTGCTGTCGCATCCGTCAAAGAATTTTCTAGGAGTGGCGAACTACTGCTTTCGTCTGGAATTTCTATGGGTGGTTCATTAAGTTGGATTGATAACTGTTCACCTTGTAAAACTGGCGCAGGGGAGAACCAATTTTTTACCCATCCAAATGTTGTTGAAACTAACAGCCAAAAGACTAAGATC
This sequence comes from Anabaena sp. CCY 0017, assembly GCF_963920885.1. NCBI lineage: Bacteria > Bacillati > Cyanobacteriota > Cyanophyceae > Nostocales > Nostocaceae > Anabaena > Anabaena sp. CCY 0017. The sequence goes on along the minus strand of NZ_CAWUDG010000011.1, from coordinate 105,791 downwards.
CCTGCCAAAGAAGCAAATACAGTCCAAACCAGTCGAGTTCTCCCTTCTAAGGTAGCCGCAAAAGCTTGTTGCTGTTGGGGATAACCCCCATTGCTAGTTTGACGCGGCTTTCGCCTCCGGCGTTTTTTGACTTGACGAGGAGGAGTGGAATGAGTTGCACCATTGAGATGATTCTGAGTCGCTCTGCTTGTGTGTTCAGGATGAGAAAATGGTGCTACATCTGTTGGTGAAGTTCGATGTGGTGGTGTATTCCCAATACTTGGCGATTCGTGGACATTTTCATGTCTTCTGTGATTTGGCGTTGCGGCTAAATCGGGAACAGGTTTTCTACCTTGGGCAAATTGTGGAGAAACACCAGTGGAATGATAATTGTGGTGTGGGGGCTGGGAAAAAGAATGACGGTTAATTACAGCCCATTCTTGAGTGGTTTCGGCATCAGTAGGTAAGGCTTCTAAATAAGCTTGTACCTGTTGGTTAGCAAAATAATCTTTCAGCGAGGCTGGCTGTTTAGCTAAATCTCGAAAGTGCAGGAATACTTCATCTTGTAACCACTGTTCTGCATACAAGCATAGCCCTGGTAACAAGTCGGGAGAGTCTAGGGATTTTTCGCGAATTAAAGCTAGGGCTTCGTATTCTTGACTTAGTTCTAAAACACGAGTGGCTTCTTCGGTTTGACCTAGTAGCAACGCACACAGTGATTGTTCTAAATGCACATCTTGACGTTTTCCCAAACGCATCAGCATTTGTTTGGACTGACGAATTAATGCAGGTTGACGTTGAGTGAATCCCCTGGCTAATAGGGCATAAACCGCCAAGTATGTGGCCACAGCAGAGGGACGCTTGCTTTCCGCTTCAAAAAGTTTATGCTGTTCGGCAACTGTTAAATAGTTGCGTAATTGTTGAATAAACCGCAAAAAATCATCTATATTCAGACCAGATTGATCATTGCCAGTACCATCGATGCCACCGCGATCGCTCAAGATATCATGCAAAAATGCTAGTCCTTGCCGTCTTTCTTTCACCTTTTCTACAGGTAAGGCCAGCAATTCCAAAATTCGATATGGGCGCAATTTATACAAGTCAGCCTGCATTTCGGCCTGTACGCTGGCAAATAGCCCTTCACGCGCTAGCAGTTCTTGACCAGTTTCTAGAGAAATGGCCGCATTTTCATAGAACCCTTGCTGCCAATGCTCTCGACCTAGTTCTAGACAAGCCAAAGCCACCGTCAGAACAATATCTGGGTAGTCAGAATTTTCGAGAAATTCCTCACTAGCCAAATTATTAGCCAATCTGGCAGACGCTATCCCGCTTTGAGTCGTAAGATAATTATGACCTAGCTTTAATACCAGTTCATATTCTCCCAATTCTTGCAGAATTAACAAAGCACCAACCAATTCCTGTTGGGAAATGTCGATACTCAGACTTTGGATGTCAGGATCAGTCTTGTTGCTTTCTGTGTGGGTTCCCACAGCAACAGTAGCGTTACCATTGCCGTCAGGGCCATAGGCATGGGCAAGATAAAGCTGGTCATAACTGCTACGTTCTTTTGGATCGGATAAAACCACGTAAGCTTCTTCAATGAGTTGTTTGCGAGAAGAAATTGCTGCTTGAGAATACTCTCGTCGCGGCAACTGCACAATGCGATCGCTGTACGACTGCCGCAACTGTTCATCACTTGCCGCTAACGGTAATCCCAAAATTCGGTAGTAATCTAGCGGAATTCGCACAGTCTACTTCCCCTGCACCGTGATCAACATAATTCACCTAGAGCATTCCAGCCATGTAAAACCGTGCCACAATTGTACGGTTAATAATACCGTGACCGACTTATACTATAAGTATATATTGAGACAATTGTTTTTGTTACTTCCTAAAATTTGAATTATATTTTAGTGGTAATATTTCGCATTGCCTAGAAAGCGCCAATACTTTGTTGGAATTCTGAGTATTTTTACTTGTAAGCACTTATAGTTACTGATCGTTCACGGATTTTTCCGGCTACGCAGTTCAAGAAATATCTTTAACAGGATATTCTTAATTAAAGATTCGTGATTATAGCATAAATGACTGCAATTTAAAAGTATCGAGCTACAGAAAAAAAATTGCCTGATTCATTTTTGCCAAATTGTTCATGGATAGGCAGAAACCAAGCTATCCTGATTGATAGCCTATGAACAGGAGTAGAGAGTGAGAAAACTCACGGGTGTATCTGTTGCCGTTAGGGTAAGATCCTCGCAGAGCGTGGGTAGAACCATCAAAAATTCACTCATTGTTTTGCCTCTATTGCTGATAAACCTTTTTGGTGCATAAATTTTGGTAGTTGACTTCAGAACATCCTAGCTAATGAAAAGCAGATATTGTCTGAGCGCAACTTATTTAACATGGTAAATTTCAGTTTTACTATAGGAATACTAAAAAATAATGGTTCAAGAACGCACGTTACCTACATTTGATACTGCCACGACTAACATCACGAAAGCAGAAGGCTTGCGGCTGTATGAAGACATGGTACTAGGTCGCTCATTTGAAGACAAATGCGCTGAAATGTACTACAGGGGCAAAATGTTTGGTTTTGTCCACCTATACAATGGTCAAGAAGCCGTTTCCACAGGTGTCATCCAAGCCATGCGACCGGGTGAAGATTTTGTTTCCAGCACCTACCGCGACCACGTTCATGCTTTGAGTGCCGGCGTACCAGCCAGAGAAGTCATGGCTGAGTTATTTGGTAAAGCCACAGGATGCAGCAAAGGACGTGGTGGTTCTATGCATATGTTTTCTGCCGAACATGGTTTACTAGGTGGTTATGCCTTTGTGGCTGAAGGCATTCCCGTAGCAGCTGGAGCCGCTTTTCAAAGCAAATACCGCCGGGAAGTTTTGGGAGACCAAAAAGCCGACCAAGTAACAGCTTGCTTTTTTGGGGATGGTGCGGCTAATAACGGTCAGTTTTTCGAGACTTTAAATATGGCAGCTCTCTGGAAACTGCCGATTCTTTTTGTCGTCGAAAATAATAAATGGGCAATTGGGATGTCTCATGAAAGAGCAACTTCCCAACCAGAGATTTACAAAAAAGCCAGTGTATTTAACATGGTCGGCGTGGAAGTAGATGGTATGGACGTGCTAGCAGTGCGCGCCGTCGCTCAAGAAGCTGTCGCTCGCGCCCGTGCTGGTGAAGGTCCGACATTAATCGAAGCCCTTACCTACCGTTTCCGGGGACACTCCCTCGCAGACCCAGATGAAATGCGAAGCAAAGCCGAGAAAGAATTCTGGTTTTCCCGTGACCCTATTAAGAAACTGGCGGCTTATCTGGTTGAGCAAAATTTAGCAGACGATGCGGAATTAAAAGCGATTGACCGGAAAATTCAAGCGGTCATCGAAGAAGCTGTGAAGTTTGCTGAAAGCAGCCCGGAACCAGACCCCAGCGAATTATATCGCTTCGTATTCGCCGAAGACGTGTAGAAAGTGCTGAGTGGGTAGGGGCGGGTTTAAGCAGTAAATCTGTGGTTTGTCTAAATCCTTAGTAAACCCGCCCGGACAGGAGTGGTCAAAGAATGAATGTAGTGGCGTGGCAAGCCTAAAATAGTGCATTAAACGTAGGTTGGGTTAAGCGCAGCGCAACCCAACGCCGCCAATAATGATGTTGGGTTTCCTTACGTCAACCCAACCTACAATTTTTGCACCATTTTAAGCTTGCCACGCCAGTAGGGATAATTTAGGAATTGTCCCTACACAGTTTCAACGAAGACGGATATTTTATTCATGGGGATATATTCTAAATTCACCCTTAATAAGGACTAAAACTTGTGTTTACTATTACCCTTCAAGAGCAACAATACAAAACTTACATCCTCAGTGATGAAAGTGCCGGCTCTCAAATAGAAGTAGTCCCAGAAAGAGGCGGTATTATTACCCGTTGGCGCATCCAGGGAAAGGAAATTTTCTATCTGGATACTGAACGCTTTACTCATCCTGATTTGAGCGTCAGAGGCGGAAATCCGATTCTGTTTCCGATTTGTGGCAATTTACCAGATAATACTTACACTCATAACGGGCAACAATACACTCTCAAACAGCATGGCTTTGGGCGTGAGTTAGCTTGGGAAGTGATTGAGCAAAAAACTGAAGATAAAGCTAGCCTAACTCTCGTACTCAATAGCAACGAGCAAACCAAGGCAGTTTATCCTTTTGACTTTCAAGTAATTTTTACTTATGAATTGCAAGGCAATACTCTCGCAATTCGGCAGGAATATAAAAATTTGTCATCCACACCCATGCCGTTTTCGGCTGGGTTCCATCCTTACTTTCTGACTGGTGGTGATAAAAATCGGCTAGAGTTTCAAATCCCCTCTGGGCAGTATCAAGACCAAAATACTAAGGAAATTCACTCGTTTGACGGTAACTTTGATTTCAACCGCGATGAAATTGATGTTGCTTTTAAGGATTTGACTAGCCAATCTGCCACAGTCATCGATCCTAGCCGTTCGCTTAAACTGACTTTAGATTACGATAATATCTATTCTCATCTGGTGTTTTGGACGGTCAAAGGCAAAGACTTTTACTGCCTCGAACCTTGGACAGCCCCTCGTAATGCCCTCAATACTGGCGCAAACCTGACGGTCTTAGCTCCAAAGGCTAGCTGCACGGCATCTGTACAGTTAACAGCAAATCTTTTATAAAATTGGTTGCAAATGTCAGATGCTCATGCTATGATGGCAAAGTTGCAAAACAAAAAAGGGTCGCTAACTCAATGGTAGAGTACTCGGCTTTTAACCGATTTGTTCCGAGTTCGAGTCTCGGGCGACCCACTTTAAAGGTTAATGTAATTTTTTCATTGTGAGCGATCGCCAGAATATGATCAGCCACACGCTTAATCATTCTGTCGCAGATGAAGTTGAGTATAAAATCACAGTAGCCTCAAAGGATACTAGGAGATGCTTGATTTCTGCAAGTTAACTGTAGGGGCGCAAGGCCTTGCGCCCCTACGACAGATATGGTTCAAATACATGAAAACTGATGTAACTAAAGCCTTTAATGATAGTGTAACTTACTGTACAGTAGTAGATGGCAAGTATAGGGCATCTTTATGAAAGAGAGCGTAAAGTTATTCAACATAAACACCCTACACTAGTTATAATTTCCTATAAGTTGAAAAAAGTATTAAGATTAGCGTAATAATAACGCTTTTCTCACGTCGATTAGCTGAAAAACAAATTAGGAGGACTATAATATGGCGCTCGTACCAATGCGGCTGCTTTTGGATCACGCGGCTGAAAACGGTTACGGCATTCCTGCTTTTAACGTTAACAATTTAGAGCAGATTCAGGCAATTCTCAAGGCAGCAGCAGATACAGATAGCCCTGTAATTTTACAAGCTTCTCGTGGCGCTCGTGCTTATGCTGGAGAAAACTTTCTGCGTCACCTAATTTTGGCAGCAGTAGAAACCTATCCACATATTCCCATTGTCATGCACCAAGATCATGGTAATGCTCCTTCTACTTGCTACTCAGCAATTAAGAATGGCTTTACCAGCGTCATGATGGATGGTTCTTTGGAAGCTGATGCCAAAACTCCCGCCAGCTTTGAGTACAATGCCAATGTGACTCGTGAAGTAGTTAAAGTTGCTCATTCCTTGGGTGTCAGCGTTGAAGGTGAACTTGGTTGCTTGGGTTCCCTAGAAACTGGTGCTGGTGAAGCTGAAGATGGTCACGGTTTTGAAGGTACACTTGACCACTCTCAATTGCTAACTGACCCAGACGAAGCAGCAGACTTTGTAGAACAAACCCAAGTAGATGCTTTGGCTGTGGCTATCGGTACAAGCCACGGTGCTTACAAGTTTACTCGCAAGCCTACAGGCGAAATCTTGGCAATTAGCCGCATAGAAGAAATTCACCGCCGTTTGCCTAACACCCACTTGGTAATGCACGGTTCCTCTTCTGTACCAGAAGATTTACTAGCACTAATTAACCAGTATGGTGGTGCAATTCCTGAAACCTACGGTGTACCTGTAGAAGAAATTCAAAAAGGCATCAAGTGTGGTGTGCGTAAGGTGAACATTGACACCGATAACCGTCTAGCTATCACCGCCGCAGTTCGTGAAGCTTTGGCATCAAATCCCAAGGAATTTGACCCCCGCCACTTCCTGAAGCCTTCGATTAAGTATATGCAGAAGGTTTGTGCTGACCGCTATGAACAGTTTGGCACTGCTGGTAATGCTAGCAAGATTAAGCAAATTTCTTTGGAAGATTTTGCTGCTAAGTATACCAAGGGCGAACTCAATATGGTTACTAAGGCTTCTGCTAAAGTTTAATCTCGCCAAAAATTAAAATAGGGGCATAGCAACGCTATGCTCTTTAAAACAGGGGCATAGCAAAACTATGCTCTTTTAATTTGTCATCACTGGGGTAGTCAAGTACACAAATTTCCGTTATATTCCCGTAAGCGTTGATTGGTGAATATTTCATGGGAATAAACTGGAAAAACCTGAAGACAGTTGCAAGTTTTCTGGGCGCGATCGCTGTAACACAATTTTGTGGTACTAATACCTCTGTACGCGCTGCTGATACTGTTGTCGTGCGTTTTGGTCTGTTTGCAGAATCTATCTCCTTAGCGGAGTTACAAAAGGCTGCGGATACTGGGGAATTGCCCAGGGGTTTAGAAATTTACACTGGGAGAATATCTGAAGCACAACGCAATTTCTTAGTGGGAGCGCTCAGAGCCAGAGTACCACTTGATGTGGTGACAGTGAGTAGTTTACTCAATACTCAAATTGGCACAACGATTCTGGGTAATCTTTCTGAGGCTTTAGTCAGAAAAGACCAGGCGGGAGTACAAGCACTCAGAGCCGCATTTGTCTTAGGTGCTACGAAACCCCAGGGTCTTTCTATACTCAATTTTATTGCTGCTTATCCCAGTCAACGCCTAGAAATTAATCTCTTAAAGGCTTTTCAGGTGGCGGGACGTTTAAATACGTCTTTTTGGCGCACGCAACAGTTTATGCTAGCGATCGCACCCCAACTCGATTCGAGAACACCGCAGATTTCCCTACCATTTGACCCCAGCCAAACTGGAACGGCTCAAATAGAAGTATTGAAGTTGAATTGGAATGACCAAAAGCGCGATCGCAATATTCCCATTGATATTTACTCATCTAATGCCATAACTCCCGAAAAACCCGTAATTATCTTCAGCCACGGTTTCGGATCAGTGAACTATGAATTGCGCTACCTCGCCAACCATTTAGCATCTCACGGTTATGTCGTCGCCGCTTTAGAACATCCCGGTAGTAACGCCACCAATTCTAACTTAGCAATCAAAGGTAAAACCCGGCTTTTACAGCCCCAAGAGTTTTTAGAACGTCCCAGAGATATTAGTTTTGTCCTGGATGAATTAGAAAAGCTGAATCAAACAGCTAATCACCCATTGCAAGGGAAACTAGCAACTAATAATGCGATGGTGCTTGGTTATTCTTTTGGTGGTGGTACAGCCTTAACAATTGCTGGTGGTGAGTTACAATTGGAACGCCTCAAACAACGCTGCCAAAGTAACTTGGCTATTTTGAGTTTGGGGGAAACTATCCAATGTGTAGCTCAGGAATTGCCAGAAAATAACTATACACTACGAGACGACAGAATTAAACAAGCGATCGCTCTGAGTCCCACAAGTTCTTTAATGTTTGGTGAAACAGGTTTAACTCAGGTGCAAGTACCCACTTTAGTTTTAGCAAGTTCCGCCGATAAAAGCACCCCAGCCTTGACCGAACAAATAGTGGGATTTCATCAAATTCCTGCACCTAAATGGTTAGCTGGCGTGATTGGGGGGACTCATTTGAGCGTCAAAGACCCCAGTACCACTTTAGATCAAGTAGGAAAGCCGAATACGCCTTTTTCTGGTGGTGAAATTGTTGATGAACAAGCCGTAGATGTTCGTCAATTCGTTAAATCGATCACTTTAGCAATGGCTGCACAGCTAACTCCTGAAGCTGATCAATATGCTGTGTTTCTGACCTCAGATTATGCCCAGTTGGTTTCAACTCCCACTTTTCCATTTCGCCTAGTCACAGAAATTCCTCCTAGTGCTATATCAATGGTTAAAGAATTGCAGAGTAACTAAGATATCATGTTTGGTTTTTTCAACAAAGAATATTTTCTGATTAAAATTGCGGATGGCTGAGGTGAGAAAAATTCCATGTCTATGAAGAAATATAAATTATTTGTAGTGGCGTGGCCAGCTTAAAATATTGCATTATGTTTCTCTTGTGGAACAGGCATACTTCGACAAGCTCAGTACAAGTCTTGCCTGTTCTAAAAGTTTTATGGAAATGCAGTGAGTATATATTACTAGTTTTGCCGAGCGATCGCCTGATCAACAGAGATTTTTGCAAATTTCGATGGCAAATACATGAATCACATATTCTGCACAACTGGTTTAAAGACTAAATTTTTTAATTATTTTTTGGGCTTTAGTCTAGTTTCGATTTATAATGAATAGCAAAGATCAGGATACCGTACATAATAATAGGCTCTTATGCTAGCTAGCTGGTTATTGCTGCTGGTCTGTACAGCAGTGTGGGGCTAACAGCAGAAATAAAGCTTTGGTGAAAAGCTAGTCAAAGATTAGCCAAGTTTAACTCATCACAGCTATTTAGCCACCTACCTCAATTTGTTTGAGGTAAGTCCGAAAAATGTATTCGTTTGTACATTGATTTTGGATAAATAAATCCTGGGGATTAGCCTTGTCTAATCTGCCCTAAATTTGTAGTTTCATCTATTAAATGAACTAATGAATTTGGCTTAGTTTAAGCATTTGTACTTAAACACATTTTTCAGCATCCTATTATTTGGATGTTGACTGCAAGGTTTATCCGCTAAAATTCTCCAGCTTCTCACACACCTTTACCTTGAGTTCAGTAACATGAAAGACTTTGATTGTATATTAAATATCTGCATTATTTCAGTAGCCTATCTATCTAGCATTTACTTGTGGATAGCATTTTCTCAGCACTCAAATGAGTGAGCAATTATTGTAATATTGAGTGCGAAATAAATTTGAATCGTTGACTAGCACGCGTCTGTAAGAGGTGGTCAGCACTAATTTGTGTGCTGAATTGAGCCAAAGAGAAAATTGCATTATTCCCAGGATAAATGTTAGATTATTTACCAGAAATTATTACGATTAAAGAAATCACAATTGCCTTACTGGGGCTAATCGTGGGAATTGCTATCTTCGTAATTTTTCGTCTAAGTTTTGTATGGTTAAAATTACTCTTGAAACAATTAAAACTTTTCCAAGATCAAGCTATTTACCAAAAACTAATTAAACCTAATGAAAGTTTAATAATTTCTGTATCTATAATTTTTCTCCTTGAGTTTATTTCATTTGAATTACCGAAAAATAGCTGGTCTAAAACACTAGAAATTATCATTAGTTTAACTTTAGCGATCGCCACAAGTCTATTAGCTTCTAAATTATTTAAAAACTTCTTCGATTTCTACTTATTAAATGCTGCTTTTCAGACGGGGCAAAAAATTAGCAGTGAATTCCTCATCCTCTTTAAATGGCTAGCGAATATCCTGATTATTTTTGTCGCTATTCTAGTCTATGCCCAAAGTCATCAAATTAATATCTTAGGATTACTAGCCAGTTTAGGAATTGGTGGTTTAGCAGTAGCCTTTGCGGCTCAAAAGACTCTAGAACAAGTTTTAGGTGGAATTGTCATCTATCTTGACCGTCCCTTCGTCATTGATGATTACATCGGACTACCTGACGGTACTTTTGGTAGAGTCGAATCTATCGGTTTGAGATCCACTCGCATTCGTACCTCTGGTAAAGGAACCATAGTCATCGTTCCCAATAGTTCTTTGACGCAAGTAAATATTGAAAACTTTACTGGGGCGAAAAAAGTTATGTCTATACTTTATTTGACCTTTTATCGAGCTATCAGCAGTGAAGAAAAAGCGTTAATTCGGCAAGTTATTTTAGAAAGTACAAATGGTATTTTTGGACTTGATTCACGTAATACAGACGTAAGTTTCAAAAATATCAACAACAACACAGACCCAGACAAAAGTCAAGCGCAAGTTTCTTTCTTTATTTTGGGTTCTGGAGATGTTTCAATGGAATTACGTCGTCAACTTTTAGATTTAGCAACTCAAAGCATGACTCAATATTTGAAAGAATATGGTATCGCCTTTGAGATAGAAGAACCCACAATTTATGTTGACTCACCGATTACCATCTAGAAACAATGACCAAGATTTCACAAATTATCCTGGATTTTCTCCAGCGCGATAGCACAATATTATTCCTATCTAGATTTGGCTTATTTTTATTGTTCGTCCTGCTATCTGTACTCGCTGGAAGATACACTCCTACATTTTTGCGAATTGTCATTAGACGTTTTGCACCGCAGCAGGTAGCTAGCATTTATAACAATTTAATTGAACCTATTAGAAACTTATTTAGAATCGCTGGTACTTTAATTCTAATTTCTTTATCCTTAGCATGGATTAGCGAATATCAATCTATATATAGATTTCTTACACCCATTTTAGACTTAGCTGTTATTATTAGTTTAGCTTGGCTATGCTCTCAGTTATTTAGGCAATTTATTCGAGCCTACGGCATTGAATTAGTGGGTAAATTGGGACGAGAAGTAGACGAATTGCTTTTAGTATTTGAAACTCTAGCAAATGTAATGATTGGATTCATTGCTATTATTGCTTTTGCCCAGAGTCAACAATTTAATTTAATTGGTTTATTAACTGGTTTTGGTATTGGTGGACTAGCCATCGCCTTTGCTGCTCAAAAGACACTAGAGCAGTTGTTAGGAACCATTGTATTGTATTTAGATAGACCCTTTATTCCTGGAGAATATATTCGTTTACAGAAATCTCCCCAAATCCCGGAAGGATTATTTGGCAGAGTTGAATCAATTGGGATTCGTTCCAGTAAAATTCGGACTGCGGCTAAAAGCACGTTGTTCATTATTCCTAATTCAATATTAGCAAATTTAGAAATTGAAAATATTACGCGAGGTAAGAAAGTAATGGTGTTACTTTACCTCGATTTTGTCACCGTCCTAGAGCATCAAGAAAAAGCTTTAGTTGAGCAGGTGGTAGCTGAAAGTACGAACTCCTTGTTTGGCATAGATCCAGGAAGCACTAGTATTACTTTTTTAAATCATAATTTGGTAAAGCAGACAACTCGCACAAGAGTAACGTTTTTTATATTAGGTTCTAGCGATAACTCTCTACAATTACGTAAACGTTTATTGGAGTTAGCAAATGAAAAAATTTCTAAAAAACTAGTTACTTTTGGTATTGAGTTTACAATGCAAGAACCGACAATTTATGTAGATTCACCAGTCACACTTTGACTAATTTGTAATTCGTAATTCGTAATTCGTAATATTTCCTATGGCTAAAGCCACGCTGCGCTATCGGAAACGCTACGCGAACGTAATTCGTAATTCGTAATTCGTGATTCGTAATTCGTAATTCGTAATTAAATGGGTACAAGCGCCCCCACTAATTCTAACTACGAATTACTTTGACACACTATCGGCTATCTTATCTGAACTAAGATAAATAGCGGATTGTTCTTCATTCAACAACTTCGGCTGTAAATACAGATTTTCCACCAGTACACCGACACCAGCGACCCAAGGCGGGACAATGACAGCGCCAATAATGCCTAAAACTTGTGTTCCTCCCAATACGGCTAAAAGTTGATATAAAGGACGGACTCGCACTGAAGAACCTACCAGTAAGGGGTCAAGTACATAGGTTTCTAAATTTTGAATGATCACAAATAACAGCAATACCCAGAGAAAAGTCAAGCCACTTTGGGGAATTGCCACAATTAATGCCGGAATTGCCCCTAATACTGGACCGACAAAGGGAATTAAGTTGGTAAACCCAGCAATTACACCCAAAGCTAAGGCAAATTCTGATAGTCCCAAAATCCTTAAACCCAAGGTAATCACAACCCCTAAAATGGCGGAAACTAAAACTCGCCCTTGAATATATCCCCCCATGCGGCGAGAAATTGGTATAACTTGGTCGGCTAGACGTTCATCCCAGGGTTGGGGAAACAGACTCACCAGACCTTTAATTAAGCTTTTACTTCCAGCCACCATATAGGCGGACATTACCAAAGCTAAAATCAGATTGACTACGCCGCCAATAAAGCCACGAGTAAAGCCGAAGGAACGCACGACTAGCTGCTGACTAGAACGAAATAACCAATTAGTTACTGATTGAAGATCAAAAAATTCTTCTACTGACTCGATTTGAGTGATTCCCAATCGCAAGGCGAAATTTTCGGCCGCAATCACTAAATTATCTAAATAAATTGGCAATTTACTCGCTAATCGCTGGATTTGCTCTGAAACAGATGGTCCAATGATTAAACCTGCGCCAATTAATCCAAAAATTAGGCTAACATACACGACAATTACGCCTAGCCAACGGGGAAGACGCAATTTTTCGGCGGCGTTAACTAAGGGCGCGATCGCAGCTGCTATGACTACAGCTATCATTAAAGTTAAGATTAAACTCCGTAATTGCCACAGTAAGACTACGAGAAAGAAAACGGCGACAATTAGCAAGAGGTCAGCTAAGGAAATAGATTTACGCTGGTCATTAGTCATTGGTCATTTGTTATTAGTCATTAGTCATTAGAAAGTTACTGTCTTCTCTCCCCTGCACCCTGCCCCCCTGCCTCTTCTAGCGATGCCAGCGAGTACCATCACGGCTATCAATTAATGTTATACCTTGTGCTTGTAGTTGATCACGAATGCGATCGCTTTCGGCAAAATTCTTGGATTTTCGGGCTGCTTGTCGTTGTTCAATCAGGTTCTCAATTTCGGCATCACTTAAACCTGCAACTGTTTCAGCTTCTGCTTCTGGCTGTGCGACTAAACCAAAGACTTCTGCTAATGTAACCAAGGTTTGCCACTGTTTTTGTAACTCCTCTGGAGAAGTTTCGGTTTTTCCTTGATGCACAATGATATTGCCTTGGCGGCGCAGTTCCTTCGCTAATTCAAATAACACCGCTAAACCACCGGGAAAATTAAAGTCATCATTTACAGCTTCTTGGAAACGCTGAATGTGAATTTCCGAAGTTAAATTTTCCCCCGTCCCCGGTTCCCATCCCAGTTTTTCGCCATATTCATAGCCAAATAGTAAACCTTCTTTGAGGGTGTGCCAGCCGTTCGTTGCAGCTGCGATCGCTTCGTCGGTAAAATCTATAGGTTTCCTGTATTGTGCCATGAGGACAAATAACCTTACAGCCATTGGCTCAACATCTCGATTCAGCAAGTCGCGAATAGTGGTAAAGTTGCCCAAGGATTTGGACATTTTTTCACCATCAACTTTCACCATGCCGTTATGTAGCCAGTAAGTTGCTAGGGGTTTACCTGTAACGGCTTCTGATTGGGCGATTTCGTTTTCATGGTGGGGAAAAATTAAGTCAGCACCACCAGCGTGAATGTCTATTGTCTCACCCAAGCGATCGCGCACCATTGCCGAGCATTCTATATGCCATCCCGGACGACCTGGCCCCCAAGATGATTCCCAAGCGGGTTCTCCTGGTTTGGCGGCTTTCCACAGGGCAAAATCAAAGGGGTCTTTCTTTTTCTGATATTCTGGATCTTCTACCTGTACGCGATCGCTAGCCCCGGCCTGCATATCTTCTAATTTGCGCCCAGAAAGCTTACCATATTCATTAAACTGCCGGACTGCATAGTAAACGTCACCGTTGGCAGGGTAAGCAAAACCTTTATTTTCCAACTCATGAATTAAGCGCTGAATCCCATTCATGGTGTGAGTCGCACGGGGATATTCATCAGCTTCCTTAATTCCCAACCGTCCCATATCCTCAAAATAGGCGTTGATATAACGTTCCGCCACAGCTTCCATCGATGAACGTTCTTCGCGCGATCGCTTGAGAATTTTGTCATCAATATCGGTAAAATTTTGGATATAGCGCACCTCATAACCGATAAACTGGAGGTATCGACGCACTATATCCCACACTATACAAGCTCTGGCATGACCCAAATGGCAGTAATCATACACCGTCACACCGCAGTAGTACATCTTAACCTTGCCTGGTTCCACTGTGGCAAATGCTTCTTGACGACGGGTGAGAGTATTGTAAAGAGTTAGGGTCATAACAGAATAATTATCAAATCTAGAGATACGTAATAATAGGGTAAAACAGCTGCAATCACAGCCCATCATCCCTATGCTAGTACGGCACGGCAGAAATAAACCATCCCTTCCCGAAAATGAACCCCTAACGGTCTCGTAATTACGAATTACGAATTATTTCACTTTTTGATATAAAAGCACAGCGCTATGCAATCAGTAGTTAGTTCCGAATTTACAGCAATGGATGCACCCAAGCAAGGAATGCCAGTCACCATCATTACTGGTTTTCTAGGTAGTGGTAAGACAACTTTATTGAATCATATTCTTACTAATCAACAAGGTATCAAAACTGCGGTATTAGTGAATGAATTTGGAGAAATTGGCATTGACAATGAGCTAATTGTCTCCACAGAAGAAAATATGGTAGCTCTCAGCAACGGTTGTATTTGCTGCACTATTAATAATGATTTAGTAGATGCCGTTTACCAAGTTTTAGAACGCCAAGATAATCTTGATTATTTGGTAGTAGAAACCACTGGTTTAGCTGACCCGTTACCAGTTGCTTTAACCTTCCTCGGTACAGAACTAAGAGATTTAACCCGTCTCGATTCAATTATCACGGTAGTAGATGCAGCTAATTACAGTCTGGATTTATTTAACTCTGAAGCGGCATATAGTCAAATCGCCTATGGTGATATCATTATCCTGAATAAGGCAGATTTGGTTGATGAGGCGGCGTTGAATGATTTGGAACGCAAAATCAATGAAGTCAAAGAAGGTGCTAGAATTATCCGCACGGAGCGATCGCAAGTTCCACTACCTTTAATTCTCAGCGTGGGTTTGTTTGCATCTGAAAAGTATTTTGATGAACCAGATCAGCATGACCACGACCATGAACACCACGATCATGATCACTCAAAATGTGACCACGATGAGCATGATCATGAACACCATCACCATGATCATTCCCACCATTTAGAAAATGATGGTTTTACTTCCATCTCTTTCCAAAGTGACCAACCTTTGGGGATTAGGAAATTTCAATATTTCTTAGATAATCAATTACCCGCAAATATTTTCCGGGCTAAAGGAATTCTCTGGTTTGAAGAAAGTCCCAACCGTCATATTTTCCACCTTTGCGGTAAACGTTTTACTTTGGATGATGATCAATGGAAAGGTACACCGAAAACTCAGTTAGTGTTTATTGGTCAAGATTTAGATCGTGAAACTCTGATGTCGCAGTTAGAAAATTGCCTTTGTGTTCCTTCTGCAAATTAACGTCTTAAAATTAGTTAACAGTAGGGTGGGTATAGCCCAAGGGGCATGGCTCCGCTAAAGCGCAGCGTAACCCACCATAAACTTCAATAATGGTGGGTTACGGACTACCGTCCTAACCCACCCTACAAATAAGAAAGTAGGGATTTTATTCCTTGGAAGTCCCTTCTACAAACTAAAATTTTAAATCAGTTAACTGTTAACTGATAACTGATAACTGATAACTGATTACCTTGGTTTTCCTAGTGTTGTCACATATATCACGGCTTCGTCTGCGGGAATGCCTAAAATCTCGTTTACTTGGTCGTCGAAAAAGCCACCGATACCACTGACACCTACACCCAGATTAGTTGCGGCTAAGTTTAACCTTTGTCCTAAATGTCCCGCATCTGTATGTAAATAACGGTAAACGCGATCGCCATATTGTGCGATCGCAGTTTTAAGATCAGCTGTATGAAATAACACGGCGGCTGCATCTCTCCCTAAATCTTGCCCCAAGCAAAGAAAGTGTAACTCACGCCGGAAGTTTTTAAAGCGAATTTGTCTTAATTCTTGGGCTTTGGGTGCGTAATAATAACAGCCTGACTCCAGACCTTTTACCCCACTGACGGCAATAAATGTTTCAATTAAATTCAGGTCAAAGTAATCTGGAGAACTATCTAAACCTTGGTCGATGTAATTTTGTGGTTGATAGGTGAAATCGAGTAAACTTTTGAGTTCATCAAAGCTTAAATTCTCACCACTGTAGGCGCGGGTAGAACGTCGCTTATACATGGTGGTTTCCAAATCTGCTAGTTTTGCTCCCCAGGAAATCGGTGTGGTAGCTGTGGGAATTTTGAGACAGAAAGGAAAATTGTATTTATCTTCTAAGATTTTCTCTGGCTTCACCTTTGGTAAATTCACCTTACCAGTTACACTTGGTTGAATTTGGGTGCGACGATGAAAATATTTCAGCAGTTCACCATCGGGAATGGGTGGATAATTAGTTTCGCTCGCAGATGGTAAAGCTGTACATCCTAATGGCAAATTTTGTTGCACATCTAATAAGTCTGCCAGAGGTAGGACAGCGATCGCACCTTCTTGTTGCGAATCTATATATAGTAAATCATTAACGGCTTCATCGACAAAACCACCAATCAAGTGGGGGCGATAGTCATTCATCGCCGCAGCTAGTTCTATATTGCCCAGCAGATGCCCTGTATCTAAAAATATGCGACGATAGGCTCTATCTTCGTATCGCCAGGCTGAACGATAAAAAACCCCAGTTATGACAATTGCCAATTGAGTATTTTCAATGGCTGGATGCCAAAAACAAGCTTCTTGTAAAGCCTGCCAAACATCGCTTTCCCAGTAATGCATCAGGGAATGAGTCCGACATTGGTAATTATATAATCCCGGTGGTAATAAGGGCGTACCACGGGAAACTAGATACACTTCCGCCGGATATAACCCCCCTGCACTGGGGGCAGCGCGTAAATATACCGCACTCCCCATTGAAGGCATTCTTGCCGTTAGTCCGTAACTGCGAAACAATAACCGGGAAAGTCTTTGCCACCATTGAGCATCTGGGTTATTAGCAAATGTCTCTAATGTGTCTTGGATATAGGGTTTGAGGTCGAAAGTTGTCCCAATTTTGTACTCTTTAAACGGTACTGGCTGTTTAGCCCAGTCTAACCCCTGAGATTTGGAGGCAAGAGTCTCAGGATCGTATTTAGTCCGTTCGTGGTAGTGTTGAGCGATGGATTCGCGTAGTTCTGGCATATTAATTTCAATACTCTTGGCTTCCTCCTTTTGATCTTGACATTCATCAGCCTCATTGTTTCGTGTTAATTAGTACAAACTGTAAACTCATTATGTGATTTCAGGAAATTCGTTAATCGGAATGATTTGATTCTGGGATATCTGCCAAAATTGACCTCTGGGTTCGTCGCCAACGAATAACGCCATAGATACCCGCAGCTAAAATGAACCACACCGGAGTGTAAACCATTAACCAAATACCCAATTTCAACAAGCCGACACTCAATTTACCTAATGAGTCAGTGGAGTTATTCCAGGTTTCCTGAATTTGGGACGCTAAGGTAATCTGGGGACTGCTGCTAGATATCGCTGCTTCTAGGTTCAGGGTAATGGTGGAGTATGCAACTTGATTTTTTAAGCTTTTTAATTGAGCATCAATTTGTTCTATGGATTGTCGAACGTTATTCAATTCTTGAGCAACACTTAGCACATCTCTAATGGAACCCGCCCGATCCATAATTTTTTGCAAATTGGCTTCAGTTCGTTGCAGGTTATTTAATCTGGCTTGGAAATCCACCAAGCGATCGCCTACATCTTCGGTGGTAATATTACGATTACTCACAGTGCCTAATTTAGCTAATTCTTTGATAGTAGGTTCTAAAAGATTTTGCGGAACTCGCAGCGTCATCGATGCAGTATGGCGAGAAGTTTCCCGTGTCGGCTGACGTTCGTTTAAACTGATTAAATCTCCTTGTTGTTGATTAATAATTTGGGAGACAGCATCGATACTCTGACTAACAGAGTTAACAATTACAGTCATTGCAGCCTTTTTAATCAGTTGAGGACGGGCGCGGGGTACTGGTGCAGCTTCCGCCTGTTGGGATATAGATTCACTCATTGTAGGTGGTGCTGCTGCGGAATTCTCAAGGCGATCGCTCGAAGACAAAGCCGAATCCAAAGATGGCTGCACAGAAGAAGCACAACTACTAAATATCACCCCACCCAATAAAGCACTCACCAACACAGCAGATTTTTGTGGCGATTTTGTCGAGACTTGCATAATCAACCCCCAGATAGATGAAACTAATCTCAGTATGGCTGGGGAAACAACTCAAACTTGGAATGGTTGCGATTTATGTAACACAAATAGACACGGAAAGCCTTGTTATGAGATTAAATGAGAGTGGTAATTTAACTTTAACTGGACATAACACTAAACTAAGTGATAAATCATTCTTAGAGAAGCGAGATATGAAAGATGGTTTTGCAGATAGTCTTCTGCGTTTGAACCGGACGTTGGCAAAACTTGAAAATTGGAATGAAAAAGAAATTCATAATCGAGCAAATGTTATGGCAAAACTTGCAGTACAAGTCTGGTCATTGCCCATATAAAAATTTAGATGATAAGTAAGTAGGCACGATAAAACCAATGTATGTTTAGTAGAGGTAGGTTGGGTTAAGCGCAGCGCAACCCAACGATAACAATGATTTTGGGTTTCCTTACGTCAACCCAACCTACAATTTTTTGCATCATTTTAAGCTTGACACTTCACTAAAATACTTAAGTTTTTTCATAAATTAAAGCGTAATATCTCTAGGATTATTCTGCTAGCTTGGCTGATAATATTCTTGTTCAAACTTTTCAACTAAAGTAATTAACAGCTGATAAACTTCATTTTCTTCAGGAGTGCGTTCCCGGTGCATTAAATCTTCAACTATCGCTAAAGCTTGCTCATTTTCTGCTTCAGTTTTGATAAGCTTGGGAAGATAAGCTGTTAATAACTCCTTGTATTTATCTGGATTAAAAGTAAGGGTCATTTTACAGTTCTCTTTATAAACGAACCACAGAGACACAGAGGACACAGAGTCATGAAAGTTTAAGTTCAACCCGCGTAGGCGGGTTTCGCCTGTGTAGCCGCGACTTCTAGTCGCCTGGTACAAGATATGAATTTAGCCCTTTTTTATTCGTTTGTGTAGGGTTTCTGATAGGAGAGAAATCCGGGTAAAGTCCTTACTACCTACAAAGCCCCTCCTCGCTTGCGGGGAGGGGTTGGGGTGGGGTTCTTACTCCGGTAAACCATGCACTTGCAGCAAATCTAATTCCTGGGCGAAAATCTCGTCAATTGGCAACATTTGCCCGTCAGTTGTCATGAATTTATGGTCTTTTGTGGCGCGAATAGTTGAACCATCTTCTAGACTATATTCAAATACTTCTTGCTCTCCCCTATTATGCCACTGTGCAATGGGTTGAGTGTAGATATTACCATTATTATCAACACTATAAACACTACACTCAATGGCTTTTTCGACAATTTCCCCAATGGGAATATAGCCATATTCTACTGTTAAAATCTCTGTATCATAGCTTAAACAATATTCTGCAAACTTCAACATTTGCTCAAATAATTCATCGGCTACTTGTTTTTTTACTCCATTCTTCGCCGCACCATCTACGAATTTTTCTCGCTGCTTTTGCATCTCAGAAACTTTTTTCTTACCCATTGCGCGGCGCAGCAAGTCGGCTTGTCCTAGTGTATATCCGGCCATATCTTGAGCAATTTTCATGATTTGCTCTTGATAAACCATAATTCCATAGGTTTCATTTAATATTGGTTCTAAAATAGCACTCTGATAATCAATTGCTTCCCTTCCGTGTTTGCGGTTAATAAACTTGGGAATTAGTCCTGCATCTAAGGGGCCTGGTCGATACAGTGCCAAAATCGAAGAAATATCTTCAATATTAGAAGGTTTCAAATCTCGGACTATCTGACGCATTCCTGAAGATTCTAATTGAAATATTCCTTCTAAATCCCCAGCTTCTAAAAGTTCGTAGGATTGTTTGACATCTTTGGGTAGGTTGCTATGTTCACCTTTGGCTAAGATTTTTTGCGCTTTTCTTTCCTGACCTGTAATTTCATCTGGGTCAATGCGATAGCCTTTGGTTTCTTCAATTAAATCAATTGTTCTTTGAATTAACGTCAGGTTACGTAACCCTAGAAAATCCATTTTTAACAAACCCATTGATTCCAAGTCTTCCATGAAATACTGGGTAATCACTGAACCGTCATTGTTTCTTTGAAGCGGGACAATTTCATCTAAGGGGTCAGCAGATATGACTACACCAGCTGCGTGGACACCAAAGGTTTTGTTGGTTCCTTCAATGCGGATGGCCATATCTAGCCAATGGCGTACATGGGCATTATTATCATATCTTTCTTTAAATTCCGGGGCTGGGGTTTTATCCGAAATCATTACTTTCAATTTCGTGGGTTTACCCCGCACTACTGGAATTAATTTCGCCATTTTGTCTGATTCCCCATAGGGAATATTCAAGACTCTGGCGACATCTTTTAACACAGCTTTGGAAGTCAAACGGTTAAATGTGATGATTTGAGCAACTCTATCTTTACCATATTTTTCTGTTACATATTCAATGACTTTATCACGTTTTTCAATGCAGAAATCTGTATCAATATCAGGCATTGATTTACGTTCTGGGTTCAAGAATCGCTCGAATAGTAAGCCATGATGTACTGGGTCAATGTTGGTAATCTTCATAGCATACGCAACCAATGAACCAGCCGCAGAACCACGACCGGGACCGACAGGAATATTATTATCTCTGGCAAATTTGATGTAATCCCACACCACTAAAAAGTATGTAGAAAAACCCATTGTTTGCAGCATTTTTAATTCATATTCCAATCTCTCTTTATAGACTGCATCTACTTCGCTGCGAGATTTGCGATTTAATCTTTCTAATAATCCTGTCCAAGCTACTTCTTCGGCGTAAGTGTCAGGAGTATGACCAGAGGGTATGGGTGGTGTGGGAATTTGAGGATCACCCATGATATCGTAAACGCCTACCTTATCGGCTACTTCTTCGGTGGTGGCGATCGCCTCAGCAATGATATCATCTGGTAAATGGTCACGAAATAGCTGCTTCATCTCATCGGCAGATTTGAGATATTCTGTGCCGCTATAACGCATCCGTTTATCTTCACTAATTAGCTGTCCAGTTTGAATACATAGTAACGCGTCGTGTGCCTCGACATCAAAACAAGAGATAAAATGAGAGTCGTTAGTAGCAATAAATTTAATATTTAATTCCCGCGCAATTTTAACGATTTCAACATTAACAATGCGGTCTTCTTGGGAACCGTGGTCTTGAATTTCTAAATAATAATCATCACCAAATATTTCTTTATACCATTTAGCAATTTTCCGGGCTGCATCTGGTCGATTACTGAGGATGGCTTGGGGAATTTCTCCACCTAAACAAGCACTGGTAACTATTAAGCCTTCCCGATATTGTTTGAGTAAATCTTTGTTAATACAAGGACGCGAAAAAATTCCTTTACCTTGCACACCTTCGAGGTGGGAAATTGTGGTAATCTTAACTAAGTTCTTGTAACCTTGGGTATTTTTAGCTAAAACGACTTGATGATATTTCGGACGACGTTCTTGTTTAGTGATATCGCCGTTAATAATATACATTTCGTTGCCAATAATTGGCTTAATACTCTTACTACGGCAAATTTTAATTAATTCTACCGCACCATACATGACACCGTGATCGGTGAGTGCGATCGCCTTCATCCCCAAAGATATCGCCTGATCGACCAATTCTGGTAGCTGACTGGCTCCATCAAGTAAACTGTAATCACTATGAATATGTAACGGTACAAAGGACATATAATACTTCTCCAAGCACAAGCTGATAGTAATGCAATATAGCGTTTCCTAGTTGAGTGAGGGACAAGAACCCCACCCCCAACCCCCTCCCCGCAAGCGCTACCGTGTACACACAAATCTTATCAAGTTGCCTAACAGCGTTTCGATCCCCCCTAACCCCCCTTGAGAAGGGGGGAAAATTTCTTAAAGTCCCCCTTTTTAAGGGGGATTTAGGGGGATCAGATCACTTGTGTGTACACCGTAGCCCCGCAAGCGAGGAGGGGGCTATGATATAGCTTATATGATTACGAATTACGAATTACAAGACTCGCCACTACTGTAGCTAACTCAGCCGGCTCAATGGGTTTAGGTAAGTGTAACTGATATCCTTCTTGGATGGCTCTTGTGCGGTCTTCTGCTCTAGCATAAGCTGTTAATGCGGCTGCGGGAATTTTACCGCCTTTTTCTGGTGGTTGCGATCGCACTTTCCGGATTAACGAATAACCATCTTCTTCTGGCATGGCAATATCACTGACTAAAACATCCGGTTTCCAGTCTAAAATCACCTGTAATGCCTCTGAAACCGATTCTACCGCTTTAACTTCGGCTTGGCACTCTTGCAGTACCGTAGTGATAAAATCACGAGTGTCCATTTCGTCATCGACCACCAGCACCCGCACACCTAAAAGCGAGGGAACTGGGGACGGATCAGCAAAATCTGCGTTGTTCCGATTAACTGAATCAGGAATCACTGCCTTAGTTTCTAACAACAGTGGTAACTTAACAGTAAAGGTTGCGCCTTGGTCTTCACCCCGACTATCGACAGAGATAGTACCACCATGCAATTCGACTAAATGACGGACAATCGCTAAACCTAATCCTAAACCGCCATAAGACCTAGTACTAGAGCTATCGGCTTGACGAAAGCGGTCAAAAACATAAGGGAGAAATTCCGGCTTGATCCCAATACCTGTATCAATGACTTGAATTTGAGCATAGCTAGTGATTGTTCTGGCTAATTTTTCACCATCCTCAATGCTCTGGCAAAGTCTAATTTCTACCCTACCGCCTGTAGGTGTAAATTTGATGGCATTAGATAATAAATTCCAGATGATTTGTTGTAACCGCTCAATATCACCAGAAACTAAAAATCTCGAATGATCCGGCTGCATTTCTGGGGAGGGAATCAGAGAAATGCTCAAATCAATTTCTTTGGCTTGGGCGGCTAGGTGAACTGTCTCAATGGCTGACTCAATTAAAGGAACCAAATCGCAAGTACAAACATTGAGATGTAAGTTACCTCTAATCATCCGGGAGATATCTAGCAAGTCTTCTACTAGCTGGGTTTGCATCCTCGCATTGCGTTCAATAGTTTCCATCGCCTTGGCTATTTGAATATCGCTGAGTTTGCGCGATCGCAATAATTGCGCCCAGCCGAGAATAGCATTGAGAGGCGATCGCAACTCATGAGATAATATCGCCAGAAACTCATCCTTCATGCGGTTGGCTTCTCGCAATTGCTCAGTTTGCTGCTGCAAAGAAGTAATTAAACTCGCTCTTTCCATTGCGATCGCGATTTGGTCGCATACAGCTTGCATCATCCCTCTTTGATTTTCACTGAATTGAGAACAACTGCGGCTACCAAAACACACAGTACCCAAAAGCCGTTCCGATGCTATTAACGGATAACTATAAAAAGCTGTAATTCCTAAATCCTGAATTAATGCTGTTCTTGGATCAGTTGATTGCTGAACATTTTCGATATATATAGGATGGCGTTCTTGGGCTACAGTACCGCACAGTGATTGACCAAAATTCAACCACTCATGTTCTTTGGCGATTTCCTCAGAAACACCTGTGAAAGATGCTAGGCGCATTACCTGAGAGTTGTCTTCAGCTAAATAGTTAAAGTAAACATCTAAACCAATCTGTTCCGCCAATTTTTGGTAGAAGCTGTGAATTAATGCTAATGGCTGCTGACTGGATAATAAATCGCTGGCTGTGTTAAATAGCAGCTGTAACCTTCTGTAGTTTAATGTTCTAGCTTTTTCTATTTCCTTGAGATTGGTAATGTCTTGGAAAGCTGATACACAGGTAGCTGGATGACCGTGCATTGCTGGGAGGGTATCAGAAAATATCCTTATAGAGCGTACAGACTCTTTCGTATGCCAGTCCATCTCTAATCCATCCAAACGTTCTCCACGGGCTATCCGCGCCCCTGGTATTTGGTCGTTAGGGATGCGATTTCCTGCCGTATCTGTGCAGTAATATGCTGTGTGATATTCTTTCACTGGGATACCTTTGGGAAACTCACCTCCAGCTAATTCATCCACCGCTCGATTAGCAAAGATGACGCGCCCCGTTTCTGGTTCAATAAACAGTAATGGCAGAGGCATCATATTCAACACATCTTCCAGCCATTTTTGCTCATTTTGGATTGTTTCTTCTACCTGCTTACGTTCCGTAATATCCAAAAACGCGCCAACGCTACCTCTGCTGTTACCCTCCTCATCAAACAATGGGGCGACGTGTTCTAGCAACTTCACAACTTTGCCATTTTCATGAACAATATCCAGTTCACAATTAAGCATTTCCACTCCATGAGCAGCACAGTACTGCATGGGTAGTTCTTCCGGTAATAATTCTCTACCCTCGCTGTAGACTTTAAAATTTGTCGGTTTTTCGGTACCAAGAGCGCTCAGAGAGGCATTTTTATCTGGTGATACTCCCAATTGTTGAGCTAAACAGGGGTTAGCTCTAATAGTTTTGCATTCCGCATCTTCAGCAATGCCAATCCCAATGGGGATGACTTGAAATAAAGTTTGTAATTCCGCAATCCGACGCTGTAAATCCTTATTCAGTTGGACTATTTGTTGCCTTGCTGCCTTGCGTTCACTTAAATCGAGAATAAACACCACTGATTCTTCTCGGTTTTCGCCTACCAATACGTAACCAACTAAAACTGGAATTCGCCTACCATCTTTGTGAATATATTCTTTTTCATAAGGAGTACAAGCACCGTTGAGATTTCCTTGGGCTTCAGCGATTCCTTGCTTATCTAAGTATAGATGCTCTGGAGGTGTGATATTTCGCCAACTTAACTTGCCTGTTAACAGATCCTCACGCGTGTAGCCAATCATCTGGAGAAATGCGTCGTTTGCTTCGTGAATACCTCCATACACATCCCCAAACTTAATTCCAATCACGTTAGCATCTACAAAACTTCTGAGTTTTTCTTCATAAGCCCTGAGTTTTTTTTGCGCCTCATCATGTTGACGACACAGGCGGGAAATTACGGCTGAACTTTGCCAAATAAAAGTTGTAAAAATTATAATTAAAATGATTGCAAATAGCGATAGAGCAAAAGCTGAACCGTATTGTCCGGCTAATTGACCTTGGAGGATTAACCAGCCTAAAATTAATGGTATGGCGATCGCGACCAGCAATAACCGACGCGCAATTAAACCGCCGTAGGTATCACTCATCACTACCTGCATTAATCCCTGATTTGGACGCGTCCACAGCAGTCCTACACAAAGTACAATGAAGGTTAATGCCGTATGTAATGCCATTGATGTTGTGAATGAGGCAATACGGGAGAAGATTTGGACTTTATAGGCATAGCCAATGAGTACCTGTAAAGACATTAAAATTCCTATCAGGGCGCAAATTTGAATATACCAAGAATTACGGCGATTTTTGGGACGCGCCAATATTTCGAGAGCTATACCCACCAAGATAAAATTTAAAGCAGTATTAAACCCCATTCGCCCTGGATGGGATGTAAATAAAGCATTCGGTTGATCCTGGAACAATAACTCGTCAATGCCCAAATTCCAGTTGAACAAATATTGACTGATGGTGAGTAAACCAATTAAGGTAACGACGGCTGCACAAATTCTCGACCAGCGTAAATAAGCAATGCTATAACTGTCCCTTTTACCTTCTCTCATCTGCAACATCCACAACGATGCACCAGATAGTAAAAAGCCTACAGCTGCATTCGGCTTCATGGTCACTACATTGATATCGCCAAACCTTTTGAGAAATTCGATCTCAAATAACCAGCCAAACAGTACCAAAACACCGACTAATACTGGGATGGCACTTGCCACTTGCACCACTCGTAATCTATGTAAATCTTGCAGTTGCAAGCGGTTGATGTTGAACATGGAAGTTTTTACCACCGAACTGTCTAGCGTAATAATGTGTATTATTTCTAAAGAGCTAAAATTTACATAACTACGTAACTTACGCTACCCGCTATTTATCAATTTTTTCTCTATCTATATGCATATTTTTTGCTTGTAAAGTCTACATTAGAGAATAATGGAGACAAAATCATCTATCTCTCAACATAATTTTAAAATTTCAGGCTCCGTCCCCGACCATCATCTGGGAAGCGCTGCTCACCCACGCCCACAAGTTCTACAATTAGGTCACGCGGTGTCGGTGTCCATTTACCTTCTCGGTCGCCAATTTCCACGGTTATTTGGTTCCCTTGTGTAAATATATTGATATTTCTCAGGGAAAAATTTTGCTTTTCATACTCAAAGGTATGTCCATCATCTTCAAA
Source organism: Anabaena sp. CCY 0017 (assembly GCF_963920885.1). Lineage (NCBI taxonomy): Bacteria > Bacillati > Cyanobacteriota > Cyanophyceae > Nostocales > Nostocaceae > Anabaena > Anabaena sp. CCY 0017. Next base: position 79,376 of record NZ_CAWUDG010000011.1, on the reverse strand, counting down.
AAAAGTATATATCCCATTACCAGGCCAAACTCGTAACCGGATGTATTCCAGTGGTTGGGCATCAACATATTGGCTGACAGGCTGCATCGGGATAATTGCACCACTACGGACATAAAGAGGCATTTTTTCTAATGGTGCATGAGCCAGGATGTGAGTTTGTCCTACGTAACGTTCACCAGACCACCAGTCATACCAAATACCTTCAGGCAAGTAAACAGAACGATGCTCAACTCCAGGGCGGTAAATTGGTGCAGCCATCAGCGACGCACCCAGTAACACCTGATCGTAGAGACTGTAGGTTTGAGGATCGTTAGGGAAATGATATAATAATGGTCGGATAATCGGTGCGCCCGTTGTGGCTGCTTCCCAAAAAAGATTGTAAATGTATGGTAATAGTTGGTAACGCAGATTAATATACTCTCTACAGATATTTTCAGTGCGATCGCCAAATACCCAAGGTTCATGACGAGCTGTAGATAAAGCCGAATGTCCACGCATCAAAGGATAAAGCATTCCCACCTGCATCCAACGCGCGAATAATTCCGGTGTGGCGTTACCTGCAAAGCCCCCAATATCACAACCCACAAAAGCCACACCCGAAAGTCCCATATTACACAGCATGGGCAAAGACATTTCCAAATGTGACCATAAAGAATGGTTGTCTCCCATCCACACCGCAGACCAACGCTGCACACCAGCATAACCGGAACGCGTCAACACAAACGATCGCTCTGTAGAACGATGACGTTTCAAACCTTCATGAGACGATTTCGCCATCATCAAACCATACAAATTATGCACCTCCCCATGAGTAGCATCAATACCCTGCGGTGCATCCAAAGGAAACCAGATTTTTTGACCACCATCCCCAAAAGGACGATTATCTATAGCAGGTTCATTCATATCATTCCAAATTCCCGCTACACCAATATCTGTCAAACTTTTGTGTAAATCACCCCACCAGTTACCCACATCAGACCGCAAAAAGTCAGGAAAAACAGCCTTATCCGGCCAAACATAGCCGTGAAACAAGACTCCATCAGCTTGACGCACAAAATAATCGTGATCTATTCCTTGGTCAAAAACATGATAATTAGCTTCTGGTTCATACTTCACACCCGGATCAATAATTGTGACTGTTTTAAAACCATCTCCAGCCAAATCAGCAATCATTTTTTCGGGATTTGAGAAGCGTTTAGGACTCCAAGTAAACACCCGATAACCGTGCATATAGTCAATATCGAGGTGAATGACATCGCAAGGAATACGACGTTGGCGAAATTCTCGCGCCAGTTCCCGCACTACGTTTTCTGAGTCGTAACTCCAACGACATTGATGATAGCCCAAAGACCATTTTGGCGGTAGCGACATCCTCCCTGTTAAGTGCGTGTATGTACACAGAATTTGAGCAGGTTCGGGACCATAAATAATATAATAATCTAACTCATTGCCATGAGTTTCCATCTTCCAGACACCAGGTTGTGCCACACCAATATCGAACTGACTCCAGAAGGTAGAGTTTAAAAAGATACCATAGCCCACATCAGGACGCAAAGCCATAAAAAACGGGATAGCCTGGTACATGGCATCAGTGAGGGCATCATAATCTAAAGCATCCACCGTCCAGTTAGTTTTAACTTCGCTGAGTTTATCCAGAAAACCTGTGCGTTCACCAAAGCCATAAAAATGTTCATTGGGAGCAATTTCCTTCCAACCTGCAACCGCACCCATGCGCCAACCCATACTCATTTCTGCATCTTGGGCAAATGGACGATTGGCTTTGTCAAAGCAAGTAATCCGGCAGTTTTGCTTATGTACACACACACGCATTTGAACTGTAATAATTTCTACCGTTGCTTCTGTTTCCCTGACCTCAAAAGGTACTGTTGCCCATTCTGCATCATCTAATGCGATCGCCCAAGAACGGCGGGGTATAAATTCTCCCGTTGGTGCTAGGCGTACACGGACTAAATTGGCAGCAAGTACGCTGATGGTCAGCAGTGCATCACCACAAACAAAACTGAGAGTGCGATCGCTTGTTCTGACAGTTTGCACCGTCCCAATAGTTGTCCACGGTTGGTGAGTTACTGGTAATTTTCCGAAATACTGTGGCATATATATAACTTCTCTAAATTTTGGCTTTCAGGCTGGGTGATTCAGCAGTTTTTAAACTATCAAAATAAAATAACTTGAATTAAAATTAATATTTTTTGATAAATGCTATTGACTGGATTTATCTTACAGCCAAATATTAACATTTATGGGCATTTTCATGATTGCTATATAAATATATATCTAAAGGAATATTATTGTATGTATATCCAAATTATTTAATTGCGAATATCTTTCCTAAGACAGCTATATTTGTTTATCTATATAACAATAGACATAAAATAAAAGCTAGATATTTACTAGTTTTTTAAAGTTTACAGAGGAATTGCATATAATCAAATATTGAAAATTACTTCTGCAAAATAGTAGATTAGCAAAGTCTATCATTCAGCAGATATATCACTAATAAATTAGATTTAGAATCGTACAGAATTTATGATTTCAATAATCTGCTATCAGCAGATCATTTAGACTTGAAAAACTACAAAAATATGCAAAACGATTCTGGGAAAACAACTTCTATTTGGATGACCACAGCAGATGTACCAGATCAATCTGTACTGGCGGAAAATATTCACGCTGATGTGTGCGTCGTCGGTGCAGGGATGGCGGGAATGTCCACTGCTTATATGCTAAGTCGTGAAGGTAAATCAGTAGTGGTGCTAGATGATGGCCCTATTGGTGGGGGTCAAACTAGCCGGACAACGGCTCACCTTTCCAATGTATTGTATCATCGTTACTTTGAACTTGAGGATATCCACGGAGAAGAACGGACAAAGCAGATTGCCCAAAGTCATACTAAAGCAATAGATATCATACAGGCGATCGCCTCTCGTGAACAAATCGACTGTGACTTTGAGCGACTCAACGGTTATCTCTTTTCTCCTGACCTGGAATCTGTGGATGAGATGCAAAGAGAATTAGCCGCAGCACACCGCGCCGGACTAACGAGTGTGGAACTTGTCCCCCAAGCACCAGTAAATGGCTTTGATACAGGAATGTGTCTGCGCTTTCCTCATCAAGGACAATTTGACCCCCTGAAATACCTAGCCGGATTAGCTGAAGCAATTCAACGCCGGGGTGGGAGAATTTATACAGGAACCCACGTACAAAAAATTACAGGTGGTGCGATCGCCCGTGTAGAAACCAGCAATGGTCAAGTTGTGACAGCTGATGCTGTAGTTGTAGCCACCAATTCCCCAATTAGTAACTTAGCTACCATGCACTTCAAGCAGGCGGCTTACATGACATTTGTGATTGGGATCAAAGTTCCTCGCGATTCCATTACCAAAGCCCTTTACTGGGATACTCTCGACCCCTATCACTACATCCGCCTGCAAAATCTCGATGAACAATCTGATGTTTTAATTGTGGGTGGCGAAGACCACAAAACCGGACAAGCTAATGATGCTGATGCCCGATATGCCAGACTAGAAGTGTGGACAAGAGAACGTTTCCCAATGGCGACAGAGAGGTTATTTCGCTGGTCGGGTCAGGTGATGAACGCTGATGATGGCATTGCCTACATTGGCAAAAACCCCCTAGATGAAGATAATATCTACATCGCCACTGGTGACACAGGTTTAGGAATGACCCACGGAACCATCGCCGGAATGCTACTCAATGATATGATTTTGGGGCGAAAAAATACCTGGGCTGAAGTTTACGACCCATTAAGAACCAGAATTGGCGCAACAGGTGATTTTGTCTCTGAAAATATTAACATTGCTACCCAGTATTTAGATTGGGTAACACCAGGGGAAGTTGATTCTGTGGAAAAGATTCCCGCCGGGACAGGTGCAGTAGTGCGTCAAGGCTTAACTAAAATTGCCGCCTACCGAGACGAAAACGGCACTTTGCATGAGCATTCCGCAGTCTGTAGCCACTTAAAATGTATTGTCGCCTGGAATTCTTCAGAAGAAACTTGGGATTGTCCTTGTCATGGTTCGCGGTTTGATGCTAAGGGTAAAGTAATTAATGGCCCGGCGATTGATGGACTTGCACCTGTATATCAGAAGCAAACCTGAAGATGTTAGGGACTGACAAATAAAAAAATCTCCAATTTGTAGGGTGGGTTAGGACGGTAGTCCGTAACCCACCATAAACTTAATGATAATGGTGGGTTAGCGCAGCGTAACCCACCCTACTGGCGTGACAAGCTTAAAATAGTGCATTAGGGAAAAGCAGAAAACATTGATTTATCTCAATTTTCTCAAAAATCTATTGCAACATTTTAGTCTTGCCACGCTACTACTGGCTTTTAAAACATCCTCAGCCAGCACGTTAGTATTTTCAAAGAATTCATATTGCAAACTGTTATGGAAAAAGCGACCTTTGGTGCTGGCTGTTTTTGGGGAGTGGAAGCAGCATTTCGCAAGGTGGAAGGCGTAAAATCAACCTCAGTCGGTTACATGGGTGGGCATTTTCCTAACCCGTGTTATTTAGATGTGTTATCGAGAATTACAGGTCATGCGGAAGTGGTGCAGGTGGAGTATGACCCAGAATCTGTAAGTTATGATGATTTGCTAGCGGTATTTTGGGATATTCATGACCCGACAACTCTCAACCGCCAAGGTGCAGATAAAGGAGAACAATATAGGTCTGTGATATTTTGCCACAACCCGCAGCAGTTAGAAAGAGCGCAGCAGTCAAAGGCTAAACTTCAAATGTCTGGTAAATTTGAGCAAAATATTGTCACACAAATTAAACCTGCGAGTGAATATTATTTAGCCACAGCAGAACATCAGCAGTATTTTGAAAAGAAGGCGCGACGTTAATTGACTTTTGAGGTTGGAGAAGAATTAATTCACATCTTGCACCATTTGAAATCAGCTACAAAACCCGCGCGGAAATAAATTTCCGCGCTCATAGCTAAAGTCCATTAAAATGGACTGAAATATTTTCCAAGTCGTCTTTAGACGACTTTCGCTATCAGACGGGGGTTTGAACCTCCGGCGGGTTATTGCGACGGGTGCAAGATGTGAATATAGCAGTTTTCATGTATTTGAACCACATCTGTCGTCAGGGCGCAAGGCCTTGCGCCCCTACCGCGTGGTCTATTTACCTAAAAATAGCTATATAATTAAAGTGGGTTGGATTGTTAGCTTCAGCGTTGCGAAGCAATGGCAGGAAAGCCAATAGCAAAAATAAATTTTATTATTACTTTTAATTTAAATTAATAACTTAAGAAAATGCTGGATATAGAGCCTAATTTAGGCAATAATTCTGTAGAAGAAATACTTCCCGGTGGTAATGATCCGGATTGCTTTGATTGGCAAGAAGCATGGTATCCTGTCCACTACCTCGAAGATTTAGATAAATCTAAACCCACCCCGTTTACTCTGTTGGGCAAAGATATTGTCATTTGGTGGGATAGGGAAACTCAATCTTGGCAAGCTTTTGTAGACCAATGTCCTCACCGTTTAGCACCGCTTTCTGAAGGTAGAATTAACGAAGATGGGCTGTTAGAGTGTCCTTATCACGGTTGGTCTTTCTCTGGAGATGGTCATTGTCAACGCATTCCCCAACAAGTTGCAGGTGGAACAGCAGAGACTTCTAAACGTGCTTGTGCGACATCTTTACCCACCACGGAACGCCAAGAACTATTATTTGTGTTCGCCGGCAAAGCTGAAAATGCGACAAACACTAAAGTTCCGGTAATTGAACCTCTGCAAGAATCTGCTGAGGGATGGGTTGTAATTAATACTTTTAGAGATGTCCCTTATGATGCCCTGACACTGCTAGAAAATATCCTCGACCCCAGTCATATATCTTTCACACATCATGAAACGGTGGGTAACAGGAAGAATGCAGCACCTTTGGGACTGGAGGTAACTGAATCGGGAAAGCAAGGATTTAAGGGCATTTGGCAGCACGGGTTACGACCAGACCAGACGGGAAAATTATCTACAACCTTCGTCGCCCCGGCTTTGATGTGGCATGATATTAACTCGGAGCGTGGCAGAGTGATCACAAGTGTTTATGCTACACCTATCCGTAAAGGCGAGTGTCGTTTATTTGCTCGTTTTCCCTTTAAGTTTCCTGCTAAACTTCCAGGCTTCTTGATTAAACTCAGACCACGCTGGTATGTCCATATTGGACAAAATGGTGTTTTAGAAGATGACCAAATTTTTCTGCACTATCAAGAACGTTATTTAGCTGCGAAGGGGGGTAGCCCTAATTTTACGAAAGCGTTTTATCTAGCTACTAAAGCTGATAGTTTTGTGTTTGAGTTGCGTCAATGGGTGAACCAATACAAAGCTGAACCTTTTCCGGGTGAAAGTTTCCCGCCAGCAATACCTAAAGAACATCTGCTAGAGAGGTATCATTCTCATACTGTCCATTGTGCCAGTTGTCGAGGTGCGATCGCACAGATTCAACGCCTGAAATTTTGGTGTGGCGTGATAGCAGTATTGGCTTTAGCAAGTATTCCCATATTGGGACTATATTTTGATACTACGTCAGTTTTAGCCGTTGTCCTTGAGACTATCACACCCCTCGCCTTTGGAGCCGCATGGTTAGGACTAACTAAACTTCAGAAACAATTCTACGAGGGAAGAACTGTACCGCCACGTAACTTACCGGATTAATACTCACTCCCTACTCCCCACTCCCTACCTGACGGCGTGTTTTTGCAAATCTTCTAGAGAACACACCTCTAAGGCTCTAGCATGAGTCGCTGCCAGGACAACTGGCGGCGCAACACCAGCTTCTAAAGCTTCTTGCCAACGCGCTGCACATAAACACCAGCGATCTGCTTTAGCAGCAGCGCTGGCGCTATCGCCTGGCCGTAATCCGGGAAAATTAAATTCGGGAACTGGTGTGCTGAGGTCATTTCCCTGCAATTTGGTATATTCTAAAAATTCTGCTGTGACTTGGGCGCAAACAACGTGCATCCCAAAATCCTGACCACCTGTATTACAAAACCCGTCGCGGTAATAGCCAGTCATGGGAGATGTACAGCAACTCTCCAGGTCTGTCCCTAGTACGTTTTTGGCATCTGCCATACTTAATTCCTAATTTTTTGGGATAATTCTCATATTAACTTTAAGACTCGCGTAAAACATAACCCACACCCCGCACTGTTTGAATCAGGCGCTTGTGACTTTCATCTTCAATTTTGAGGCGTAAATAGCGAATGTAAACTTCTATGACATTCGACTCACCCATAAAGTCGTAACCCCAGACGTTTTCTAAAATTTGTTCGCGGGTTAATACTTCACGGGGGTGTTCCATTAAAAATTTTAAGAGTTCAAATTCTTTCATGGTTAAGTCAATTGTCCGCCCGTTATGTATAGCGCGACGGGTGGCGACATCTAAAATTAAATCCCCAAAGCGTAACTGTTCGCTGGTATCAACTTCAGGTTTTAAATAGAGGCGAATTAACTTCAAAAAGTCTTCTGGGCGATAAGGCTTAAGGACATAATCATCAGCCCCAGCTTCTAAACAAGCTACTCGGTCATCTACTGTATCTCTGGCCATGAGTACCAAAACAGGGGCGCACATCCCAGCAATTCTGAGATTTTTACACAACGATAGTCCTGATTCTCCTGAGAGCATCCGGTCTATAACAATTAAAGCAGGTTGGCGATCGCGGGAGTATTGTAAACCGCTAGCCGCATCATGAGCCAAAATCGCTTCATAACCAGCTTCTCGCAAATCAAAGGACAACTGATTTGCTAGACTCTCATCGGTTTCAATCACCAAAACACAGGGACTGTGAGCAATTGTCATCATAATTTGGAATCTTGGATTGGGGATTTAAGATTGTCTAGACCTTCGGAAGAAAGTCCATAAATCAGCCAGATATGTAATTGCAGGTTTTTTATGATGGTAATGCTGAGTGTTTTAACACATTCAAGTATCAGCCATTGAGTTATCAGATGCAATTTTTATCCCTGATTCCTAATTCCATTGTGGATGTAGATAGCGATGGGCAAAGCCCCGCCTCCGGCGATCGCTATCTTTAAACGAAGCTGATTTATTTGTACTATTACAGCCAGGCGTAAATAGGTATACCAGTTCAAAAATTTCCAAATCCCGAAATCAAGACTTTTGACTTTTGACTTCCGCCCTCCGGTAGCCCTACGGTTCTAGGGTAACTCTACTGATGTTGGTTTGGCGATATGTGGTAGACCCCAACCGAGCTTTTCTCGCAAAATGCGGAAGAATTCCGGTGGTTGTAGGCGAATGAATCGGACTTTATAGGGCGATCGCTCTAAATTTACCCGATCCTCTGGGAAAATATAACATCCCCCATTACCATCTACTACCATCACCAGTCGAGGAATATTAACTGCGTAAATGTTAACTATTTCCGTATCTGGAAATACCAACGCCCTGGAAGCTAGGGAGTGGGGACAAATGGGGACTAACTGTAATACAGGTACACCCGGAGTGATCACCGGACCACCAGCGCTTAATGAATAAGCGGTGGAACCTGTGGGGGTAGAAACTATCACACCATCGGCAGCAATATCCACTGGTGCGTGTCGCCCTATGGCGATTTCAAAATGGCACATCGAAGTTAATGGTTCTCGATGCAAAACCATTTCGTTTAAGCACAAAGCTTCCCACAGCACAGACTCACCGCGAAAAACTTTCACAGTCAGCATGGATTGTTCTTCGATTTCAAAATCACCCGCCATTGCCATCTCTATGGCTTGCGGCAGTTGATTTATATAAGTTTCCGTCAAAAATCCCATGTGACCAGTATTCACCGTTAACAGGGGAATACCAGTCGGAGCGACTAGACGCGAAGCTGCTAAAACAGTGCCATCTCCCCCTAAGACCACAGCAAACTTCATTTCTGAGTCAAAACCAGGAGGAGTAAGTCCTTCAATGGGCGTGTGGCACACAGGACTCTCTGGGTTAGAGTAGCCCAATATGCCACCAATACTTCTGGTGACAACTACATCCCAACCGGCTGCGGTGAGACTGTCTTTCAGTTCGATAGCGATGCGACCCGCTATCGGTTTAATGTCATTGTAAATAATGCCTGCTTTCGGCACACTCAAATATCCAAGTTTAAAAGATGCTTTTTACTTATGCCATCGTGACATACTTTGGCCAATGTAGTCATTAGTCTGCAAAAAAATTAGCTCAAACCCCTGAAGAGGCAGGGGTGCAGGGTGCAGGGTGCAGGGGGGAGAAGACGGTAACTTCCCAATGACCAATGACTCATGACAAATAATTTTATTGACTATTAGCTTTGGAAGATTGTTTAAACGGAGTTTTTTTGGGCTTCTCTTTTTTCTTTCTAGATTTAGTTTTCTCGTAGTCTAGCTCTTTGAGTTTCTTCATAATGCGACTGAAATACTCTTGCAGGTAGCTTTCTAGAGTTGTGGTTTGTCCTTGGTCTAAGCCAAAAACTTGGTATACTTCATCCATTGGCGCATTTAACGGTCTACCACTGGCTAAGACTTCTGTAAACTCCAATCTGTCTGCAACATTCCAGCCCCACTGAAAGAAGCGGATGACACGGCGGATGGTACGCAGCAGGTTAATTGGCATTCGGGTGATTCTGGCATCTTTACCAGACAAACGCTCACACAAACCAATGATTTCTTCAGCACTCCAAGGACGAGTACCCACTACAGGGAAAGCTTTATTCTGGGTTTCTGGCACACTCAAACTGCGAATCGCAAATTTAGCAATGTCCAAAGTGTCCATGTAAGCCACGGGGGAAGAATTACCAGTTACCCAAACCGGTTGATTTTCCAAAATCGGAATCCCATATTGACCGATTAAGCCTTGCATAAAGCCAGCTAACCGTAAAATTGTGTAATTTATACCAGATTCAGCTAAAAATACTTCTGTACACCGCTTAATTTCCATCAGTGGCACTTCAGGATACTTCTCGGCATCAAGAATAGAAAAGAATATAAAACGTTCTACACCCGCAGCTTTGGCAGCTTGAATTAATGCTACCTGTCCATCCCAATCGACTTGTTTAATAGTCAGTGAATCTGTAGCACGAGATGTCGCCGCATCAATGACTGCTGTTACACCAGATAGCGCTGCTGTGAGGCTTTCAGGGTTACATAAATCTCCGCGCACTAATTCCGCACCCCATTCTTTGAGAAATGCGGCTCTTTTGGGACTCCGCACCAGACAGCGTACTTTATGCCCCTCATCGATAGCACGACGAGCCACTTGTCTTCCTAAGGTGCCAGTGGCACCGACGATTAATAAAGTCATGAGGGTAGTAATAAATTTTTAACTTTTATGAAATGAATCTTAACAGAATTAGCTCTCTAAACAAAAGTTTACGTTATTTTAATAAACTTTATTCATACAGAAAGGCAGGGGAGTGGGGAGAAGAGGCGGGGGAGCAGGGAGCGGGGGTGAGTTAGAAATTACTTTACATTCCCGGTTGATGCTTCACAACCTTTCCCCTTCTCCCCTGCCCCCGTTCCTCTTCTGCGAGGATTATTCCTCTGCGCCCTGAATTTTCAGTAACAAAGCACCTAAAGCCCAACCCACGAAGATTAAGCTGAAAGACAATAGCGCTGCATTGAGAATTTCGCCGCCCATTGGTGTGATACTCCTTTACGAATGGTTGATGGTCAGTCAATCTTCAGGTTTTCCCTGAGATTGACTGTTTTGGGACTGGTTCAAAAATGCTCACAAATGCTCACATTTTTTTCTTGCTTAAACCCAGAAGTGTAAGCATTTTAATTTTATGTCTACCAATTGCCTGATGTAGTTTTAGGTAAACTAGCTCTACCAAAAGCTCTACAAAGGCTACTGTTTAATTAGACCTGTGTAAATAATTCTAAACCAGTTTGATGATCAATCTCTAATTTTGGCTGATGGCAGTCGTTTATTTACCAGATTGTTAAGTAATATTATGTATCAAAGCACTCAAGATAACACAGTAAATTTATCAAAAGTCAATCGCCCACGTTTGGCGCTGACTCTGGGAGATCCGGCGGGAATTGGCTCTGAAGTCATTTTAAAGGCTTTGGCAGATTCAGCTATTGGTCAAAACTGCGACGTGACTGTGGTAGGTAGTAGGGATTTGCTGATTCAGGTTTATGAAAGGCTGAATGCCACAGATTTAGCAAATCCAGAGGAGTTAAAAGTTATGGATGTGCCATTAGATAGGGATATTGCCAACAATATTATTATAGGTAATGGTAATGCTGCTAGTGGTGCGGCGAGTTTTGCCTATATGGAGTATGCGATCGCCTGCACGCTATCCGGTAAATTTGATGGTATTGTCACAGGCCCCATTGCGAAATCTGCTTGGAAGTTAGCAGGTTACAATTATCCAGGGCAAACGGAGCTTTTAGCCGAAAAATCTGGTGTTGACCGCTTCGGAATGTTATTTGTGGCGCGATCGCCTTATACTAATTGGATACTTAGGACTCTACTTGCAACCACACATATACCTCTTTGTCAAGTAGCTGATACATTAACACCGCAGTTATTGACAAGAAAATTAGATTTACTGGTGGAGTGTTTAGCCGCAGACTTTGGGTTAAAAAATGGGAGAATTGCGATCGCGGGATTAAATCCCCACAGTGGCGAACAGGGACAACTGGGAACAGAAGAACAAGATTGGTTAATTCCCTGGTTAGAACAAGAACGGCAAAAACGCCCCAATTTTCAGCTAGATGGACCCATACCACCAGATACAATGTGGGTTAAACCTGGTCAAGCTTGGTATGGCAATTCTGCTATTCAAAATCCTGCCGATGCTTATTTGGCACTATATCACGACCAAGGCTTAATTCCAGTGAAGTTGATGGCTTTTGACCGCGCCGTGAATACTTCCATTGGTTTACCCTTTGTGCGGACTTCACCAGATCATGGTACAGCATTTGATATTGCAGGTCAGGGAATTGCTGATGCTACGAGTATGAAGGCGGCTATAGAGTTGGCGGCTGAGTTAGTTTGTCAAAGGTTGCGGGTTGGTGGTGTAGAGTAATACCAATTCAAAATATCTCCTTCGGACACGCTGCGTGAACAAAATTCAAAATTAAGAAAGCCAGACATAACAAGGCTTTGATGATGGGTATCTGTCGCATTCTCTTTTTAAAGTGGTGTAACCTTGGTTTTTTCAGCGCTTTCTAGGTTTCAACACAAATTTACTGAACCGCAGAGGCGCAGAGGACGCAGAGTTAAGAACTTTATCATGCAGCATCAAACTAATGATTAGTATTGATGAAAGTCAATGCTGCTTTAATGCGAATAAACCATAAATATTACTAATGAGTAACTTGAGAAATTGACATTTTACTAATTGGAGTTTCTAGTTCAATATAAAAGCATATTGAAGTTTCTAGATTTTTGTAGGTGAAAATTAATGGTCATACTTACAGACAATACTCAAGCTATTAATGTCGGACGTTTAACTGTTCAAACGGTAGAAATTGCTGATCAAACCACTGCTATTCGTTGTCTCGATTGGGATCGGGAGCGTTTTGATGTGGAATTTGTTTTACGAAATGGAACAACATATAACTCATTTTTAATTCAAGCTGAAAAAACTGCTTTAGTTGATACTTCACATCGCAAATTTGAGGAACTATATCTTGAGATAGTGGCAGGTTTAATTGATCCAAATAAAATAGATTATTTGATTATTAGTCATACGGAACCAGACCATAGTGGTTTAGTTAAAGATATTTTACAGTTAGCTCCTGAGATTACGGTTGTTGGTTCTAAGGTAGCAATTCAGTTTCTAGAAAATATGGTTCATCAGCCATTTAAATCGCTGGTGGTAAAAAGCGGACAGCGTTTAGAGTTAGGTAATGGTCACAACTTAGAATTTATATCTGCACCTAACTTACACTGGCCTGATACAATTTTGACTTATGATCACAAAACAGGAATTCTCTACACCTGTGATGTGTTTGGGATGCACTATTGTGATGACGATACCTATGATGAAAATTTCTCCATCATCGAAGATGATTTTAAGTATTACTATGATTGTCTCATGGGACCGAATGCACGGTCAGTTTTAGCAGCTTTAAAACGGATTGGAAACTTAGAAATCAAGACAGTAGCTACAGGTCATGGACCTCTCTTACAACATCATATTCCTCAATGGTTAAACAAGTATCTAACCTGGAGTTTAGAACAAGCTAAAACAGAGATATTAGTTGCTGTATTTTATGCTGAAGATTACGGCTATAGTGAACATTTAGCCCATACTTTGGGTCATGGATGTACTAAAACAGGTGTAGCTGTAGAATTGATAGACATCAATAGTACTGAACCACAAGAAGTCAGAGAATTAGTATCTCAAGCTGCTGGTATAGTGATTGCTATGCCATCGCAATATTCAGTTACGGCTCAAGCTGCTGTAAATACTATTTTGGCAGCTGTGCATCAGAAGCAAACAATCGGTTTATTAGAGTCTGGTGGCGGAGAAGATGAACCTGTTTACCCCTTACGTAATAAGTTTCAAGAGTTAGGATTAGTTGAGGCATTTCCACCTATTCTAATTAAAGAAGCTCCGGTAAAAAGGACAGAACAATTGTGTGAAGAAGCGGGTACAGATATGGGTCAATGGTTGACTCGCGATCGCACTATCAAAAAAAATAAATCCATCAACAGCGATTTAGAAAAAGCTTTAGGCAGAATTAGCACTGGATTATATATCATCACCACCGAAAAAGGTGAACTTCAAAGTGCAATGTTGGCTTCTTGGGTGATACAAGCCAGTTTAAATCCTTTAGGAGTAGCCATTGCAGTTTCTAAAGACCGCGCAATTGAATCCTTAATGCAACGAGGCGATAACTTCGTTTTAAATGTCCTCGGAGAAGATAACTATCAAGGATTAATGAAACATTTCCTCAAGCGTTTTGCTCCTGGTGCAGACCGTTTTGAAGGAGTAAAAACTTATCCAGCAACTAATGGTTCCCCCATCCTCGCAGACTCTTTAGCCTATATGGAATGTGAAATCACCAGCCGCATGGATTGTGGCGACCATTGGGTGATTTACAGCACTGTCGAAACAGGTAGAGTCGCCAATGTCAATGCCATGACCACCGTTCATCATCGCAAAATCGGCAATCATTATTAAATCAATTTTAGATTGAAACCCCATTCCCAATCCCCAATGATATAGCAGTCCTAAATCATTTCTGAACTTCTTAACTTGGCGACATTGGCGACTTGGCGGTATGCGCTACGCGAACGATAAATTCATAAATCAAATAGGACGGCTATATGTACAAACCTGTTTCAGAAAATGGCAAAGTTTCTGTTTACGAAATTAATCGGGGTCGCATCGTCCGCTCTTTGGAATTCATTCAAGATGTGATTGTGATTTCCTTATGTATTGGTTTATTTAGCTTCATGGCTATTGAAGTCTGGGATATGTTTCTTTCCCTACTTCCTCCCTTAGATTTCCATGTAGTTACTGCCGATATCTTATTTTTGCTAATTTTAGTAGAGTTATTTCGGCTGCTAATTATTTACCTCCAAGAACAACGCATATCTATTGGAGTTGCTGTAGAAGTCTCCATTGTTTCCGCCTTACGAGAAGTGATTGTTAAAGGCGTACTAGAAACAAATTGGAGTCAAGTTTTAGCGACTTGTGCCTTCCTATTAGTGTTAGGAATCCTGTTAATTCTGCGAGTTTGGCTACCCCCTACCTTTGACGGTATTGACCCAGAACAAAAAATATCCCAACACTATCGAAAGCGCCATAAAGAAGAATACTGAAGAGAGTAAGCTGTTCCACATTTAACTTGCATGACATGGGCGGGAATATTTGCCCTCCCCACAAGATTTTCATCTAATTTAAATATGCCAACTAGATGTTTTTAGCTGATTAATTCCTAGTACCCAACTGAGAGGAGATGATTATGACCGTTGCTACATTCAGTCGCCCCAGAGATGTACAAGTGGCAAATATTGGTGAACAAACGCTAATGTTGCGATCGCGTACTTGGGATCGTCTAAAATTTGAAGTTGAGTATTCCCGTCAAAAGGGGACTACAGCCAATTCTTATCTGATTCAGGCTGATAAAAAAGCTTTAATTGACCCTCCTGGTGAATCTTTCACGGCTATTTACATAGAACAATTATCACAACATCTTGATTTCAGTACCCTTGATTATATTATTCTCGGTCACGTCAACCCCAACCGCCGAGTTACCCTCGAAGAATTACTCTTCCTAGCACCGCAAGCTACCTTGATTTGCTCCCGTCCTGCTGCTAATGCTTTGAAAACTGATTTTCCTGAGTGGGAATCACGCATTCAAGCTGTCCGTTTTGAAGATACTTTTGATTTAGGACAAGGACATAAGTTGAAATTTATCACAGTTCCAACTCCCCGTTGGCCTGATGGTCTTTGTACCTACGACCCTGCAACCAAGATTTTGTACACAGACAAGTTTTTTGGCGCTCATATTTGCGAAGATACCTTATTTGATGAAGACTGGAAAATATTAGACGCGGAACGCCATTATTACTTCGACTGTCTTCATGCACCCCAAGCCAAACAAGTTGAAACAGTTTTAGATAAATTGGCAGTGTTGGGAGCTAGATGTTATGCTCCTGGTCATGGGCCAGTGGTGCGTTATAGTCTGAGTCGTTTTAACTATGATTACCGTCAATGGTGTCAAGCACAAAAATCTCAAGATTTAAGCGTTGCTTTGCTTTATACTTCTGCTTATGGTAGTACAGCAATTTTAGCTCATGCGATCGCTCAAGGTTTGATTGAAAATGGTGTGAATGTCGAATCTATCAACTGTGAACTCGCAGATCCCGCAGACATTACCCGGATAATCGACGCTAGCGATGGATTTATTATCGGTTCTCCCACTTTAGGCGGTCATGCACCAACTCAAATTCAAACAGCTTTAGGTATAGTCCTCTCAACGGCGGCGAAAACTAAGTTAGCTGGAGTATTTGGTTCCTACGGTTGGAGTGGCGAAGCCATAGATTTAATTGAAGGTAAACTCAAAGATGGCAACTATCGTTTAGGTTTTGAAACAATTCGAGTACGCTTTAGCCCTACACAAGAAATTCTCGAACAATGTCAAGCCGCAGGTGCGACTTTTGCCCAAACTTTAAAGAAAACCAAGAAACTACGTACTCCTCGCCAAGTCGTTCCAGAAGCCAAAATCGACCGTACCGAACAAGCAGTAGGCAGAATTATTGGTTCTTTGTGTGTAGTAACCACCCGTGATTTAGAAACTCATAAAGGTATTTTAACTTCATGGGTATCTCAAGCCACATTTAATCCCCCAGGAATTATGATTGCTGTTGCTCAAGAACAGAATGCAGACTTAATGCGTCAACCTGGGGACAGATTTGTGTTGAATATCCTCAAAGAAGGTAGAAATTTACGACGTTATTTTTTCCGTCAAAGCACATTAGGAGAAAATCCCTTTACCAATCTGGAGACAAAAACTGCTGATAATGGTTGTTTAGTCTTAGCTGAAGCATTAGCTTATTTAGAATGTACCGTCACCAACCTACTTGAATGTGGTGATAGATGCTTAATTTATGCCACAGTCGAGCAAGGCGAAGTGTTAGAAAACGATGGCGTGACTGCGGTTGAACATCGCAAATCAGGTAGCCAATATTAACAGTTATCAGTTATCAGTTATCAGTGACAGCCGTTTTCATGTATTTAGACCACATTCTTGATTCCTCTGGTGCGCCTCTGCGTGAGACATAGTTGAGTAGAAATACTTAAGTAAATCAGCGTGATAACTGTTAACTGATTTTGCTGTATCAATTAAAACTAATCCTAATTCCTAGACCATCATCTATGGTTAACATCAGGAACGTAAATGGTATTAATTAAACTCCAACCCAATCCATAGAGTATAATCTATGGTTAAACTCATAAAATGATTATATAAGAATTAATTAGAGTAGACATTATCGATTTATTTTGTTAGATATTTCCTTTTTGGTAAATATAACGGTAAGATAAAAATAATATTAAGCAAAAATAAATTTCCTTTATTTACTATCAATTGCTGACTGAGAGCGAGGTGAAGTTTGCTCCCAGCATGGCTAATTTGTGCTATCAATACAGAGGTTAATTTCATGGCTCAGTTTCTCCTGGAGACTGTTTGGCTAGTTCCTTTCTATGCCTTAACAGGTGGACTTTTAGCAATTCCCTGGTCGCCGGGAATCATTCGCAAAACTGGCTCAAGACCAGCAGGTTATGTCAACTTAATCATGACATTTTTGGCATTAGTTCATAGTGTCTTAGCTTTACAATTTACCTGGAATCAACCACCCCAAGAAATATTTATTCCTTGGCTATCTACCGCAGGATTAAACCTCACCATTGCTATAGAAATTTCTTCGGTAAGTGTAGGCGCAATGGTGATAGTAACTGGCTTGAATTTCTTAGCTCAAATTTTTGCCCTGGGTTACATGGAAATGGATTGGGGTTGGGGACGCTTCTATTCTTTATTGGGATTGTTTGAAGCGGGATTATGTGCTTTAGCTTTGTGCAATAACCTGTTTTTCAGCTATGTGATTTTGGAAGTCCTAACATTAGGAACCTATTTATTAGTCGGTTTATGGTTTAGTCAACCTTTGGTAGTAACTGGTGCTAGAGATGCTTTCTTAACCAAGCGGGTAGGAGACTTATTCTTACTAATGGGAGTCTTGGGTTTATGGACTTTATCAGGTACTTGGGATTATACAGAATTAGCAGCATGGGCTAGTAATACTCAAGTAGACCCCAAGGTGATTACATTAGTAGGTTTAGCATTAGTTGCTGGTCCGATGGGTAAATGCGCTCAATTTCCTTTGCATTTGTGGTTAGATGAAGCGATGGAAGGCCCTGTTCCCAGTACAATTTTGCGGAACTCGGTAGTAGTTGCGAGTGGTGCGTGGATATTAATTAAACTGCAACCTGTATTAACGTTATCGCCTGTAGTTTCATCGTTTATTATCGCCATTGGTGTTGTGACGGCTGTCGGTGCATCCTTAATTGCGATCGCTCAAATTGACGTGAAACGCTGCTTATCTTATTCTGTTAGTGCTTACATGGGCTTAGTGTTTATTGCTGTAGGCACACAACAAGAAGAAACAGCACTATTGTTAGTACTTACCCATGCTTTAGCTTCAGCATTATTGGTCATGAGTACCGGCGGTATTGTCTGGAATAGTATCACCCAAGATTTAACTCAACTTGGCGGACTGTGGACACGTCGTCCCATGTCTGGGTTAGCTTTCATTGTGGGTACGTTGGGATTAATTGCTGTTCCCCCGTTAGGTAGCTTTTGGGCTTTGGTGGAATTAGCTGATGGACTGTGGGACACTTCCCCTTGGTTAGTGGGAGTGATTATTTTAGTCAACGCTTTAACAGCTTTCAGTTTAACCAGAGAATTTGGCTTGATTTTCGGTGGTAAAGCTAAACAAATGAGTGAGCGATCGCCTGAAGTTCATTGGCCGATGACTATGCCCATGATGATTTTATTTGGCTTTGTGCTGCATTTGCCTTTAGTGTTACAAAGCTTATCAATATTACCTGATTGGGCAAGTCTGAATAAAGATGTCGTGCTATTACTAATTTGGTCAAGTATTTTTGGTTGCAGCATTAGCGCCGTCATTTATTTAGGCAATATTCCCAAACCCATTCGCCTTCCTTGGAAACCTTTACAAGATTTATTCGCTTACGATTTTTACACACCAAAACTCTATCGCGTCACCATCATTTTCGGCGTTGCCCAACTTTCCAAATTTGCTGATATGGTTGACCGCTTTATAGTTGATGGCATCGTGAATTTAGTCGGTTTATTTTCACTATTAGGTGGCGAAGGTTTAAAATACAGTACCACTGGACAAACCCAAACTTATGCCTTCACCGTGCTTTTAGGAGTAGGCGTTTTCTGTGCCTGGATAACTTGGCCATTCTGGAAAATCCAGTTTTTAGATTTAATGTTTTAAGACTGCACCAATCACGCAAAAACTCTCCCAAACCCTCATTCCTCCGTGTCCTCTGCGCCTCTGCGGTTCTTTTCTCCATAATTTTGCATAAATTCTAGTCCATCACCAATTCCCAAATTAATATGTTGAGTTTTCTGATTTGGATACCAATTCTCAGTGCTGTAATTATCGGGTTTTTACCCAGTAAAGTTGTCCCAGCTAGTCGCATCCGTTTAGTATCTTTAATCGTAGCAGGCATAGTTTTATGCTGGAACTTGTTTATTTTGCTGAAATTCGATATCAGCACCCCAGGGATGCAATTTGAAGAATATCTGCCTTGGAATGAAACTTTGGGTTTGACTTATCAACTAGGGGTTGATGGGTTATCAATTCTGATGTTGCTACTCAATAGTTTACTCACCTGGATTGCTATTTACAGCAGTGATAAAGAAACTGAACGCCCACGGCTTTTTTACGCCCTAATTTTATTTATTAGTGGTGGCGTTGCTGGGGCATTTTTAGCAGAAAATCTGTTGTTATTCTTTTTGTTCTACGAACTAGAATTAATCCCCTTCTACTTATTAATTTCCATTTGGGGAGGAGAAAAACGGGCTTATGCTGGCATCAAGTTTCTAATTTATACTGCTGTTTCCGGTGCTTTCATTTTAGCTACCTTCTTAGGTCTGGTATTCCTAACTGGTGCTAACAGTTTTGCCTTCGATGCTGTATCTACCCAAAATATTTCGGCAGGTTTACAACTCGTCCTCCTGATAGGAATTATTATTGGTTTCGGGATTAAAATTCCTCTCGTTCCCTTCCACACTTGGCTACCTGATGCTTATGTTGAAGCTTCCGCACCCATTGCGATTTTGTTGGGTGGCGTGTTGGCGAAGTTGGGAACCTATGGACTATTACGCTTTGGGATGGGAATGTTTCCCCAAGCTTGGACTGTGGTTGCACCAACTTTAGCAATTTGGGGGGCTGTTAGTGCTATTTATGGGGCGGTAATTGCGATCGCGCAAACAGATATCAAGCGCATGGTAGCATACAGTTCTATCGGTCACATGGGTTATGTCTTATTAGCCAGCGCCTCTAGCACACCGTTAGCAATGGTGGGTGCAGTCGCTCAAATGTTCAGCCACGGTTTAATTCTGGCAATTCTCTTCCACTTAGTCGGGGTAATAGAAGCAAAAGTTGGTACGCGTGAATTAGAAAAACTCAACGGCTTAATGAGTCCTATTCGCGGTTTACCTTTAATTAGCGCCCTACTGGTTCTCAGTGGTATGGCTAGTGCGGGAATTCCAGGTTTAACAGGATTTGTGGCGGAATTTATTGTATTTCAAGGTAGTTTTTCAGCCTTTCCTTTACCCACACTATTGTGTGTAGCGTCTAGCGGCTTAACAGCAGTGTATTTCGTTATTCTCCTCAACCGCACCTGTTTTGGCAAGCTTGATAATAATTTAGCTTACTTCCCTAAAGTTGTCTGGGCTGAAAAAATTCCGGCTTTAGTTTTGGCAGTTCTGATTATCTTTTTGGGTATACAACCAACTTGGTTAGTGCGCTGGAGTGAAACTACGACTACAGCTATGGTGGCGACAATTACCCCTATGGAAAAAACGGTGGTTGCTCAAGTTGTTGTTAAATAAAATATGAAAATGAGCGAACCGCCAAGTCGCCAAGAGCGCCAAGAGAGAAATTAAATTTAAATATCACTAAGTTTAGAGGCAATAGCAATGGTACAAACTCCAGAAAAGTCTACTAGTAAATTACCCCCTTCTCAACATGAATTTGCTGATATCATTCATCGGCTAGAAGCAGGTGGTTCGATGTTGCCAGATACACCTGAAAATTTAAAGCAAATTATCGGCATTTATAAAGCTTATGCCGTACCGATGGATTTCTACTGGCGTGACTTGCTTTATATTGCTGAACGTGTATTTTTAAATCCGTTGCCTTTTTTCAAATACTTCTTACCTAAAGAGTATTTAGAATTGCATAATCATTATGCTGGTGATGATGCAGAATTGAGAGTTTGGCGCGGTGAAGCTACTGCACATCCTGAACTTTTGGCATTTATGGAAAAGGGTGAAACCTTGAAAATGCCCAAGTTATTACATCACTTATTCCATGACCGCATCAATATGGAATTTGCTGAAGCTTGTATGCGGGCTATGTTGTGGCACAGGGGAATGGGTGGTAAATTTGACCCTTATTTAGATAGCCCAGAATATAAAGCCAACGCTGATAGAGCTATCAAAGCTTATTTCCAAGGAAACCCGGTAATGTTGGGGCTTTATAAACTGTTCCCAGATATGTTTTTAGAACAGTGCCGCCAAATGTCTTACTATTCTAATTTGGGGCTATTCTGGGAAGTTATGGCTCCGGTATTTTTTGAAATGTCAGATTTATATGACGAAGGGAAAATTACCACTGTCCCAGAAGCTATGAATTTTCTGGTAAATGGCATTTTTGCAGTGGCAAGTCGTCCAATTTACCATCATGTTTATATCCGTGGTGAATGCTACGAAATCGTTCCCAAATCTGAAGGTTTTGTCTGGTTGTATGAAGCTGCATTACCTTATGTAGAAGCTGTTTTTTATCGGACAGCACCTTTTAGGGGAACAAAATCTTATAATGCTCAAGCGGGTCAAGTACCAAATAAGCAACAAGATTTCCACTATGGTATTCTTTATGCTGATGTCTTTCCGGTGGGTACAGCAGGTATTCCCCCAACATTATTAATGCAAGATATGCTGCATTTCTTGCCAGATTATCTGATTGAAGATTACAAAAAACATTGCCGAGGTGAAGATGATATTTTGATTCAGTTGGGAATTACTTTCCAACGGTCAATGTACAATGTTACATCTGCGGTAATTCAAGCATTACGCACAGCATTACATCATCCTTTAGATGACCCTGACCCTGAGCATTTACAAGCCAATAGAGACTTTTATGAGGCGCAGTTAAATCGCTTTACTCGGACTGATTACGGTATGTGTGATGCGGCGCGTCTCGGTGATATTCAAAGCCAGGATTATCGCTAAAATTGTGGTTCTGATTCATGTAATAAGGGCGTTCATCCTGACCGCCCCACAACATTTATTCTTGGATGATAAAGTTCCTTTTAATTAAGTTTTTTTGCGTGGCTACAACCACAGCCTGAGTGCGATCGCTTACTTCTAGTTTATGTAAAATAGCATGAACATGAACTCTCACAGTTCCAGGAGTAATATATAATTCTAAGGCAATTTGTTGATTAGTTTTTCCGGCTGCCAAAAAAGACAAAATTTCTTGTTCACGCTGAGTCAAAGGATTGGCAGTTTTAGATATATTCTCCGAGTACGACTCAGAGGTAAAAGTAGAACGAATTTCATTTGTTGCTGTTTCATCCCACCAGGATGCACCCACAGCCACAGAACGCAGTGCTAATACTAATTTTTCCGCAGCAATTCCTTTGAGGCAATAACCTTGAGCGCCAGCTGCAATCAACCGCGAAATCAGGGTTTTTTGAGAATGAGAAGTTAAAACTAAGATTGGTAAAAGAGGATTTTGCTGCTTGATTTGTTTACAAGCCTCAATCCCGCCAATACCTGGTAATCCCACATCTAGCAACACCACATCCAGAGTGTGTTGACTAACTAACTCAATCGCGGTTTCACCATCCTCAGCTTCAGCCACAATCTCTAACCCAATTTCTTCCTGCAATCGCACGCGCAAGCCTAAGCGAAATAGTTCATCATCCTCAACTAAAAGAATTTTGATGGGGGTAGACAGCATCTCACGCAGTTAGAGAGGACTGGAACGGGTATACAGGGAGCTTAAAAGCAAACATAGCTCCAACTGGTAATATGTTCTCTGCCCAGATTATACCGCCGTGAGCTGTAATAATTTGGCGAGATAGATAAAGTCCTAATCCTGAACCTTTGGTTTGGCGTTGGCTATGTCCTTGATAAAATCGTTCAAATAAATGGGAAAACTCTTCGGGCTGCATACCCGCACCTGTATCCAAAACTTTTACAACTTGATAAGCAGATTGTGATTCTAACACGACTTCCACACGGCCATTGCGGGGCGTATGGTTGATGGCATTGACTAAGAGATTGATGATGACTCGTTGGAGTTGTAAAGCATCACCTTTCGCCCACAAAGATTGTCGCCAATCAGATGCACCATAATTAACACAGAGATATACACGCCGATTTGCTGCTAACTCAGTCAGAGTGCTAGCTGCTTCTTCTGTCAGCATAGCTAAATCTACAGGTGCTAAATTAAGTTCTAAACCTTCAGTATCATTACGATAGATATCTAATAAAGTTTGTAACAATTGCAGTGAAGTTTGATGACTACGCGCCATTGTCGCTAAAACTTTTTGCTGTGCCGGCAATACGGGGCCAAATTTTTCCGCTTCAAAGGCTTTGAGAGTTTCAATTGCTCCTAATAAGGGCGTTTTCAGGTCGTGGGTGAGTGTAGAAGCAAAATCTTCTCGGACTCTGACTAATTCCTCTTGTGCTTCTAGTTTGGCACGAGTTAAGGCGATCGCTTCTTCAGAACGCCGGACACGCTGACGCAACCCACCATAGGCATCACTGAGAATACCTGTGACAATCAACGCCAGCGAAGCGATCGCTCTACTAGCAATTGTCGAAGCCTTCATCACTTCGCCTCCTGGCAATACAAGATTTAACATAGTTAAAAACACAGCCGCAAGAGTAGCTTGAAAAGTTGCACGCCTTCCCAACCAGGCATTTGTCAATAAAATCGGGCCTGTGTAGAGATACCCGAAAACGTAAGGAATGGGCGTAGAGAACTCCAGAACCATCACAAATATATATAAACCAGCAATGAATAAATATTTGCCCAAACGCGATTCTTGATTAAAACGTTTAGTTATAAGATGTCTCATCCAATAAATTAAGTATTACTAATTAAATGTCCAATTTTTAGTTTTCCGTGAGTGCGATGATGCTGAAAATGATATGGCATCCCTATTCTATTTATTTTATTATATTTGACCTATTAATGGATTTTTTTAGGGCGTTTAGCTAAAAATAAACACTTCCCTAAACATTATAAACGCTGACATATATTTTAAATAAACACTAAATATAGAAAAATAAACTCCATTTTATACCCTTCTAATACTTGCTTTAATAGAGAAATTAATTGATGATAAAAATTGTTGCAAATCAAGAGAACCAAGATCATGTTCTCTATAAATCAGATAAATGCTGACATGGCATTAGGTTTAATAAGTACAAAAATCACGAATAATAGCTGTCATTGTGGCATTGCCTTAACCAGCTTGAAATTACCAAAAAAATGCTTTGCTTTGGGGATTATCAGAGATAACCAAATCATTCTAGCAAGTGCCGAAGCAACTATTTGGTGTGAAGATTACATCCTGGCTGTTGCTCTAAATGCAGCCTCAGTTCCAGAGCTAAAATTTACCCTAAATAAAACACATCCGGTTCACTACTCATCCCAAGAATGTCCAATTAAAAATCTAAAAACAACTTATCGGGAGCTTTCTTAATTCATGTTACAAGGATGGATACAAATTACTTTAACCTTACTAATAGTCATAGCCACAACTCCCTTACTGGGAAGGTACATGGCGCGGGTGTTCATGGGAGAAAAAACACTACTTGACCCCATAATTAATCCCTTGGAAAGAGTAATATTTGCCATTAGTGGAGTACGTCCCCAAGAAAATTTAACAGGTCGGCAATATGCCAAAGAATTGCTGTGTAGCAATCTCATTATGGGGATTTTTGTGTACTTCATCCTGATGTTTCAAGGATGGTTGCCACTCAATCCCACAGGATTAGATGCACCAAGTTGGGATTTAGGACTGCACACAGCCATTTCCTTTCTCACCAACACCAATCAACAGCATTACTCAGGTGAAACGACTTATACATATAGTAGCCAAGTCTTTGCCCTCGGTTTTTTAATGTTTACTTCAGCTGCAACAGGTTTAGCAGTGGCGATCGCCTTTATTCGGGGTTTAACTGGCAGACCATTAGGTAACTTTTACACCGACCTAACCCAATCAATCACCCGGATATTATTACCAATATCAATAGTTGGCGGCTTGCTTTTACTATTAGCAGGTGTACCAGAAACCCTAGCAGCACCAGCGACAGTCACCACCTTAGAAGGCGTAACTCAAGTAATTGCCCGTGGCCCAGTCG
Source organism: Anabaena sp. CCY 0017 (assembly GCF_963920885.1). Lineage (NCBI taxonomy): Bacteria > Bacillati > Cyanobacteriota > Cyanophyceae > Nostocales > Nostocaceae > Anabaena > Anabaena sp. CCY 0017. The sequence goes on along the minus strand of NZ_CAWUDG010000011.1, from coordinate 54,201 downwards.
CCCATTTTGAAATTATCAAACAACTGGGAGAAAACGGAGGTGGTTTCTTTGGAATTAACTCAGCACATCCCTTTGAAAATCCCAATGGCTTCTCTAACCTATTAGAAACTTGGGCGATGATTGCCATCCCCGCATCCCTAATTTATACCTACGGTGTCTTTACTAATAACCGTAAGCAAGCATGGTTAGTATTTTGGATGGTATTTATCATTTTTGTTTTCTTAGTAGGAATTACAGCAGTAGGCGAATTTCAAGGAAATCCCCTAGTTAATCCCCTCTTAGGAGAACAGCAACCCAACTTAGAAGGAAAAGAAGTGAGATTTGGTTGGGCGCAAACAGCACTTTGGGCAGTCATGACCACAGCCACAATGTGCGGTGCTGTCAACGGAATGCACGACTCATTAATGCCTCCCGGCGGATTTGCCACACTCTTTAATATGTTCTTGCAAATCATTTGGGGAGGACAGGGAACCGGCACAGCTTTCCTATACATCTACTTAATTTTGGCAGTATTCCTCACCGGCTTAATGGTAGGGAGAACACCGGAATTTTTAGGACGCAAAATCGAGAAAAAAGAAATTGTTTTAGCCAGCGTCGTCCTATTAGTCCACCCTTTCGCCATCCTGATTCCCTGGGCCATAGTCTTCGCCTTTCCTGACACCCTCTCAGGTATTAGCAACCCAGGATTTCATGGAGTTTCCCAAGTAGTTTACGAATACGCATCCGCCGCCGCCAACAACGGTTCAGGATTTGAAGGATTAGGTGATGACACACTTTGGTGGAACCTCAGCGCCGCAGCCAGTATTTTGGCGGGGCGTTATATACCAATTATTGCACTGCTACTTTTGGCAGATAGTATGTCTCGTAAACAACCTGTTCCTATGACCACAGGTACTTTGAGAACAGACACCAGACTCTTCACAGGAGTGACAAGCGGAGTAATTTTAATCCTGGGCGCACTCACCTTCCTCCCCGCCCTAGTCCTTGGCCCCATAGCAGAAGCATTCCAACTAGCCACAGGAAGATAAAAATTTTTCTTCTTTCTTTGCGCCTTTGCGCCTTTGCGTGAAAAAATCCAACTCATCAACCCCAAAATGGAAACAACAAAACCCCGAAAACAACGCAAACAAAAACCCCAAACCAAACCAACCGGACTCTACACAAGAGCATTTCAACAAGCATTTGCCAAACTATCCCCACGTAACATGATCAAAAATCCAGTCATGTTCGTAGTCTGGCTAGGTACTATCATCACAGCATTGATGACAATTGCACCGAACATATTTGGCCCCACACCAGGAGAAAATCCGCGATTATTCAACGGACTGATCACCCTAATCTTATTCTCAACCATTGTCTTTGCCAACTTTGCCGAAGCCGTAGCCGAAGGAAGAGGGAAAGCTCAAGCAGATGCCTTGCGATCGGCAAAATCCGATGCCAAAGCCAAAAAAATTCTCCCCGATGGTTCCCTCCAAGAAGTAAGTTCCACAGCCTTACGTCGCGGTGACACAATCAAAGTAACTGCTAGTGATATCATCCCCGCCGATGGGGAAGTAATTAAAGGTGTGGCCTCCGTTGATGAATCAGCAATTACAGGAGAATCAGCACCAGTATTAAAAGAACCGGGTTCAGACATTGCCAGTTCCGTCACCGGAGGAACCCGTATCACCTCCGACGAACTCATAATTCGGGTGACAAATGACCCAGGAGAAGGCTTTCTTGACCGAATGATTGGTTTAGTAGAAGGTGCTTCCCGCAGCAAAACACCTAATGAAATTGCTTTAACAGTATTGCTGGCAGTTCTCACGCAGGTATTCTTGGTTGTGATTGCCACACTACCTACAGTGTCAGTCTACGTCAACTCACCCATAAGTATTGCCGTCCTCATTGCCTTATTAGTAGCCCTCATTCCCACCACCATCGGCGGCTTATTAAGCGCCATTGGCATTGCCGGCATGGATAGAGTCGCCCAATTTAATGTCATAGCCACCTCTGGAAGGGCGGTAGAAGCCTGCGGAGATATCAACACCCTGATTTTAGACAAAACAGGTACAATTACCTTGGGAAACCGCTTGGCAGAAGAATTTATTCCCATCAACGGTCACGCAATGGTAGATGTAGCGCAAGTTGCCCTGGCATCGAGTGTATTTGATGAAACCCCAGAAGGCAAATCAATCGTCAAACTCGCAGAGAAATTAGGCGCAAAATTAGATTTTGATCCCAAGCAAGCAGAAGGGATTGAATTTTCTGCCAAAACCCGCATGAGTGGTACTGACTTATCCAATGGGGTAGAAATTCGTAAAGGTGCAGTAGATGCCATTAAAGGCTTTGTTCGTTCTCGCCAGGGAAAATTAACACCGGAACTTGATACCGCTTTTGAGCGAATTTCTCGCTTAGGTGGTACTCCCTTAGCACTGTGCAAAAATGATGATATCTACGGCGTAATTTATCTCAAAGACATCATTAAACCGGGGATTCGGGAACGCTTTGACCAAATGCGCCGCATGGGAATTAAAACCATCATGCTCACCGGAGATAACCGAATTACTGCATCTGTAATTGCCGCAGAAGCCGGAGTTGATGACTTTATTGCCGAAGCCACACCTGAAGACAAAATCGAAGTCATTAAAGCTGAACAAGCCCAAGGAAAACTCGTCGCCATGACTGGAGATGGGACCAACGATGCCCCAGCTTTAGCCCAAGCAAATGTAGGCGTGGCAATGAATACAGGTACTCAAGCCGCCAAAGAAGCTGCTAACATGGTAGACCTAGATTCTGACCCCACCAAGTTAATTGATATCGTCACCATTGGTAAACAACTACTCATTACTCGTGGCGCACTCACCACATTTTCTATTGCCAACGATATCGCCAAATACTTCGCCATCCTCCCCGCCATCTTCTCAGGAATTGGCGTTAGCGCTCTCAATATTATGGGTTTAGCAAGTACCCAATCAGCAGTTTTATCAGCCCTAATTTATAACGCCTTAATCATTCCCGCACTCATTCCCCTAGCACTAACTGGCGTAAAATTTCGACCATTAACCGCCGACCAACTTTTACAACGCAACATATTCATCTACGGATTTGGAGGCGTAATAGCACCCTTCATAGCCATCAAAATCATCGACCTTTTAATCACAACCATAGGACTAGCCTAATAGACATCTCCGCGCCCCTCTGCGTTTACCTTAGCGCCCCTTTGCGTTTAAATCATGAAAAACTTATCCCTCACCCTCTTCCTCATCCTTTCCCTCAACATATTCCTAGCACAAGTTGTCTACGCAGCCACCCCTAACGAAATATCACGAGGTGCATCTTACGCGATTGGACTTTTAGGAATAGCCACTTTAGCCGTCAGCACTTATTTATTCGTTGTCATTTTTCAACCGGAGAAATTCTAATGAGCCAAATTACTAAAGCCATTCGTTCCACCTTAGCGTTGTGGATATTAACAGCCTGCCTTTATCCCTTATTCATGCTGATTTGTGGACAGATAGCCTTTCCCTTCCATGCCAACGGTAGCTTAATCACCAACAATCAAGGCACAGTAATCGGTTCAGCCTTAATTGGTCAACCTTTTGCAGGCGATCGCTATTTTTGGAGTCGCCCTAGTGTTATTGACTACAGCACCAGCCCCGAAGTTGCTACCACAGGTGTATCAGGAGCCAGTAACCTAGCACCCAGTAACCCCGAACTTCTCGAACGCATTCAAGAAGAAGTCACACGGTTGAAACAAGCTGATATTCAACCCACTCCTGACCTAGTTTATAGCTCTGGCTCTGGTTTAGATCCACACATCAGCCCTGAGTCCGCCCAAGCTCAATTATCGCGGATTGCTGCTGTCCGCAATGTGGATACCCAACAAATTCAAAACCTGATATCTCGAAACACCGAAGGCAGATTCTTGGGTATATTTGGTGAACCTGGAGTTAATGTTTTGAAGCTTAATTTGGCTTTGGATGCTTTACAGCCTGCAACTTAACTTTTGGAGGGAGTCAATAAATCATGTTTAACTCCATTAACTCTAGAAATATACCATCTTTAAGAGTGGCGATTGCCTGCGGCGGGCGTTCTGCCATCGCTCTCCAGGCAGACCAACCGCCTCAGTTGGCATCACCTAACCATAGCATCAAATCTGTCACCAGCATTTTCTTAACCTTCTTGTTCATTGGCTTCATCTTGGGATGCCTACTTCAGCATAAAAGGGATAAAAAAAAGCGAGTAATTCATATTTTCCGGGAAACCAAAACTTTAGAAACTATTGAAAAGATAACGCCTGAAACCCAAAGCCAAATTGAAACTTTAGAAAGTATCTGGAATAAGTCTTAACATCAAACCTGACCACCTGTCTTCATCACAGTCCCCAAAAACCATTAACTCAAAAAATTAATGTCATCATTTTATCCCAGCTTTCTCAATTATCAATATTATTGACAATTTACCCACATCTTGATCATGATTTATTCTCATACCCCTTCCCCCGACAGTTCCTATATTCGTACTCACCGACGTGGGAAGCATAAAATTTTTATTGGTATGGCTCCAGGTGTCGGCAAAACTTATAAAATGCTGGAAGAAGCACATCAACTCAAACAAGATGGCATTGATGTAGTTATCGGGATGTTAGAAACTCATGGGCGCAAAGAAACTGCCATGAAAGCTACCGGACTAGAGACGATTAAACGCAAAGCTTTTATTCACCAGAATATCGCCCTAGAGGAAATGGACACAGACGCAATTGTGCAACGTTTCCCCCAACTGGTTTTAGTGGATGAACTTGCACATACTAACGTTCCTGGTTCCCCAAGAAAAAAACGCTATCAGGACGTAGAAGTAATTTTAGGAGCCGGAATTGATGTTTATTCCACTGTGAATATTCAACATTTGGAAAGTTTAAACGACCTAGTAGCAAGAATTACAGGTGTCGTGGTGCGAGAGCGCATTCCTGATTCCCTACTTGACGAAGCTGATGCTGTTGTTGTGATTGATGTCACCCCAGAAACTTTAGAAGAACGCCTACAAGAAGGCAAAATTTACGCCCCTGATAAAATCGAACAATCCCTAAAAAACTTTTTTCAGCGTCGTAATCTCATCGCTTTAAGAGAACTAGCATTAAGAGAAGTTGCAGATACAGTTGAGGAAACAGCAAACACTTCTAACTTAGTCGGACAAAATTGTAATATTCACGAAAGAGTTCTAGTATGTGTATCTACTTATCCCGACTCAGTGCAGTTGTTACGCCGAGGCGCACGCATTGCTAATTATATGAATGGGCGATTGTATGCTGTATTTGTAGCCAATCCCGAACAATTCCTCACTAAAGAAGAAAGTTTACATATCGATACTTGTGAGAGATTATGCCGAGAGTTTGGCGGTGAATTTTTATATGTTAAAAGCCAAAGTGTTGCTAAAGAAATTGCTCAAGTGGCCGCAGGTCATCACGTTACACAAATTATTATTGGTGAAAGCCAGCAGCCACAATGGAAAAGATTTTTGAAAAAGTCCTTTACTCAACAACTCATAGATTTGATTAGAGATAAAAATATAGGCTTACATATTATATCTACCGAAAAATCAGTGAATATATAAACTCATGTCGAAGCTATTTCCCTCATCAACCTCATCCATCTCTTCACTCGCGCCAATGAGGTCTTGATTTTCCTCTTCTAATTCTCGCATATAGTGTCTGAGTATACCCCCTACAGCGATCGCTCTGCTTTGATGCAACTGACGGGTTAACTCTAAAAACCATTCTCTATCCCCTATCAAATCGGACTCTTTCACCTGATACTTGAGGATTTCTGGAATCAGCCGCTTGGGGTCGTGATGCTTGGCGATCGCGCTAATATGAAGAATGGGCTGATAATCTATCCGTAAGCACTTTTGCCACAAAGCCACCCACTTCCCATGAGAAATATAACCATGACTGAAATACGAAGGCTGTACCATAGCCAAAATATGTAAATGTGGGTGCGCTGATATACCGTCTTTACCCTTCGTCACTTCTATAGATTTAATCCAACCCTTTGCAGTCCAGGCTTTTAATTCAGATAATCGCTTAAAAGCTTTGTTGATTTCATGCAAAGTTTCCCTGAGTTGCTGAATTTGACAGTTCTTGACTGTGAGGGTGATAAATAGCCAACGATATTTGGGATAATCTGCCACAACCTGTGGGAGAATTTTATAGGCTTTAGCCTCCCACATAAGCGATCGCCTCCACTGACAAACCGGACAGTGGCGCACTCTACAAAATCGCGCATTTGACAGTTTTAACTTAAAAATACCTGCTGTTGCTTCTGGTAATAATTGAAACTCCAGCAAATCGGCACACATTCTCATCCGCCAAGCATACTCTAAAAAGGAATTTTCCCCAGATGTAGCGTAATAATAGGCAATTTTCTCTGCATTGGCTCGGTGTTTGTCCCAAATTTCACCTATGGGAGAAATATCAGCTAAACTCGGTATATCTTCACCTTTGGAAAACTTTTGCCACGATAAATCAGCAGCAATGAAGTTTTCTTCTGAGGTTTGATGAGACACAAAATACCCTAGTGTATTTGGTAGTAAAAACCAAGCTTAACACTAAATTATACACTCAACTAATCGTAGTAGATTCTGGTAATTCAAACTTGTAACCGTAGCCGCGAACAGTTTTAATAAACTCAGGAACAGTAGTATCAATTTCCAACTTTTTACGCAGTTGTCCTATATGCACATCAACCACCCTACCATCGCCCACATATTCGCAATGCCAGATTTTTTGAATTAGCTGGGGACGACTCCAAGCTTTACCAGGATGACTTGCTAAAAAGTGTAAGATATTGAATTCCAGGGCTGTTAAAGACAGAGGCTGATCGTTAAGTGTTACCACCCGATCATCGGGGTTAATTGCCAGCTGCTTAAAAACAAGGCGCTGTGTGGGATAGTGATCAATACAGCGAATGCGTCTCAAAAGCGCTTGTACTCTGACTTCAATTTCTGCTAGACTAAACGGTTTAGTCATGAAATCATCAGCACCTGCTGAAAGAATCTTAATTTTATCAGACTCAGCAGTTCTTCCAGTCAGTATCATCACTAAGACATTAGTGCGACTCTGCATTTCTTGACACAGTTGATAGCCATTAATATCTGGTAAATTCCAATCCAGAATTACTAAAGTAGGATTGAATTTATCAAATAATGACAAAGCTGTTTGACCATTGGCGGCTGACTCTATTTGATATTTTCGACTTAAAAAGCGCTGGATAAGATTGCGGATGCCTAAATCGTCATCTACAACAAGAATCTTAGGATTTGTAACAGGAAGCGTCACCATAACGTTTTAGCCTATTTTTGATCTGGCGATTTATTTTTGTTGTGGTAGCTACTTTACGGTAAACCATTCTTTTGCGGGATACGCTGTGATTACACCTCACCTGGAGTCAGGGCTACGCCCAATCAGGAAAGTTGTCCCCCAGTTTTAGTGTTCTGATTTGCGCCTATTTTATTTGATTACTTACGTATATAGCAGTTTCTCGCAAAACTGTTCCACTGTATTGCTTCGCTTCATTTAATTTTCTATTCATTTTATTAAAAGTTCAGCTATCAAATTTGTCAATAGTTAGGATTATTTTCGACTAAATTATTTACTGAAGCGATTTATTAAAATACATTAGCCAAGAATTTCTGAGTCCAGGTATGGAGGCAGGATTAATGGTAAATATACTAACTAAGGGCAAAGTGGTGATTGTCTGAAATGTATTTCACAAAATTAACATATACCGCAATTTTACTTAAGTTAGCCCAAAAAATGATTCTAGATTGAATCAGTAATTAAGCTGGCATATTATTAAATAATAAAAAATAAATCAGCTAATCTGGCTATAGATAGAAGTTGTCGATCTTCATACCTGCGAAAGAGAATAATTATGTATATATTTTGCTAGTTTACTGTTAGTAAAGTTAGTCAAAAAAGGTTATGGATACTAATCCCCTAGAGGCTATAATTCCCTCTCAGCCACCAGTACAAGCTCAATCTGATGTTTATGCAGTTAAGTCTCGTTTGGAATGGGGCGAACCAGCTTTTACAATTATAGATGTGCGCGATCGCTCATCCTACAATGACGGTCATATTATGGGCGCAATGCCAATGCCTCTAGATGAGTTACTCGATAGAGCTACGTCATCTTTAGATAAACATCGTGATATTTATGTCTACGGTGCGAATGATCAAGAAGCTGCCCAAGCTGCTAGGATGCTGCGTAGCGCTAAATTTGATCATGTATCTCAACTCAAAGGTGGTTTAGCTGCTTGGAAGGAAATCGGCGGTCCCACCGAAGGCATTATTGAATCTAAAACTCCCGCAGGTGCGGATGATCTGAATGTGGTGTCTCGAATGCAAGATCACTTAGAAAATCTTAACAAAGATGTCTAGTTTTCCAGTCAATAGTTACATTTTTGCAAAGCTGATGCTGTCTTCGTCTTGACTTGTGTGCGCGTAGCTGTGTTTTGACTTCCGCCCTGCGGTACTAGCAACTATTGACTGTTTACTTAGTGTTCAAATATATCCTTAAATTGCAGCAAATCTAAGGTAACTAAAGTGGGCAAAACTTGAAAGCATTCCTGAGCGATTTCCCAACGTTCTTCTCGTTTGAGCATTTCTGTGAGCTTTTGCTGTACGCCGAGTAAGTAGCGGACATCATTGGCGGCATAATTGAGTTGAATCTCAGATAAATTATCGGCGTTACCCCAATCGGAACTTTGAGCGCTTTTATCTAGTTCTATGTGTTCTAACTCGAGTACTACTTCTTTGAGTCCGTGCCGATTGGTGTAGGTGCGCGCCAGCTTACTAGCAATTTTGGTACAAAACACAGGCTGAACCTGAATTCCTAAGTTATGGCGCAAAGTCGCAACATCGAAACGAGCGAAGTGAAAAACTTTCAGGACATTCACTGCTTCAAAGAGTGTTTTTAAATTTGGGGCTGTGGTTTGTCCTTTGGCTATGCGAATGGCTGTGACTTTGCCTTCCTGATTGCATAGCTGAATCAGACATAAGCGATCGCGGTGGGGTAATAATCCCATCGTCTCGGTGTCGATGGCGATCGCATCGGATTTTAAATACTCAGCTAAAACAGCGTCACTTAAATCGCGATCGCCTACTTGAAAATCTAGTAATGTCATGAATCACTCAATAATAAATGCAGTGCCTTTTAGATAAAAATACTATCAGACACTACATTATTATTGTCCAAAAACTCAGTAAATAAATCTATCTACTACTAATGAAAATTTGGGTAAGGTAAACTTCGCCTTTTTTATTGGCCGCTACACCAATCCCCGTCAGGTTGAAATTACCTTGAATATTCTTCAAATGTCCGGGACTTTCCAGCCAACCAATAACAGCTTGACTAGCCGGATTGCTATATCCCCGATTGACTGCGACATTCTCTGACGCATTGTTGTAGCGCAGGGGAATAGCTGTGACTCGCTGTTGAAATCCATTATGGCTAAAAGGGACTTTACCATTAGCCATGTTTTGGCTGTGTATCCTTGCCTGTTGAGTGATATTTGCATTTAGGGTCAACTTTGGCAGATTATGAGTAACTCGATATCGATTAATGTCGTCAAAAACTGATTTTTCTAGGGCATTTGTGTCAAAGTTAGTAGTTAATGTTGCCGCCTGACTGGAAGGAATGAATAACGGTTGATTTCGAGTGGTTTCTTCTGTAAAGGGTTGACCTGTTATGGGAGCATTCATTAATCCACTCGCCAAGACAAGCGTACTTAAAGCGATGCCAAAAGCAGGTTGTCGGAACATGGACAGTCGCGTGATATGTGTAATTGTTAGACCTATACTCTAACTTCTTGTTCTTAGAATACAGAACAGGATACTATGAGAAATTCATCAAATTCCGGCATTTTGGCAAATAGTTTACAGAAAAAATAAGTGAACTAATGTTGTTTGAAATATGGAAATAAGTCAGCCTCAAGTGGGATGTGATTCTGAGAGGGTGGGTTGGGAAATTCAGCTAATATAGCAACCGCCAAAGCGGTGATGACAAAAATATCATCACGCTTAGGTCACAGCTAATGAGCTTACTCTATTTTTACTAGAAACTTAGTATAATTTAAAACTTATTATAGCCAGCCCTTTTTCGCCTAAAATTAACTTTACAGTCTTAGAGAAGTTTTAATATGTCGATTCCCGAAATTACGCAACAGCTTTTAGCCGCAAAACAGGAGAAAGGATTGAGTTTTGCCGATTTAGAAAAAATTCTCGGTCGTGACGAAGTATGGATTGCGGCTGTATTCTACCGTCAAGCTAGCGCCTCCCCAGAAGAGGCTAAATTATTGGTGGAAGCATTGGGATTAAGTACTATCTCTATTCAAGAATTGACCGAATGTCCTCTCAAAGGACTAGGGCCAGTTGTCCCCACTGATCCACTGATTTATCGTTTCTACGAAATTATGCAGGTATATGGAATGCCCATTAAAGCCGTAATTCATGATAAATTTGGCGATGGTATTATGAGCGCCATTGACTTTACTTTAGATGTGGAGAAAGAATCGGACCCCAAAGGCGATCGCGTTAAAGTTATTATGTCTGGTAAATTCCTCCCATACAAAAAGTGGTAAACTTTCAGTTATACGTAGGATGGGCTATTACTCATCCTTTCTTTACTAATATTTGTGTCAGATAAATTATAAAATTCTAATATTATTTAACAACTTAAAAGTCTTGCCAAAAGAAACAATCAAATCATCAGAAGATATAGTTTTCAATCCTTATTACACCCAAACGTTAGGAAAAGCGTATTTGGGTGATAGTCTAAAACTGATTAAATCCATTGATGAAAATAGTATTAATCTCATCCTTACTTCACCACCATTTGCCCTCACACGTCAAAAAGAATATGGTAATGAAAGCGCAGAAAAATATATTGAATGGTTTCTACCTTTCGCCACAGAATTTAAAAGAGTTCTCACCGATAATGGCTCATTTATTTTAGATTTAGGTGGCGCTTACCTGCGTGGTAATCCTGTAAGAAGTATCTACCAATATGAACTCTTAGTTAGATTGTGTAAAGAAGTCGGCTTTTTTCTCGCTCAAGAATTCTATCACTATAATCCAGCCCGATTACCTACCCCGGCCGAGTGGGTGACAATTAGACGCATTCGGGTGAAAGATTCTGTAAATGTAGTTTGGTGGTTGTCGAAAACACCAAATCCTAAAGCCGACAACAGAAAAGTTTTAAAGCCATATAGCCAGAGTATGAAACAACTACTGAAAAATGGCTATAAAGCTAAAATTCGTCCCAGTGGACATGATATTTCTGACAAATTCCAAAAAGATAACCAGGGAGCGATTCCACCAAATTTGCTAGAAATTGCCAATACTGAATCCAATAGCGCTTATTTACGGCGCTGTAAAACAGAGGGGATGAAACCCCACCCAGCAAGGTTTCCAGCCGGTTTTGCCGAATTTTTCATCAAATTTTTAACTGATGAAGGTGATTTGGTGTTAGACCCATTTGCAGGTTCTAATACAACCGGGTTTGTAGCCCAAACTTGGCAACGCCAATGGATTTCTTTTGAAATTAATGAGGACTATGTTAAAGGAAGTCGTTATCGATTCGGTGAATAGTTAATTGAAAAATTGAAAATTCATCACTTCTCCTTAAATCTCGCCATTCACTTGCATTTGATGAACTTGATCTGCTAACTCTTGACGGCTTTGATCATCTAGCTTGTCAATAGCTAACATTCCCATATAAATAACCTCTTTTAGGGTTAAACGTGTCGAATGTGCCTGTTTTTGCACAATCTCCTTAATAATTGGACTGACACCAATTGCTGTACTAGCTCTAGCCACAGAATAAGAAAGAAACATTAATTACTTCGCCTAAATCTTAGCACTTCCTCGATACTTCTTCTATATATTCAAGAAAAACTATTCTTAAATAAGACTGGCTTCACGCTGCCAAATTATGTCTTAAAGAAATGGTGAATTCTCAAACATAATCTTGTAAACCTACTTTACAGAACTATACAATACGGTGTAAATAACAATAATCACTAAATCTAAGTAAAATTTTCCTGAATACAGGTGATTAATACTGTCATAGAAAAAAGCAGCAAAAATGAGGAAAGATCAAGGGATGAAAGAACCTTATCTGTTGGCAGCAGGCTTGTTAACAGGATTGGTAATACCAGCATCGGCTGTTCCACAGATGTCGAGCTTTCTGCCAGAAAATTCTAAATTACTGCGGAATTTGCCCCAGGATTCTGAGATCACAGTCAAGGAACAAAACATCACTAATCTTGATATATCCTTGCCAGAGTTCAGCCATCAAAAATTATCAGATTCATTGTTTAATCCCAGATCCCAACCATCTCACGTGCAATTAATATCTGGTAATCAACTTTACTACCAACGATTGGCGGCACTCAAAACAGGTCAGATTTATACACGTATAGATGGCAATACTTCGCCAGGATTACAAGGGTCAAGTAAGAAGCGTCAACTCACTTATGAAGACTGGAAAAATTTATTAGCTTTAGAAGCTAAAGCTATCAGCCAAGGACAAGGTGCAAGTTATTTAGGGATTTTAGTTGGTGATTCCTTGAGTATGTGGTTTCCTAAAGAAAAACTGCCTACTGGTAAATTGTGGCTAAATCAGGGCATCTCTGGAGATACTGCTGCCGGCATTTTCAGAAGATTGCGGGCATTTTCGGCTACGCGACCGAATGTAATTTACATTATGGCTGGGATTAACGACTTACGCAGAGGCGATAGTAACGCAGAAATTTTGCGTCATCATCGGCGAATTATCCGTAGCTTGCGGCAGTCTCACCCCAAAAGTAAAATTATCGTACAATCAATTTTGCCAACTCGTCTACCCAGCATTCCTAATAGCCGGATTATTCAGATTAATACACAGTTGGCTGTGATTGCTGAACAAGAAAAAGCTGATTATCTGCATATTTATCATTGGTTTACAGACATTCAAGGCAATTTGCGCCTAGAATTGACAACAGATGGTTTACACCTGTCTCAAGATGGCTATGATATTTGGCGTTCAGCACTACAACAAATAGAATTCACCCACTCAGGAAATTAGGTACTGGGAATCATGGGTGAGAACTTGAGAACTTGATTCAACTTCCCACTGCGATAACCTTCTAAATCCAGTGTGACATAGATAAATCCCAAATCCTGAAATGCAGAGACTACTGCTTCTAAATCCGTAGTCAAGACAAAATCCTTGATCTGTGCTGGTAATAATTCAATCCGCGCTGTATCTGCTTCAGAACGTACACGCAAATTCTGCCAACCCAGCTTTCGCAGATAAATTTCTGCCCTACCCACCCTTTGCAACTTGGCGACAGTAATTTCTTCACCGTAGGGAAAGCGAGAACTCAGACAAGGTTGGGCGGGTTTATCCCACCAAGGTAAACCGAGTTGTTGTGAAAGTTGACGGACTTCAGCTTTAGTCACCCCAACTTCTGCTAAAGGCGATCGCGCGCCTCGTTCTTTAGCTGCTTGAATTCCTGGGCGATAATCTTGTAAATCATCAGCATTCACCCCATCCACTACATAGGGATAACCTAGCTGCAAAGCTAAGGGTTTAAGGGTATCATGCAATTCACTTTTGCAAAAATAACAACGGTTGACAGGATTAGAAGTGTAATTAGGATTGTCCATTTCGTGAGTGTGGACAATTTTATGCGAAATTCCCATTGTTGCGGCTTGGATTTTCGCATCTTCCAATTCTTCTGGCAATAGCGAAGGCGAAACAGCCGTCACAGCCAAAGCGCGATCGCCCAATACATCATAAGCAATCTTGGCAACTAAAGTGCTATCAATTCCTCCAGAGTAGGCGATCAAAGCCTGCTCCATTTCACCAAATAAAACTTTTAATTGCTCAAGTTTTTCTGTCAACATGATTTCCCAATCTGGGCAAGACCCTATAGCACCCAACTAATTCTATCTTAGACTTAACACTCCCCGCTTTCTTGTACAGACGCGATAAATCGCGTCTCAGCACTCAGCACTTTCCCATGCTTGGCTACTAAATTCCCTAAAAGCGCTAAATCAAGCGGTTTAGAAATATAATCATCGACTCCAGCTGCTAAACAAGTTTCGCGATCGCCTTTCATCGCCATTGCTGTTTGGACAATTACTGGAATCTTCTGATACTTAGCTTCTGAGCGTAGCTGCTCCACTAGCTTTAAACCATTGCCATCTGGCAAGTAAATATCCATTAAAATCACTATGGGGCTGAAATCTGTCAGCGCCGACCACATTTCGGTAGCATTCTTTACCCAAATCACCTGATACCCCAATGTACCCAGATAAATTTGGATTAACTTGGCATTAGCTAAATCATTTTCCACTAACAAAATTTTTAGCGCAGAGTCAGGGGTAATCATGGGACATTTTGCTCCCTCCTCTACCTCATCTACCTCATCACCCTCTGCTTCTCCCACAGGCTTCACAGGGAGAATAATCGTAAAACGCGAGCCGTGATCAACTTCCGATTCCACCTCTAACCAACCACCATGAATTTCCACCAGCTTCCGGGTCACAGTTAACCCTAAACCAGTCCCTTCATGGCGATTTACTAGAGTATTAGCAATTTGAAAATAGGGTTGAAATAGTCGCGCTTGGTTTTCTGGGGAGATGCCAATACCAGTATCCCAAACTATAAAATGTATAAATCCATCTTTGTGTAAAACGTCTAAACCCACAGCACCTGTTTTGGTAAACTTGAGGGCATTAAACAGCAAATTCAACAGCATTTGCTTCAGTCGTAGAGGATCAGCCACTAGAGTTGTCACCTTGGGATCTAGTTTGAGTCGTAGTTGCAAACCCTTATTAGCAGCTTTCTCTTTGACTAATGCCAAAACATTACGACATATTTCCGGCAGATTAATATTTTCCCATTCCACTTCTAACTGGTTGGCTTCAATTTTGGAGAGGTCTAAAATATCATTGATCAGCGTTAGTAAATGCTTACCACTAGACTGAATAATCCTTAAATACTCTTGGTGGTGTTCTCTAGTAGGATCATAGCCTTGGGCTAAGAGTAGCTGGCTAAAACCAATAATCGAGCTTAACGGTGTGCGGATTTCGTGACTGGTATTAGCCAAAAACTGATTTTTCAGTTCATTAGTGCGCTCTAGTTTTTCATTAGAACTGCCTAGCTGTTGCGATTGTTGCTGTAAAGATTGAATTTTTTGCAGTTGTGCCAGGGCCGCCACACACTGCTTAGTAGACCGTGCTAACAATTGCGATCTGAGTTGAGATTGGGATGCTGTGAGTGCTTTCTGATCAGACTGTGGAGACGTTTGAGAGAGCATTAACCAACCAATAACAGCCCCAGCATCATCAGTTAAGCGCCAAACCTCATCTGGTTGTTGACTCTCAAGCTGCTGTAAGTCTTCGATGGCGATGACTGCTTGCAATTTCAATTCCAGTTTTTGCTCTTTCTGCTCTATATATATCAGTGGTGGGTATGGCGAGTCAGAAGAGGAAACATAACAGACCTGAGCAATTTTGGCTCGCGGTTGAAACAGAGCGATCGCTACCGTCATACTATGCAAAGCAATGCCTAACTCATCTACCACAGTTTGGAAAATTTCCGCTTCTGTGGTTTTGGGCTGTGAGGCGGGACTACAAACAGAAAGTAGGCAATCATTAAGGCGACTTTGCAACTGGTTCAAGCTGCGTTCCAGCCACAACTCGGCACGAAGTTGTTGCATTGTTGTCAAAAGTGTGGGCGTTTTATCTACTGATGAGTTTTGTTCTGGTAAGCTTGAATATTGCTGCATGGTCAGCTAGACCGTTGAACAAGTTGAAATTGGCATACAAAAGGAAATAATACCTTATGTATATTAACTCACAATTGCCTTTTTTTTTATAATCGATAACTTATAGTGTCGATAATCACTATTAAACCAAAATTATTGTATAAAATCGACACCCTAATATTTTCTTAGGGGCAACTATTTCGCCAAAATTCATGGATACACAAATTATTCAACTAATCGTCAATGGCATTGCAGTTGGCAGCATCATTGCTCTCGCCGCAGTGGGACTAACGCTTACCTACGGTATTTTACGGTTATCTAATTTTGCTCACGGTGATTTTCTCACATTGGGAGCCTATTTGACCCTGTTAATTAATGCCGGTGGCATAAATATTTGGCTATCGATGATTCTGGCAGCAGTGGGAACAGTAGCCGCAATGCTGCTGGCAGAAAAATTACTGTGGTCAAGAATGCGCTCTATTCGTGCCACTTCCACCACGCTGATTATTATCTCTATTGGACTGGCATTATTCCTACGCAACGGAATTATCTTTTTTTGGGGTGGTCAGAACCAAAATTACGATTTACCCGTAACCACGGCTTTAGATATTTTTGGCATCCGCGTACCGCAAAATCAACTGTTGGTCTTGGGTTTAGCAGTATTCGCCATTTTGGCACTGCACTATCTCCTGCAAAACACCAAAATTGGCAAAGCGATGCGAGCCGTGGCTGATGATTTAGATTTAGCGAGAGTTTCTGGCATCAATGTCGAACAAGTCATCCTCTGGACTTGGATCATTGCTGGCACATTCACCTCTTTGGGTGGCAGTATGTATGGATTGATTACAGCTGTACGTCCGAATATGGGGTGGTTTTTGATTTTGCCCTTATTCGCTTCCGTCATTTTAGGGGGTATTGGTAATCCCTACGGTGCGATCGCCGCCGCCTTAATTATCGGTGTTGCCCAAGAACTCAGCACCCTGTGGATAGGTTCACAGTATAAACAAGGTATAGCGCTGTTAATGATGATTTTGGTGCTGCTCATTCGCCCCAAAGGTTTATTCAAAGGCACGATTTGAGCAGCACCAATCCACTTCTAGTTATTCAATGATGTGGAAATAGTAAGCTGCAACCAGGAAGTTAACAGCTAATAACAGCAATGCCCAACCAGCGCGAAAAGCGTAAGGTGGTTTAGCTCCTGTGGATGGAACCGGGGAATTTTGAACTTTAGCCATCAGTCGTTCTCCTTCTTTGTTGACTTTCTAAGAAATACCAAACAGCTGTACCAAAAACCTAAATTCTTTAGAAATATTTGTGTCTTCGGTCATTGGTCATTGGTCATTGGTCATTAGTCATTGGTCATTGGTCATTGGTCATTGGTCATTGGTCATTGGTCATTGGGAAGTTACCGTCTTCTCCCCCCTTCACCCTGCACCCTTCCCCCCTGCCTCTTCTCCCCTGCCTCTTACCCCTCCTCACCTGCATGAAAGGAACTACGAACCAGGGGACCAGAACGGACATGGTTAAATCCCATCTTCCATGCTACGCTGCCTAGTTCATCAAATTCTTCTGGTGTCCAGTATTTTTGAACTGGTAAATGTTCTAAGGAAGGACGCATATACTGGCCGATAGTCAGGCGATCGCACCCCACCGCCCTTAAATCCGCCATAGTTTCCATGACTTCCTCCCTGGTTTCGCCGTGTCCCAGCATCAAACCTGATTTGGTCGGAATAGTCGTATCAATTTCTTTAACGACAGCCAGCACTCGCAGCGAGCGATCGTACTTAGCTCCTCGACGCACAGGGCCTGTTAACCGCCGCACTGTCTCCACATTGTGATTAAAACAAGCTGGCTTGGCTGCCACCACCGTAGCTATCCTTTGGCGTTGACCTGATTCCCCAGCACCGCTACCACCCCAAAAATCTGGTGTTAGCACTTCGATTTGAGTCTCTGGATTTAACAGCCGAATAGTATCAATTGTCTTCACAAACTGCCCCGATCCCTGGTCTGGTAAATCATCACGGGCGACAGAAGTTAGCACCACATAACGCAATCCCAACAGCTGCACAGCTTCTGCTACTTTTCGCGGTTCCTCTAAGTCAATAGGCATTGGTGTATGACCTTTATCTACTTGACAAAAAGCACAAGAGCGTGTGCAAACTGGACCTAATAATAAGAAAGTTGCCGTTTTTTGAGCATAGCACTCCCCTCTGTTCGGGCATCGTCCTTCTTCACAAATGGTGTGAATCTGACGTTGCTTAATAATGCGTTGTACAGTAGAAAGTTCACTAGCTTTGCCAATGGGGCGACGTAACCAGCTAGGCATGGCCGTAATTTCCGACTTGAGTTGGGCTGGTTGTGGCGAAGTCATAGACATCCAAGCAATATCCAAAAGTACTGTAGAGGGAATTTCCTCTGCACTGAAGCAAGGTTCAAACCCTAAGTATCACCATGACACAAATTTAAAAAAAAATTGCACTAGTTTTTTTCACTACTTGTGTTTTTGCTATTTATAGCGAGATATACTATCCCCCAGTGGACAAAAAATTTGTATATAGTGGGAACACTCTCATAATGAAGAGTGCTGAGTTGAAAGTGCTAGAGTGCGGAGCAAGGCGTGAGCAGAGTTCTGATTTCAAAGACTGCCCACAAGGGTTAGGGCTTGTATTTAACTACTTCAGTCCTTTTTTCCTTTTTAATTCATTCAAAACTCAGCACTGAGTAATATCAATCAGCAAAATCGCTATTTACATTTAAAATTTCTGTTAGAGCAATAAGCCGTGGCAAGCAACAAAATTTTAGTTATCGATGACACTACAGTAGTCAGGTTAAAAGTACGACAAATGTTGCCTCCAGGCAATTTCGAGGTATTAGAAGCAAAAGACGGTTTGGAAGGATTCAATTTCATCCGTCAGGAAAAACTCAGCTTGATCATGCTGGACTTTCTGCTACCTAAAATGAGTGGTTGGGAAGTTTTTCAGCAAGTTCAAGCGCAGCCTGAGTTGAGAAAGATTCCCTTGGTGATCATGTCTGGTCGTAAGGAAGAGGTGACGGAAAAGCTCACAGAGCCTTTTGAATACTTTGAATTTTTGGGAAAACCTTTTGACCAGAAGCAACTCATTACTGCGATTAAAGCAGCGATGGTTAAAGCTAAAAAGCCTCGCTCAGAAACAATTCCAGTTGCTGCTGTAGTCACTCCGAATGTTCCGGTAGCTGCTCCTCCCGTGCAAGATACCATAGTAGTGCCTTCGAATCACCAATCAATTAACTCAGCAGACATAAATGCACTGAATGAAAAAATCATCAAAATGCAAGCAGAAATCGATGGACTAAAGAAACAGCTCACTCAGGTGGTGACTTTTATTAAACAAAAAATCAAGTAGTATAGCAACCTCCAGGGAGGTTAATACATTGTTGATTCCTGAAAACCTTGAAGTAGGGGCGGGTGTACAGATATGCTCAATTACCAATAATAATTTTCATCAACCCGCCCCTACTTGGTTTCTACGGGCTAACGCCCCGCTACTGCTTGAAGCGCAGCTATGCCCGCAGGGCTTTACAGGACTTTGCTATATTTGGCATTAAACTCATCCCTGCCATACTTCATCTGTAGTCTCTAAAACAATTAATTGATAAAATATAAGTAAAAACAGCTAATTACAAACTAAAAAGAACAAGTAACACCGATGTACTATTTGTTCTTAAAAATAGAAATTTAACTGCTGTACAAAGGTATCAAGAAGTTGACATATTGCACTCAGGGCAAAAATCATTTTTTTAAGAATTTCTCAAGCTAAAATAGTTGAATTTGGTTAATAAACTCAGTTATTTAGGTATAATTGAGAATGTTCCCAGATATGAATATAAATTTTTATCATAATTAAATCAGTTGCACTTAAAAGCAAAAATTCCATATAGCATAGCGGTTTTCCTAAAAGTGAGAACAGTGCTGATAGCTCAAAGTCTTGATGTAGGGGCGGGTTTACAGATATGCTCAATTACCAACAATAATTTTAATAAACTTGCCCCTACTGGCTTTATACTCAGCACGCTGCTCAACGCCCCGCTACCGCTTTAAGTGTTCGCGGATCGTCTCGGAGGAAGCTATGCTCCCTGGGCTTTACAGCACTTTGCTATATCTCGTAACCGTTTAGTCACCCTATTGATGGATTGTGTGGTTCCTGATATAGCGGTTAT
Source organism: Anabaena sp. CCY 0017 (assembly GCF_963920885.1). Taxonomy (NCBI): domain Bacteria; kingdom Bacillati; phylum Cyanobacteriota; class Cyanophyceae; order Nostocales; family Nostocaceae; genus Anabaena; species Anabaena sp. CCY 0017. Next base: position 34,209 of record NZ_CAWUDG010000011.1, on the reverse strand, counting down.
CAGTTAAGTGACATACAAGAACCACACCCCAACCCCCTCCCATATCAAAGGTTTATCCTTTTCTTCCCCCCGTTGAGGCTACCGTGTACACACAAGTCTTATCAAGTTGCCTAAGAGCGTTTCGATCCCCCCTAACCCCCCTTGATAAGGCAGGGCTGTTTCGTTCCCTAAAAGGGTTAAAATTGCAAGGGTCAAACAGATAAAAATTGAGGGCAAATCCACAATTAGGACAAAAAATTTTGGTGTCTTCAGCCCGAAATACCTAATTTTTCTTTGCGTCTTTGCGCCTTTGCGTGAGATTATCCTCTTGACAAATCTCCAACACAAGCGAATGAAACAGCCCTGCTTGATAAGGGGGGAACTAGAATCAAAGTCCCCCTTTTTAAGGGGGATTTAGGGGGATCAGATCACTTGTGTGTACACCGTAGCCCGTTGAGGGGGGTGCGAGGGGGGTGCGAGGAGGGGGCTATGATGTACTTCATTGAAGTGCATACCGCTATATAGAAATGGGACATTGAACAAAGATATCCGGCGGAATCTATGTGTGGCGTATTGTGATTTCATAGAAATAGTAATAATCAATACGTTTTTGGGAAAACTAGTGAATAAAGGGTAGCGATTCCGTCCCGGTTACTATCTTTGAAGAACAGTAGAGAAACAATGTTGACTCATGTCTCACATTCAGGTAATGAGCCTGCATCCAAGAATACGGACTTGCTTCCAACCCACGACCAAATAATACAATAGGATTTCAGCATAATTAAACAGAAAAAATAATTGCAAAGCTGATTACGATTCACCAATATATATGTCTAATATGCCAGAGAAAGACTTAATTTTAATCGTAGATGATACAACTACCAATCTAGAAATAGTTTCTCAGGCACTGACGCATTCAGGCTTTGAAGTTATTACCGCTATTGATGGAGAAGTAGCTTTGAAACAGGTGCAAGATAGACTACCTGATTTGATTTTATTAGATGTGATGATGCCTAAAATAGACGGGCTGGAAACCTGTAAAAAGCTGAAAGAAAATTTAAAAACTCGTGATATCCCTGTAATTTTCATGACGGCAATTTCTGATACACATACTAAAGTTAAATGTTTTGCTTTGGGTGCAGTAGACTATATAATCAAACCTTTTCAAAAAGAAGAAATCTTAGCGAGAATTCATACTCATCTGCAATTACGGCATCTCACCAAAACCTTAGAACAAAGAGTAGCAGAAAGAACAGCAGCACTTTCTCAAGCCTTAGAAGAATTACAAAAATCTCAACTTCAACTTGTCCAAAAAGAAAAAATGTCGGCTCTTGGTCAATTAGTTGCAGGGATTGCTCACGAAATCAATAATCCAGTTGGTTGCATTTATGGCAATCTTGGTCATACTTCAGCATATTTCCAAGATATGATCAACCTGATTAATCTATATCAGCAGCACTATCCTGACCCAGTTAAAGAAATTCAAGAGGAAATCGCAGCCATAGACTTAGATTATATGCGTGCTGATTTACCTAACTTAATTGCTTCAATGAAAGAGAGTGTGCAACGCATTCGCAATATCAGCACCAGTTTACGCACCTTTTCTCGTGAAGATAGCGATCGCAAAGTGTATTGTAATATTCATGATGGTATTGACAGTACAATCATGATTCTCAAACACCGCTTGAAAGTATCTCAAAGTCGTCCTGATATTGAAATAATTAGAGATTACGATAATTTACCGAAAGTTAAATGCTTTAGCGGTCAAATGAATCAAGTATTTATGAATTTAATAGCTAATGCCATTGAAGCTTTAGAAGAATCTAATATAGGGCGGAGCTATGATGAAATTGAAGCTAATCCTAATCAAATTACAATTCAGACAAGGCTGATTAAAGATGCCAATCATGTGTTAATTCGGATCAAGGATAATGGAGTGGGAATGTCAGTCGATATCCAGCATAAATTATTTGAATATTTATTTACAACTAAACCCGTCGGTCAGGGTACTGGATTAGGATTATCGATTGCCCATCAAATTATTGTAGAAAAGCATAAGGGAAGTCTGGAAGTGTACTCAACACCGGGTAAAGGTTCAGAGTTTATCATCACCATTCCCATTTGTGACAACCCATAAAAATTCATAAACAATATGTTATTCTAGAGCAAAATATTTATTTTAAAAATTATTTATTAAAATTCCTTTTATAGCAACCGCCAGGAAGGTTAGGACATACATTATTGATTACTGAAAGCTTTGATGTAGGGGCGGGTATGGCTACGCCACCCAAGCTATGACAGATATGCTCAATTACTAATAATAATTTTAAGAAACCCGCCCATACTTGGTTTCTACTCAGCACTCAGCACTTTGTTTGCTATAGGGGTGCAAATCTTTGCACCCCTACAGTTTTAGCCATGAGTTAATCAGACTACAACTTACAACTCTTCTGGTTGCTGTGTGACAATTGCACTTACCTGAGTTCTCTCAAGAAGTGTGGCTTGTAGCATTGCAGTGTTAGAGATAGAATTGTTAGCCAATGTAAATAGGGGATTGGACAAAACCCCGGCAATGGTAGTGGCAATTAAAGTTACAATCAGTCCCACTTGCAAAGGTCTAAATCCAGGTAAATTCCACCGGATTTCTGGGTAATTCTTGACTACCTCAGACATTTCTTGGGGTTCTTTGACTACCATCATTTTGACTACGCGAATGTAGTAGTAGATGGAGACAACGCTGGTAACTAAGCCTAGTAAAACTAACCAGTAAAGTCCAGCTTGCCAACCAGCCCAGAACAAGTAAATTTTCCCAAAGAACCCAGCTAATGGCGGAATACCACCTAATGAAAGTAGGGAGATACTCAATCCTAGTGTTAGGAGTGGGTCTTTTTGATACAAGCCAGAGTATTCGGCAATTTGGTCGGTTCCTGTCCGTAGGGAGAACAGAATGATGCAGGTAAACCCGCACAAGTTCATGAACAGGTAGACCATCAGGTAAAATACCATACTGGCATATCCTGCTTCAGTGCCGGCAATCATGCCAATCATCACAAATCCAGCTTGAGCAATGGATGAATAAGCTAACATCCGTTTCATGCTGGTTTGGGCGAGGGCGACGACGTTACCCAACACCATACTCAGAACTGCAAGGGCAGTAAAAATAAATCTCCATTCGTCAGCAACGAGAGGGAAGACTGTTGTCAATAAGCGAATGGCTAGGGCAAACCCAGCTGCTTTAGAACCGACAGATAAAAAGGCAATCACTGGGGTGGGAGCGCCTTCGTAAACGTCTGGTGTCCACTGGTGAAAGGGTGCAGCCGAAATTTTAAAGCCGATACCTGCAATCACGAAAATGAGCGCAATTACCAAACCTAAAGATTGACCAACATTAGCGGCGGCTATACCGTTAGCGATCGCATTCAATTCGGTTTGTCCACCGGATAGACCGTACAGCAGCGAAACGCCGTATAAAAATATTGCCGTACTGGAAGCTCCAATCAACAGGTATTTTAGCGCAGCTTCGTTAGAGCGGGGGTCACGCTTGGTATAACCTGTGAGCAAGTAAGAGGAGATACTGAGAGTTTCTAGTGAGATAAAAATCATCACCAACTCACTAGCACCGGATAAAAACATTCCTCCCAAAGTTGCCGTCAGCAAAATGGCGATGAATTCGGCTAAAGCAGTACCACTCTGCTCAATGTAGCGAATTGACATCAATATAGTGACAGCAGCAGACAACGCGATAATACCGCGAAAGACGATACTGAGGTCATCACCAATAAAGCTACCGGTAAAGGAGATGGGATTAGTTGCATCCCATTGAAGATAGAGTGCGCCCACCGCAGCGACTAAACCGGCGATCGCCAGATATCCAATCCAGCGTGAAGATGTCCGTCCCAAAATCAAATCAACAATCAAAACCCCTAAGAGGGTGACAATTACAATCCCCTCTGGCAAAATCGTTCCAGCATTCAACTGGGATGTAAGATTAGCAAAATCCATGAGATATATAGGTTTTGACGATTAGACATTAAGGCTAGCTGAGTTTATTCTATCTATTGTTATTCACCAAAGTTGCATTTATATTTTTAGGAACTGGGGGAAGACGCAGGGGAGAAGAGGGCAGGGTGCAGGGTGCAGGGTGCAAGGAGGAGAAGACGGTAACTTCCCAGTGACCAATGACTATGGTATTATTATGCAAATTTTTATGTATTTAATATTTTTATCGCTGATTATCTAAATTTTAATGGATGAATTTTCTCCCATCTCTATCCTGCCTCCACTGACTCCATTTGAATTAAAGGAGTTAATGTAAGGTATTAGCGTGATTAAACTACAGGGGTATTTTGAAAACTATATTCGCCAATTATGCCCTAGATAAGTTAAAGATTGAAATAGCTGGCAATTCACATCCAGCATTCCTCTAACCTATCCTCCAGGAAAAACTGTGCCGTTTATTTAGCATATTTTCGCCCTAGCGGGCAGCTTGTGTAAGGATAAAATCACAGACCTAAGCGTGACGTTTTATCTTGAAATTTCACCGAAATTACATCAATTTGACTGTTTAGCTAGACAGCTATTATTTTTCTTGAAATTTCCATGTCAACTCTCGTCATCGTCGAATCTCCGACCAAAGCTCGTACCATTCGCAACTACCTGCCAAAAGACTATCGGGTGGAAGCGTCTATGGGTCACGTCCGTGACCTACCCCAATCGGCTAGTGAAATTCCCGCCGCCGTGAAAGCGGAACGGTGGGCGCAGCTGGGGGTAAATGTAGACGCAGACTTTGAACCGGTGTATGTTGTCCCCAAAGACAAAAAGAAAGTTGTTACCCAGCTCAAAGATGCCCTCAAAGGTGTGGATGAACTGATTCTGGCAACTGACGAAGACCGGGAAGGTGAAAGCATCAGTTGGCATTTATACCAATTGCTGAAGCCCAAAGTTCCGACTAAGCGAATGGTGTTTCACGAAATTACCCAAGAAGCTATTAAAAAAGCTTTGAATAACTGCCGTGATATTGATGAGCAGTTAGTTCGCGCCCAAGAAACACGGCGCATTTTGGATCGATTGGTTGGCTATACCCTGTCTCCCTTGCTGTGGAAAAAAATTGCCTGGGGATTATCTGCTGGGCGAGTCCAATCTGTAGCTGTACGACTTTTAGTCAAAAAGGAACGCCAACGCCGCGCCTTCCATGAAGGGACATATTGGGATTTAAAAGCTAGCTTGGTGCAGGAAAAAACTGCCTTTGCTGCCCAATTAACCACACTGGGAGGAACCAAAGTCGCTACTGGTAGTGATTTTGACGCAGCCACTGGACAAATCACTGCTGGTCGCAATGTCTTGTTGCTCAACGAAGAGGAAGCTTTAGCTCTCCAGGAACGCTTGACCGGGAAAACCTGGAATGTTAACAGCATCGACGAACGCCCCGTAACGCGTAAACCTGCGCCACCGTTTACTACTTCCACACTGCAACAAGAATCCAACCGCAAACTGCGTCTTTCCGCCAGAGACACAATGCGAACTGCCCAGAATTTGTATGAGCAAGGTTATATCACCTATATGCGTACAGATTCCGTGCATTTATCTGATCAGGCGCTGACGGCTGCTCGTAGCTGTGTAGAACAACTTTATGGTAAAAACTACCTCAGTCCCGAACCTCGGCAATACACCACCAAATCGAAAGGCGCACAAGAAGCCCACGAAGCCATTCGTCCGGCGGGTAGTACTTTCCGTACTCCCCAAGAAACTGGTTTAGGTGGTCGGGAACTTGCGGTTTATGACTTGATTTGGAAGCGCACTGTTGCCAGTCAAATGGCTGACTGTCGGCAAACCCAAATTAGCGTCCAGTTGCAAGTTGAAGATGCTGGCTTTCGTTCTTCTGGTAAGCGCATTGATTTTCCAGGATTCTTGCGGGCTTATGTGGAGGGGTCAGATGATCCAGATGCGGCTTTAGAAGATCAGGAAGTGATTTTGCCTAGTTTGAAAGTGGGTGATCATCCAAAATGTACTGATTTAGAAGCCGTAGGTCACGAAACCCAACCACCAGCCAGATATACCGAAGCTACTCTAGTAAAAACCTTAGAAAGTGAAGGCATTGGTCGCCCTAGTACCTACGCCAGTATCATCGGCACAATCATCGATAAGGGTTACGCCCAATTGATCAGTAATGCCCTGATTCCGACTTTCACTGCTTTTGCCGTCACCAACCTTCTAGAAAAACATTTCCCGGATGTTGTAGACCCCAGTTTCACCTCCAAGATGGAACAAACCCTGGATGATATTGCCACAGGCGAAGCTAAGTGGTTGCCTTATTTGCGGGAGTTTTATCTGGGAGACAAAGGTTTAGAAACTTTAGTTAGAGAACAGGAAAGTCAAATCGATGCCAGTCAAGCCAGAACGGTATTACTGGAAAATTTAGATGCCAAAGTCCGCATTGGCAAATATGGCCCTTACATCGAAGTTGACAATGATGGCACTGTAATTACTGCCTCAATTCCCAAAGACCTGACACCATCTGACCTCGACCCGAAACAGGTAGAAGTGCTGCTGCGGCAAAAAACCGTGGGGCCTGACCAAGTAGGTCGGCATCCTGAAACGGGTGAACCAATTTATCTGAAAATTGGTACTTACGGCCCCTATGTACAGTTAGGTGATAAAACTGAAGAAAATCCCAAACCCAAACAAACTTCTCTACCTAAAGGTGTCACTCCCGAAAATGTCACCTTAGACATGGCTGTGGGTCTTTTGGCTCTACCTCGAACCTTGGGAGTACATCCTGACACAGGTAAGAAGGTTCAAGCCAGTTTGGGGCGTTTTGGCCCTTATGTCGTTCACGACCAGGGTAAGGAAGGTAAAGACTATCGCTCTCTCAAAGCGGCTGATAATGTGCTGACAGTTTCCCTAGAACGGGCATTAGAGTTATTAGCTGAACCGAAAAAGGGACGTGGCTCTAGCAGTAGCAAGTCTAAGGCCGCTTTACGCGAATTGGGTATGCACCCGGATGAAGGTACGCCTGTGAATATTTATGATGGCCCCTATGGTCCTTATATTAAGCACGGCAAAGTTAATGTGAGCATCCCAGAAGGTGAATCGGTAGAAGATGTCACCCTATCTACAGCGCTAGAATTATTGGCAACCAAAGCATCTACCAAAAAAACTACTCGCAAAACGAGTAAAGCCACAACTTCACGAGCCAAGTCAACGGCTAAATCATCTAAGACCAGCGCTAAAAAAAATGATGCCGAAGGTTAGTTAAGGTCAAGAATCAAAAGTCCATAGTTGTTAAAACCTGCTAACTCTGGACTTTTGGCTTTTGCTCATGAGACTCATGATTAGTGAAATGCCATTATGTAGCTTTGTAATGTGATACTCTAAAAAGTAGGGGGGATAACAACTCCAAATTTAAGAAGTAGCTCACTTCCAGAATGAATTAATCGCGTTGGGCTACAGCGTGAAAGCTTACTGAGGGATAGCTGCTCCCATGCTCCCGATGAAGTAAGAAATAAAGTCTAGTTTTGTCTAGTATTTATATAGCAGGTGCATAAAGTACGCGAGTTCTGCGTAGCTATGAGTCAAAATATTGAGGTAGTATCTCAGGAGCAATCAGTTCAATGGACTATATAGATAAAGTGCTAGAAAAGCTGAAGGCGTTGGCACGCAAGCTGATTGAAGGCTTATTGGGGCCACAATGCGAGCCAGAACCGGAATTAATTCCGATTCCTGTACACGAGCGAACACGTCGTCGTTAAGTAGCCAAAAGAAATTGAACTCATCTTCGCCACTTATCAGCATTTTAGTGCTGCACGGGCCAAATTTAAATTTACTAGGGCAGCGAGAACCAGGAATTTATGGTTCCTTGGGGCTGGCTGAAATTAATCGCTTGTTAGAAGAAGAAGCTTTGAAGTTTCAGGCGAAAGTAATTCCTGTGCAGTCAAATCATGAAGGGGTTTTGGTAGATACTATTCATGGGGCTTTAGGAAAGCATCAGGGAATTTTAATTAATGCCGGGGCTTATACGCATACTAGTGTAGCTTTGCGGGATGCGATCGCTGGTGTTAACCTACCTACAGTAGAAGTACATCTGAGCAATATTTATCGCCGGGAAGACTTCCGCCACCATTCTTTCATCGCTCCCGTAGCTATAGGACAAATAAGTGGTTTTGGGGTGCAGAGTTATTTGCTGGGCTTACAGGCTTTAGTGCATCATCTCAGAAATAAATAAGTTAAGATTTATTTGTTTGTGAATATGCGCTACCCACTGGTTAATCGGTATAAAGGTACTTTATTAGGGGCATTACTGGGTGCAGTTTTAGCGAAGGATGCTAATCAGCACGATTATTTTGGTTCTGATGTCAGCAAAATAGCAGTTCTGAGCGCCCAAAGCCTCATCGAGTTAGGCAAATTAGATATCAATAATTGGCTAGAAGCTCATCAAACAAAATATCCTCATTTAGATATCATTGATGGTGTTTTACCAAAAGCGATTATTGCCACATTACCAGTGGCACTTTTTTTTCATGAGAATCCGGCTAACCTGCGACAAAACTTGCTGGATATGTTGCAAATATGGAAAAATGATCCAATTGTGAGAGATGGCACACTAGCAGTAGGATATGCGATCGCGCAATGTTTTACAGAAAAACTTCATCCTCAAACCCTCATACCGGAAATCATCGCCTTTATTGGGGAAACATCCACACTTTTACCACAAAAGTTACTAAAACTTAATAATATCTTAGATAAAGGAGTTGGGTTAGAATCGGCACAAGCAGAATTCAGTAGACAAGACGAGCCGAGTAATCTAATTGCTATGGCGTTTTATTGCTTTCTCAGCACCTTGGAAGACTTACCTGTAGCCGTTCTGCGGGCTAATCACCAGGATAACATCTGGCGAAGAGAAACTGAAAATTTAGATTCCCAAATCATCACTACAATTACTGGGGCATTATCAGGAGCTTACAACAGTACTGCGGGTATTCCCGTAAAATGGCGGGTTTTATTATGTCCAACTAATTTAGCCTCTGGGGAACTAACAAATTTTTCCCAGGTGCTAGAATTAGCTGATGCGCTTGTTGCTGTATGGTCAGGAGTGTATGATCCCGCCTTACATTTAAAAGATTACCCAGAGGAGGGATGTGTCAGATATGAAGAACAAGCTCAACTTTGCGTCTTTGCATCTCCTCGCATTATCCAGTCGCGTTAATGTTATAGTCACCGTTCCAGATGTAGGCGCAAAATACCAGATCATGAATAGAAAATTTAGTAATTTTCTACTCACCAAATATCACCATTATCTGTAGGTAGCTATTGTGTGCAATCGGCTTCAACCAGATACCATCACCGATGTTCTCATCGCGTCCACCACAGCTTGGGCTTTTTTGAGGATTGTCTTGTTTTGAGAGATCAAAGTAAGGCGGCTCCAGAGAATATGAAAAAGCAGCGATTTTTTCAGTCTTTTGACAACAGCGAACACCCAAAACCAGAAATAGCACACAGAACAATGGCAAAAACGCTCAGGATTCGACGGGGAATTGATGCAGTATGTCTAGGCTGGGTGCATTCTAAGCGTTCTTCTGTTGTTTTAGCGATCGCTGTAGTATCTCTTACAGGGGTTATAGGGAATAAATTATATAATCAACCCCAGTTGGCAGTAGGTACTCCTGCACCCGAAACGATGAAAGCACCCTATACTGCTAGCATTGAGGATAAAGAAGAAACAGAAGCCCAACGCCAAGCCGCTAGTAGAAGTTCCATTCCCGTGTTGATGGTCGATGTCCAAAGGACTGAAAGAATCAACAAAAATTTACAGCAACTTCTGGATGAAGGCAATAAAATTCGGACTACTGCCGGAGTTTTTCCTTTTTTTGATACATCAGTGTTATCTATTCCTACACAGCATTATCTTCGCTCTTGTTCTGCCTCGGAATGGAAAACGTTACTGATTACTTTAAAAAATACTAGCCAACAAAAATCAGACTTGTTAGTTGGCAAAAACAGCAGTATCTCCGGAAATAGACAACCAGGTGGTATAGCTCAAAAACTTCCAACTTCCCAATATCTGCCTTTATTTCCATCATCTACGGGTTCACCAGTTACAGAACACCAATCACTGTCTAGTCTCCTCAATTCCGGTAGTCTACCTCTGTTTCTGTCTCCTATAGCAGAAAAACCCGTTAATATTTCCCAAAACACTGACTTTACTCAAGCGGTAGCGGAACTAAAAGCTTATCGCGCCTCAACTTCAGAGCGAAATTTAGATTCACTCATTGTCCAAACCTCCCAAGTACGTCAATCATATACTCAAGCCAAAATCCAACTTTTACAACCAGAAAAAGCTAATTCCCAGAAAATTTACAGCGAAACTGCCCTCCTGAAATTATCAGACAACGAATGGGTTCAAGCACAAACAGGAATTCGCCAGAGTGCAGATAGGATTCTAGCTCAAGGAATTCCCCCAGGATTACCCTCAAGTATTCTCCAGAATGCGGTGAAACTCAACGTACAGGACTTTGTACCCAAAAATTCCGAACCCTTGGTCAGCAAATTGTTGTTGTCTGTGCTGCAACCAAATCTCAAGAATGATGAGGAACAAACCAAACAACAAATACAGCAAGCATCAGATGGTGTATTACCTGTGATGGTGGAGGTGCAGCAAGGAGAACTGATTGTCACCAAAGGAGAGGACATTACTAAATGGCACTTTGATGTTCTGGAACATTATCAATTAATTCGCCGGGAGAATAACTGGCTAGAACTGACAAAATTAGCAGCCACTGTCACCGCAGCAATTGGCATTTTTGTTCTAGTTGGAAAACGAATGAAGTGCAAATTGCGGCAACGCGATTACGTATTAGTACTGCTGCTGACCCTAAGTACCCCAGGCGTGCTAGCCTTGGGTGTACCTTATACAACTTGGAGCGCCGTTGGTTTATTGTTGGGTAGCTTCTATGCACCTGCTTTGGGTGTGACTGTTGTGGGACTACTGTTGCTAATTTTACCAATGACCTTAGAAATCAGCATGATTTCGCTGTTGGCTGGTGGGGCGGCGGGAATATTGGGTAGTAGCATGGCGCAAAAATTGCGATCGCGCGAAGAGTTAGCATTATTAGGTGTGGCGATCGCTGTGACTCAGGGTGGTGTATACCTAATTATGAAGCTCCTCATCGGTGCAGCATTTGGCGGCGGTTGGTATTTCGTACTTCAAAAATCAGGATTATTTGCTTTATCTGGTTTAGCCTGGAGTATTGTCGCCTTGGGCTTAAGTCCTTACTTAGAAAAGGTATTTGATTTAGTTACTCCGATTCGATTAGCTGAACTAGCCAATCCGAATCGCCCCTTATTAAAACGACTAGCCACTGAAACCCCTGGAACCTTTCAACATACTTTGTTAGTCGCTACTTTAGCTGAAGCTGCTGCTAAAAAACTGGGATGTAATGTAGAACTGGTCAGGGCGGGAACTCTGTATCATGATATCGGCAAAATGCACGACCCTCTGGGTTTTATTGAAAATCAAATGGGGGGACCAAATAAACACGAAACCGAGATTCAAGATCCTTGGAAAAGTGCAGCCATTATCAAAAAGCACGTCACGGAAGGGTTAGTAATGGCGCAAAAACACCTTTTACCCACAGCGATCCAAGCTTTTATTCCTGAGCATCAAGGAACGATGTTGATTGCCTATTTCTATCACCAAGCACAACAAATGTGCCAGGAAGATCCCACCTTAGTCCTAGATGATGCTGATTTTCGCTATGACGGACCAATTCCCCAATCAAGAGAAACAGGCATAGTCATGTTAGCAGACTCCTGTGAAGCGGCATTGCGATCGCTCAAAGATGCCACTCCAGAGCAAGCCTTAGCCATGCTCAATAATATTCTTCGTGCCAAATGGCAAGACAATCAAATGGTAGATTCAGGACTGACACGGCAAGAAATGTCAGAAATCAGTCAAATCTTTGTCGATGTTTGGCAGCAATTTCACCACAAGCGCATTGCTTATCCCAAATTAAAAGCAGGTAAAAATGGGTAATAATCATCAATACTGTTCTTTTTAAGGTAGATTTAGTTATGAAAATTGTTTCTATAAAAATTAAAAATTATCGAGCCTTTGAATCTGTAGAAATCACAGAAATTCCCACCTTTTGCGTGATCATCGGAGCCAATGGTACAGGTAAATCTACACTATTCGATATTTTTGGTTTTCTCCGCGATGCCCTAAAAAATAACATTCGTCAAGCCCTTCAGATCCGAGGTGGATTTAATGAAGTCGTCACTAGAGGCAAAGAACAAGAAGATATTGAAATAGAACTAAAATTCCGCATGAATATTCTGGAAACAGAGCGCCTCGTTACCTATATTTTAAATGTTGGACAAGAAGAAAGACGACCCTTAGTTAAAAGAGAAATTCTCCGGTACAAACGCGGCGAATACGGTTCTCCCTATCAATTTCTCAAGTTCCAGAACGGTAAAGGATATGCCATCACCAATGAAGAAAACTTTGAACAGACCGACGAAGAACTAGAACGGGAAGAACAACAACTCGAATCCAATGATATTTTAGCAATTAAAGGACTGGGGCAGTTTCAACGTTTCAAAGCCGCCAGCGCCTTCCGTTCACTAATTGAAAATTGGCACGTTTCCGACTTCCATATCAGCGATGCCAGAGGCAGCAAAGACGCACTCTATGCCGAACATCTCTCCCCCACAGGCGATAATATGGCAGTCGTTGCCCAATATATTTATCAAAACCATCCCGATATATTCCGAACCATCCTCACAAAAATGCAGGAAAGAGTCCCCGGTATTTCCAAAGTAGAAGCAAAAGAAACAGAAGACGGCAGATTAATCCTCAAGTTTCAAGACCAAGCTTTTAAAGACCCCTTTATAGATCGCTATGTTTCTGATGGCACAATGAAAATGTTTGCCTATTTAATTCTGCTCTTCGATCCTAAACCCCATCCTTTACTATGCGTCGAAGAACCCGAAAACCAACTTTATCCTAGTTTGCTTCACGAACTTGCTGAAGAATTTGCCAGTTATGCCCATAGAGGCGGACAAGTCTTTGTTTCTACTCACTCCCCCGACTTTTTGAATGCTGTTCCCCTAGACAGTATTTTCTGGCTGACAAAAGAACAAGGGACTACAAAAATTTTCCGAGCCAGCGATAATGAAACCCTGCAAAACTTAGTGAAAGCAGGAGATTTACCCGGATATCTCTGGAATCAAGGCTGGTTTGAAGGAGTTGCTCCCTAATGAGTTACGATATTATCTTTTTATTAGAAGAACCTTCTATAGAAAATGTTTTAAAAGAAATCTTACCCAAAATAATTCCTGATGAAATTTCTGATCGATTGATTCCTCACCAAGGTAAACAGGACTTAGCTAAATCTATACCAAAGAAAATTAGAGCCTTTCAATTTAACCCTGCCACAAAATTTGTTATTGTTCACGATCAAGACTCCCATGACTGTACAAAACTCAAATCAGAACTTTTAGAAATTTGTCAAAATGCAGGAAACAAAAACATACTGATCCGAATAGTATGTCATGAACTAGAATCTTGGTTTTTGGGTGATTTAGTCGCAGTCGAAACAGCCTATGGACTAAAACCCGAAAGTTTGAGTCAAAAACAAAATCAAACCAAGTTTCGTAACCCCGATAGACTCAACTCCGCGAAAGAAGAACTCAGAAAGTTAGTTTCAGAATATTATCCCGGCACTCATTCTAGGATGATCGCGCCCTATTTATCCTTGACTGAAAACAAATCTCGTAGTTTTCAAGTTTTTCTCGATGGTATCAAGAAAGTTATCAACTAGAGTAAAAAGCAGGCACTGTTATAGCTGGGGACTGGGGGAGAAGAGGAACGGTTGTTAAGTAACCGGAAGTTTAAAGTAATTTTTAACTCCCCCTTGCTCCCCTGCTCCCTGCTTCTTCTACTCCCCACCCTTTCGCACACCAGCCAAAATCAAATTAACCGCTTCTTCAGAGTACCGCGCAATCATTTCTGGAGTCAGTAGTTGCAAATCTGGTCTAATGTGTTTGAGGTTTTCGTGGGCGTTGAAATAAAAATTACAAATTCCCGCAATTTGGAGAGTGACAAGAAAAGTATCAAGCTGACGGAAACAACCCTCAGCCATTCCCCGTTCTAAAATTTTGATTACGTACCCGAAATTTTCTTGCCAATTCCCCAATTTAAAATATTTGCCTTGATTTTGGTTCGCTTCTTGAAACCACAGCATCCCTCGTTGTGGATGTACCGCTTCATAAGCAATCACCTGTTTAATTAACATTTCCAAGGCTGTATCTGCTGGAAACTGAGCCAAATTTAGCTGTTGAACTCCTTCAGAGATTTCCACCATCGGACGTTGCAAAACCTCCTTATATAACCCTTCCTTGTTCTGGAAGTAGTAGTAAATCATCGCTGTGGTGACTCCTGCACCTTTTGCGATCGCCTCTGTACGCGCCCCACTCAGCCCATTTCTGGCGAACTCTGCTTCTGCTGCATCAAGAATCTGCTTTTTTGTCGCCTCTGCATCACGTACCTGACGCGGTTTTTTAGACGAAAGTTTTGATTGCGTTGAACGACTCACGTGCTTACCATCATACTCACGACTGATATCTTAACTAAAAATTTGGTTAATAATTGACAGAAGTCAGGAAATGTATTAAATTAATTACTAACTAAAAAATTAGTTAGTCAATTGCAAAATATTGGTAATGATTTGTGAGGTTTAATGAAACCAATTTTACCGGGCGCACCTTGGTTGATTGCCCATAAATCAATGTTGGGAATAAATCAACCGCATAAAATTACTTTAAATAGCAATGATTATGTTCTTTGGCAAAACCGAAAAGGTGAAGTATATGCCCTAGAAAATATTTGCCCACATATGCAAGCACCTTTATCAGATGGCTGGATTTGTGAAAAAAGAAATACTATCACTTGTCCGTTTCATGCTTTAGAATTTGATGATAAAGGCAGACTATATCAAGGAAGCAAAAAAGATCCTCAGCCAATTACCAAGCCGTTAGAACTAATTCTTAGCAATGACGGTATCTGGACTTATGGCGGATTTGAGCCAAAATTACCTATTCCCGACTTGCATCAAAAAATTGCCGATACATACGAATTTATGGGAGTGGCTGGAGAAACAAATATTCAGGGGAACTTTTTGAGTAGCTTGATGGTTAACTATGACTATAATCATCAAAATGGTACTCATAAAGAATTATTTAGAATTACAGACTGCAATGTTATTTCTTTCGAGAAAAATGGTTACTACGCTAAAGTAAAACAACAAATTAATAGAGCTAACAATACCCTTGGAGAAATTATTAAAAACCCAGTTCTGTCCATCTTACCCAAGACGCTGAATAATACACTTGAATATGCTTTTCCTTCGACTACGGTTTTCTTCGCTAAAACACCCATTAGTAATATGGCTCAAGTACATATTCTTTACCCGGAAACAGAAACAATCACCAAAACATTTGTGTTGGTATATGCTCAGGGGATAAATCCCTGGTCAAAGTTACTGCTAAAAAACTCATTATTAAGAGCAGTGTCCACAGTTGTTGAACAAGATACCAGTGCTATTGAAAGTCTGTACCCAAGACAAAAACCCAAAATTAGATTACCAAATGAAGAGATTATGTTTTATGCCGAAAAGCTCTACCGTAATTGGTAAATGCTAGGCTACAATTATCAAGATTAATAGGCAATTATGAATGCCCTAATTCTTAACCTCAGCCCCGCTATTGATTTAACAGATGAGCAGTTCTTCCAACTCTGTCAGAATAATCGAGATTTGCGACTTGAGCGCACAGCAGAGGGAGAACTAATTATTATGCCCCCCACGGGATGGAAAAGCGGAAATCGTAATAGTAGACTGACTCAGCGTTTAGGTAATTGGGCGGATGCTGATGGTACAGGGCTAGCTTTTGACTCCTCAACAGGTTACAAGCTTTCCAATGCTGCAAACCGTTCTCCTGATGCATCCTGGGTAACTTTGGCACGATTAGAAGCCCTAAATCCAGATCCTGCAAAATTTTTACCAATAGCTCCTGATTTTGCCGTGGAATTACGCTCTGCTTCAGATAGCTTACAAACGTTGCAACAAAAAATGCAGGAGTATATTGAAAACGGCGTGCGCTTGGGTTGGTTAATTGACCCCCAGAACCAACGAGTCGAAGTTTACCGCACTGGAAGGGATGTTGAGGTTCTAAAATCGCCTACTAGCTTGTCTGGAGAGGATGTGCTACCTGGGTTTGTGCTGGATTTAGCAGAGATTTTAAGTTAATCTGTAGTTCGTAATGCCTCTTTCAGAGGAGCTTCGCTAACGTAATTCGTAATTCGTAGTTCGTAGTTCCGATACTATCAGCGTTTCATTGATTTGGAATGGGTTCTTTATTTACGTTGTGCTGTACTATAGCGATACGCACTTGAATGAAGTACATCATAGTTACCTTCTTGCTTGCACCGGAGGGGATTGGGGGTGGGGTTCTTGTATCTCACTCAGCCGAGAACCGCTATAGGCGATCGCTGGTAGAATAATCAGATAACCTAAGCTTGGGTAAACATTAAAAATCCTACTTGCAATAACCCAATAATAAAACCTAAAACACCACCTAAAGTGACAATTGCCTGCAATTCATTCTTGACGATTCCTTCAATTGCAGCTTCTAAATCAGCCGGGGAAGTTGATTTCACCCGGTCAACAATCACTTGATCTATCGATAATATAGGAATTACCTGGGCGACAATTTTTTCTAAATCTTTTTCTAAATATCTCTCTAAAATTTTAGCTAACTCTTGACTGACAACTTCTAAGGAAGAACTCAGAACAGGTGAAGCGCTCAGACGATTAAGTAGTAATGTGGCGATATTTTCCCAGTTAACAGAATCAGTTAATCCCTGGAGTAAATCGCCACCACTGGACTGGATATAATGACGTACACTTTCCCGCGTAGTCTTTCGCAATTGGCGTACTGTGCCAATAGGCAAGTTTTGTAATGATAAATCTACCAGGACTCTTTTCAAGCGATCGCTAATCTGCAAAACTTGAATTAATTCCTCTAAACGAGCATTAGTTGCATCCTTTTCATCTAAGCAAAAAGTTCTTAACCTGGTCAGAGTATTCCGTAAACCAAATAAATTTGCGACTACCCAATAAGTACCACTAGTCTTTTCTCGAAAACTTTCATCAATTGTTTGAATCGTGCGATCAGTCAAAAAATCAATAATTGCTTGCCGCAACACATCTGGAGGTAAAACTACCTGTAATAACCAATCAGCTAGCCTTTTAGATTGTTCTTCACTCAGTTGCAATTCCAGCAATACCTGGTCAAAAATTTGATTGATTTGCGCCTCTAAAAAATCTTCTCGCCTGGCCAAAACTTTCAGCAAACGAGGTAACGATTCTCCTAGTAAATCACGCAAAATTCCCGCCACAATTTTGGCGCTTTTTTCGTTTTTTTCAACCCTAATTTGTTCAATTGCTAATTGCAATAACCACAAAATTGCCGACTGTACGCGTTCTGTCTGTAACAAACGTCGCGCCAGATTTTGCAATTCGCCAGGAGTCAGCAACGACCCCATAATTGTATTAGAAATGTTCTTAGCCAGACGTTCCTGGTTGCGGGGAATCAATCCAGGAGTAAATGGTACTTTTCGCCCAGCTATATAAATTGCTCGGTAGGGACGAAACAACATTTTGATGGCTATATCGTTGGTGAAATAGCCAATAATGCCACCCAGCACCGGGGGTAATAAATAAAACCAGAGGTGAGACCAATCCAAAATAAAAATTAAGAAAATTAGAATTGAGGGGCAATCAGTGATGAGTTGAATTCAAAACTTCTAACTCATAACTCATTTACCGACTACCAGCACTCCCATCATATCGTTAGCGATGGGGTAGTGTGTAACCAATGTAAAACCAACTTGACGAGCTAACTCTATTTGCTCTTGTCCAGTGGGGAAACGATCTAAGCTGGGACTGATATAAGCATATTCTTCTTTTAAACCCATCTGTTGGGCAATTGGGACAACTATATGACTTAAATACCATTGCTGAAAAGCCCGAAGCTGCTGATTTTGGGGACGATGAAAGTCTAAAATGGCCGCTTTAGCACCAGGCTTGAGAACGCGGTGTAATTCTTGCAGACTGCGGGGAATATCTGTAACATTTCTTAAACCATAGCCCATTGTTGCGGCATCGAATTGGTGATCATCGAAGGGTAAATTTAGGGCATCAGCTTCTATCCAAGAAATAGTAGGTTGGGGGTATTGACTTTGGGAGCGTTCTTTCGCAGCTGCTAAGAGGTTTGGCGAGAAATCCACACCATACACCTTTCCAGTAGTTCCCACACATTTAGCCAAACGAAAGGCTAAATCACCACTTCCACAACATAAATCGAGGCAAGTATCTCCTGGTTGAGCTGCACTCCATTTGACTGTCATTTCCTTCCATACACGATGTTGTCCTAAACTCAACCAATTGTTTAACTCGTCATAAACTGGAGCAATACGGTCAAAAATATCGCGAATTTCGGGATTCATTGGTTAAAACTTCCGACTAAAAATATATCCAAATTCATCTGAATGTAGCTTTTATATCATTCTATTGGGATATGTGGAAACGCCACAATGGCGGCTACTATCACAATTGGTACTATCGCCGTAACAGGTGATTATTTATCCTCACATATTCAGGACTATATAAATCAGTAAGTCCGTCTTCATTTTCGTATGATACCTGAGGCACAATTTTTCCATCTTTCTCTTGATGCACTGTATATTTTAGGGTTCGATAACTATTTCCAACTAATTAATCCCGCCTTTGAAAAATTAGTTGGGCGTTCCGCCGCAGAAATTCTATCAAAACCCTTTATAGAGTTCATGCACCCCGATGATCGATTATTAACCCTGAACGCCGTAGAGGAATGTAAAAAAGGCATCCCCATAAACTCGTTAGAGAACCGTTTCCAATGTCAAGACGGTTCATATCGGTGGTTAGATTGGACGATTTATCCGGCTTTGGCAGAAGCTAGAATATATGGGATTGGGCGCGATGTGACTTCGCGCAAGCACATGGAAGAGACGCAACGGGATGCAGAGGAACGTCTACGGATGATGGTGGAGAGTGTCCAGGAATATGCCATTTTCTCCCTCAACACAGATGGATATATTAGTACTTGGAATACTGGAGCCGAGAGATTATTTGGCTATACAGAAAATGAGATTTTGGGGCAAAGTTTCGGCATTATTTACACACCCGAAGATAGAGCAATTGGCGCTGCGGTAAAAGAGATGAGCAAAGCAGCCGAAACTGGGCGAGCTGAAGATGTGCGCTGGCATTTACGTAAAGATGGCAGCAGATTTTTTGCCGATGGTGTACTGGCACCGATATACGAAAAGACAGGGGCGCTGCGTGGCTTTACAAAAGTAGCCCGCGATATGACTGAGCGGAAACAGATTGAGGAAGAGCGTTCTCACGTTTTGGAAAGTGAAAGCTTGGCGCGTAGAGAAGCCGAACGCGCTAGTCATCTTAAAGATGAATTTCTGCTGACACTCTCTCACGAGTTGCGAACACCACTCAATGCCATTCTCGGTTGGTCGCATCTGCTGCGTCCAGGCAAGATGGATCAGGACAAGATAGAACATGGACTCAAGGTGATTGAGCGTAATGTCCGCTCTCAGGTGCAACTCATTGATGATCTTTTAGACATGAGCCGGATGATTTCTGGCAAACTCAATCTGAATAGACAGTGTGTTGATCTGATATCGGTGATTGAATCTGCTCTTGAGACTGTTTATTTGTCGGCACAAGCTAAGAAAATTAGCCTTGATGCGGTTCTTGATCCTTTTGCTAGTAATGTGTCAGGTGATTCGGCACGCTTACAGCAGATAATTTGGAATCTGTTGTCTAATGCGATTAAATTTACCCCGAAGGGTGGCAGAGTTGAAGTAGTTTTGCAGCGTGTAGAATCCCACGTGGAAATTAGTGTAAGTGATACCGGCCCAGGGATTCCGCCAGAGTTTGTACCCTATATATTTGACAGGTTTAGACAAGCTGATTCCTCCACAACCCGAAATCACGGAGGTTTAGGGTTAGGACTGGCTATTGTAAAACACCTGACTGAACTTCACGGCGGCTCTGTAAGATTGAAAAGTCCGAGCAATGGTCAGGGAGCTACGTTTATTATCGAGCTGCCATTGATGGTGCTGAAGCCAGAAGACTGTGACGCGGATATATTTATGAACGCAGTGGTTGATTCAACATTTGAGAATGTCAAAATTCTGGTTGTGGATGATGAGCCAGATACCCGTGAGTTAATCAAGGTTGTACTTGAGGAATGCCATGCGGAAGTAATTACGGCTGCATCTTCACAGCAAGCACTAGAAGTACTTGAGCATGATCAGATAGATATCCTGATCAGTGATATTGGAATGCCAGAGGAAGATGGTTATCAGTTTATACAGAAGGTCAGGAGGCTTGGCTCAGAAACGAGTAAAAATATCCCAGCAGCAGCGCTGACCGCATACGCCAGACCAGAAGACCGTCAACGCGCCTTGTTGTCAGGTTACCAAATACATATTGCCAAGCCAATTGAACCATCGGAACTGATTACTGTTGTGTCTAATCTTACAAAACTGATACTCCAGGGGTAGGAAGTCCAACTCTAATAGGACTTACGCACTTGCTACGAAAATCAAAGCTTTGAGATTGCTTCCCTACGGTCGCAATGACGAAAATACGTTAGGGTTACATAAGTCTTGTCTAAATTTTGGCTAGTTTGTAGCCACTACTAGTAAGTGCGATCGCTACTAGTTCTGCTGATAAACGAATAATGCTCAATTCATCTTCGCGCAAAGAGCAGGGTTGTAGCCACTGGAGTGACAAAATCCCTAACTGATGATTGCGGTACGTAATCGGAATCACTAAGTGTGCTTGTACCCCAGTGTCTTGGTAGTGCCTGACATCAGCTAGTTTGGCATCTTTGGGTACATCTAACGAAACTTGCATTTCCCCTGTAGCGATCGCTTCACTTGTCAGTGGATCTTGATCTAGCCAGTTTTCTAGACTACCCCCACGAGAATAAAAACCTTGAGTTGCTACTAGCTGATTGTCCTGAATTAGTTGCAAAGTACAGCTATCCGCAGTGAAACTTTCACTAAACACCGTAGCAATTGGTGTTAACGTTTCCTCTAAAGTTTGGGCTGCTTGAGTTACCTGGACTAAAACAGTTAGCAATGCCATTTGGGCGTTAGCACGGCGTAATTCTTCTGTACGTTGCTTGAGTAATCCGTAAGTTTCTGCGGCTCTTTGTACTACTGCTTTCAGTTCTCCTGGGTCCCAAGGCTTGGTAATATATTTATAGACTTGCCCAGCGTTAATCGCCTCCACCAAATCTTCGATATCCGTAAATCCCGTGAGGATAATTCTGACAGTATCTGGAAACTGAGGCAAAGTCTTGCTGAGAAACTCAGTTCCTTTCATTTCTGGCATTCGCTGATCGGAGATAATGACCGCTACTTCCCCTTCTGTTGCCAATACTTTGAGGGCATTGACACCACTATCAGCTTTGAGAACGTTAAAATCCCGCCGAAATGTGCGATAAAGCAAATCAAGATTATCGGGTTCATCATCAACTACAAGGATTTTGAGTTTTTTGTTTCTTTCCAAAGTTGATAATTGACGGCGACTTGTAGAAGTTTCAACAATGGGATGATCCATGAGAGAATTACTATCAGTATTAGTAGTAGTCATTATGTTATATTCCCTACAGAAATTAATTGAAGATAGCGTTTAAGCCTTGCGTGAATTTGCGACTGTAATTCGGCATGGTTCAAACTTATTGTGAGTAAGTCTAATTTATTATTAGATAAAGTTAGGTTAGTACAAATAAATGTTACTCATTAGCCGTCAAAAGTTCCAAGCCTGTTTTATACTGAACTTTAGATAGTATACGCCCTTTTTTATACTCACTTTGTTTTGAGCTACCGGGAAAATACCTCACCTCCTATCCTTTCCACCCAAGGGAAGATTGTAGAAACCGCGATTAATCACGTCTCCAACTGTTAAAGATTACAATAAGATTTCCTGAACAAAAATTAATCACCCTCTCAAGTTGAAGCTTCCGCGTCAGAATTATGACTAATCTACCTTCCAATGCTCAAAATACTGAAAATGCTATTAATGACGATGTAGTAAAAGAATTACTACGAAAGCTGAGGCAAAAACAAGGTAACTGGGTAGAGTGGGGAGTAGCGATCGCCTCCTTGCAAAAAGCTGGTTATGATCCGCAAAAGATTTTTGAGGAAACTGGATTTGAGCAAATTCAACAAAATCAGGTAATTGTTGGCTCCCAGGTTTATAATTCTTTAGCACAAGGTGGCGCTTCCGAAGCCACACAAGCGCACTATACGACACGGGGTAGTGATGTTTTATATGAACTACGCTTGCTGACCCACGAAGAACGAGCTGCGGCGGCTGAACTTACCTTTATCCACAAACTCGATCTTGAGGAAGCGCGAGAAGTAGCAAAAGCAATTAAAGATTTTTCCCGCTTCCCACGTTTACCAGAAGGTTTTACTGCCCATCCAGGAGATGCAGTTGCTTATCAAGCGTGGAAACTAGCACGACAATATACAGATTTGCAAGAGCGATCGCGCTTCATTGCTAAAGGTTTACGTTTTGCTCACACCCCCACAGCTAGAAAGCAAATCGAACAGTTGCTGGTTGATTTTACCGTAGTTTCCCAGCGTTCAGCCCCGATTCTGCCTTTTTATCGATTTGAGTCGGAAGAAGAACTACCTCGCATTGTACCAGTAGTAGGTGAGTTCCCATTAACACCACAAGACTTGCAAAGTGTGCCTATGGTAGAAACCATTGAGCCATTTGGCTTAGTCAAGTTTGCTGGCGAACAGGCTTGGGTACCTTTACCAGGTTGGCAAGTATTATTGAGCGCAGAAGACCCCGTAGCGATTTTCTGTAGTAGCGATCGCCTCCCCAACCAAGAAAAAAATCTGCCAAAACCAGTGTTAGTGGCTGTAGATCGCGCCGGGCGACAATGGGATGACTCCAGCTACTTTGTTGTGGAACACAACGGTAAATTAGACTTTCAGTGGTTTGAAACTGAGCCAGAAATTCCTCTATTGGGGCGACTGATTGTCATTGTGCGTCCTAAGAAAATTTTCGATGATGTTCTGAGCAAAGATTCCTGGCAAATTGACGAATAATATAGTGCAAAGACGCGATTAATCGCGTCTGTACAATAACGTGGGGAGTCAAAAAACTCAAGGCTAATCTTTATTTGATTTACATCGATAAAGTTGATAGGGAACGCCTATGCGATAGTGTTGTGTCGTGTCTATGGTACAAATACTATCCCCAGACAACCCCACCTCTTGGGGATAATCCATTTTTCTCATTCCTGGCCCAACTATCCACAAATTCATCTGAGATGTTGCTAGTTTTGGCATTTCATCCAGCTGGTTCCAGAAAGCAGGGGAATGAAGAGATTTGTCTAAAAAAGCAACACTATCGGAGTTATTCACACTAACTCGAAGAGCAGCGTCTGTTTTACTTCTAACTTTTTCTAACGCCAAAGCAAAGCTTAATCCCAAAGCCACATCCTGATAATTGTTGTATCCTACCACCAGCATCAGAGGAACAGAAGGTTCTAAATTCATGTTTTGAGCAACTTGTTCAGGCTGGAAAGGCTTTTGAAACACTAAGTTAGAAACTACAAAAACACAACTGAGCATACCAACCAGCAAAATGATCAGTTTTGACTTATTACTTTTGCTAATACTAGCTGCTAATAAAGCGCAAAAACTGGGATAATAAACAAAGCTATAGCGGGGAACTATAGTGATATCTTTACCTAATAAATAGGCTATGGCAAAGAATTGAATTAATACAACAATAGTAAAAGTTAAAAGTGTTAATGTTGCTAAATAAGTTGTATTATCTAACAACAGTAGTTTTAAGCCTTTGCATACCTGCCACCCTAACCAAATAGCAAAACTTACCATAAAAAAGCCACAGATAACTGTAATTAGCAGAGGTTGGTTTTCCACAGGTAAAGCAATCACCATTAATATCCAACTAATTAAAGTTTGATATATTGGTGCAATGTGCATGGTAGCAGGCAACCAATTGGTTTCAGCACTTTGAGCATGATTTAACATCACCCGCAACCAGGGAATAAAACTAATTACAACTCCAGTAATGGATAAAATTAAGCTTAGGTAAATTTGGTGTTTCTTTAGAATTTGGCTTTTACTTAAATATATTAATATTAATAATGTAATAACTTCGGCAATGAAAGCCAAAATAAAAAAGTAGTGAACATAAAGACCAATACTATTAACAATTGCCCATAAAATTACTACCCAAAGTCTGATACCTTTCTTCTCAACAATATCCTGCTGAATTTGTATTACTCCCAATAAGGCTAAAGTTATCAGGAACATGGGCATAGTATAGTGGCGTGCTTCTTGAGAAAGGTAAACAGCAAAGGGAGAAATAGCCATAATTAATGCGGCAATAATTCCGGATGCTGGATAAAAAGCAATGCGGTTGACAGCATAAATTGCCGCGATCGCACCCACGCCAAATAAAGCTGATAGCGATCGCAATTTTGCCACCCACTCTGAACCCAAAGGAGTCATCCACCCTAACCACTTGTACATGACACAAAAAAACAACGGCGGATGGGTAGATTGAGTAGCTAGATTTTCGGCAATTTGATCGCAACTAACCCCAGATTGGAAAGTAAAAATTTCCTGGACGCGTTGCAGAGGAAATAAGACATTTAAGGGCAAATCATGGTAATTTTTCCCCAAACTGAAAATAGCAGTAATCACCTCATCCATCCACAGAGGTTTTAAGCCTAAATGCCAAAAGCGCAAGACAGCACCAAGTGCAATTGCTCCAGCTAAACCTAGATAATGTAGATATGGTTTGCGATTAGTCATTATTTATTCATACTCAAAGATGCTGAATCTGCGGTTTGATAATTTCAATTAAAATCTAAAACTTTATGTCAGACACTTATTTTACGGCTACTGTGCCTCAAGAATCTCTCCAGTTAAAGTTACAAGAGAAGATTTTAGACATCCGCAATCAACTACGCCCAGGACAACAAAATATGGCTGATTGGCAATTTGGTCCATTGGCTGTTTCCGCCGTTCCTGGGGCTGGTAAATCCACAGGGATGGCCGCAGCTGTAGCGATCGCGATCGCCCGTCAATACCAAATCTCTGCTGAATCACGCCCATCTTCCCGTCGTCACATTGTAGTTGTGACATTTACGCGTTCGGCAGCTGCCAATATTAAATTAAAAATTCGCGGATATTTAAAACAATTATCTTTACCTCCAACAGGCTTTGCTGTCTATACCCTACATGGTCTAGCCTTGAATATTGCCAGTCGTCACCCTAATTTCTCAGGCTTAGAATTAGAAAATGTCACATTAATTACACCCAATCAAAGCCATCGTTTTATTCGCACAGCCGTAGAACAATGGATTAATCACAATCCAGAACCTTATTCTCGGTTGCTAGAAGGGCATCAATTTGACGGTGAAGAGACAGAAAGATTACGCCGTCAGTCAGTGTTACGAACTGAAGTTTTACCAGATTTGGCAACTACAGTGATTCATGAAGCTAAAAGTTCGGGGATATTGCCTGAAAAACTGCGGGAGTGGAGTCAAAAAACTACCGATGAATATGGAATTTTGCGGGTAGCGGCGGGATTGTATGAACAATATCAAAACTTAATGCGATCGCGTGATTTTATCGACTACGACGATATGATTTTAGCCGCCCTGCGTGTCCTCGAAAATGACAGCGCCCGTCACATTGAGCAAAATCAAGTTTTTGCCGTATTTGAAGATGAAGCCCAAGATTCTAGCCCCTTGCAGACAAAGCTGTTAGAGATTTTGGCAAGCACTCAAAACTCCTGCATGGGCGGGTTTACTAAGGATATTGACGAACCACAGATTGACTGCTTTAACCCGCCCCTACCCACTCAGCACGGGCTAAACGCCCCGCTACCGCTAACAGCACTCCAATTGGTGCGCGTTGGTGATCCTAATCAAGCGATTAACTCGACTTTTACGCCAGCTGATCCGATTTATTTTCGGGAGTTTTGCGGAGTCTGCGATCGCCTTGGCAAATTAGCCACAATGGATCAAGCTGGACGCAGTACCCGAATTATCATCGCCGCCGCTAACTTCGCCCTAGAATGGGTAAACAGCTTTTATCAACTCAAAAATCAACCATCCTCTCCACCCCCATTTCGTTCTCAAAACATCCGCCCCGTTAATACCAGTGATCCTCAAATAAATGCCAACCCAGCACCAGTGGGACGAGGACTAGAACTTTATACACCCCGTGATATTTATCACACAGTTGAATTGCTGTTTCAAAGAATAGTTGAGTTGTTTATTCAAGACCCCACAGAAAGTAGTGCAGCAATTTTGGTGCGAGAAAATCGTCAAGGTCGCTGGCTAACAGAGATGTTAACTCCTATGTGTAAGGAGCATAAAATTACACTTTATGATGTAGGCGAAAGCGATCGCCGTTCTCATATCCCCCAAGAAATGTTGGGATTATTACAATTTTGCGATCGCCCCCATTCTCCTGACTTCCTCAAAGCTGCTTTAGAAATACTGGTACAGCGTCAATTAATTCCTACCCAAGACCTCAACGCCCTTGCTAGTCTACCAGAAGAATTTTTGTATCCTAGTCCTTTAGCAGAACTCCAGTCAGATACAGTCAAAAAAGCCGCACACTTGTGTCGTAGTTTACTCCGCGCTCGGTTAGAACTGCCTCTATCTCAGCTAATTGCCTTTCTGGCTTTAACTTTAAGGTACGAGCAAGCCGAATTGGCAACTGCTGACAAACTCGCCGAACGGGTAAACCAGCAAATAACTGAGAACAATTCAATGGAAGCAATGCTCTTAGCTTTAAGTGAAATCGTCACTTCGGAACGGTTTGAAGCAGTGGAAACAGATGGTTTAGACGCAGACGCGCGTTATACCCGTGGCGGTCAACTGACAATTATCACCATGCACAAAGCTAAGGGGTTGGATTGGGACTATGTATTTATGCCCTTTTTACATGAAAACTTAATTCCTGGTAAATTTTGGGTTCCTCCCAAAAGCCAGTTCTTAGGCGACTTTACTTTATCAGAAGTAGCGCGCGCCCAAATACGGACTGCAATCCACGGCGAATCTGATCTACCTCATGTCTCTCAAGCCTGGGAACAGGCAAAACATTTAAAAACCTCTGAGGAATATCGTTTACTCTACGTGGCGATGACACGAGCCAAGCGGCTATTGTGGATGTCTGCATCACAGCAAGCGCCTTTTACCTGGAGTAAACCAGAAAATTTACAAGAACAAGCGCCTTGTCCGGTTTTTCCGGCATTAAAACGTCAGTTTCCTGAATGTGTAGTTACGCTGGCTTAAATCTTTAATTTCAATGAACATTTGAGCAAATAGTATATAATTATGGATTGTGTCGAATTAAAGTCAGACCATGCCTAAACTCAAGACTCGTAAAGCTGCGGCAAAACGTTTCCGTGCCACTGGTACAGGTAAGATTGTGCGTCGCAAAGCTTTCAAAAATCACCTTTTAGAACACAAGTCTTCTAACAAAAAGCGTAGCTTGTCCAAGTCCACACTTGTACATGAACGTGATGAAGACAACGTGCGTTTGATGCTTCCTTATTTGTAAGTTTTTCAGGAAATAGACTATGACCAGAGTAAAGCGCGGTAATGTAGCTCGTAAACGCCGCAATAAAATTCTCAAATTAGCGAAAGGTTTTCGCGGTTCCCACTCAACTTTGTTTAGAACTGCTAACCAACAGGTGATGAAGGCACTACGGAGTTCCTACCGCGATCGCAAAAAGAAAAAGCGCGATTTTCGTCGTCTGTGGATTGCTCGGATCAATGCGGCTGCAAGGCAACATGGTTTGAGCTACAGTCAATTAATCGGCAATCTGAAAAAAGCTGATATCCAACTAAATCGCAAAATGTTGGCACAATTGGCAGTTCTTGATCCCGCTAGTTTCGGCAAGGTTGCGGAATTAGCGCTGCAAGCTAAAGGATAAGGATGGTAACGGATGAAGTACCGATGTAACAGATGGCTCGCCCTGAGCGTAGTCGTTCGCGTAGCGTCTCGCAGAGAAGGGCTAAAAATTAATCCGTTACATCTGGTATTATCCGCTACTATCTTTTGTATTGTCTGCTTTTCGTGGGTATTTATGGCATCTGCCGCCGAAATGCCCGAAATTCAGCGAAGAGGTTATTTAACTATTGCCGTTAAAGATAACTTACGTCCCTTGGGATTTAGAGATATTGACGGTAATTTACAAGGCTTAGAAATTGACTTGGCGAAGCGTCTGGCGTTGGATTTGTTAGGGAAAGCGGATGCTGTCAGATTCAAACCCGTAGCTAACCGCGATCGCTTGTCTGTAATCTTAAATAATAAAGTGGATTTGGCGATCGCCAGAGTCACAGCAACCGAGTCTCGCGCCCGGTTAGTAAGTTTCAGTGTTCCTTACTACTTTGATGGTGCTTTCATTGTCACAAAAGATGTCTCTGTGCGCCAGATGAGTGATTTAGCCAACAAGAAAATTGCCGTAATCAGGAACTCCAGCACAATTGCCCAAGTGCGTTACTATGTGCCAAAAGCAGAGTTAGTTGGAGTTGATTCATATCAAGAAGGGCGATCGCTCACAGAAAATAATACAGTAGTAGCATTTGCTGCCGATGCCAGTATTTTGACTGGTTGGGTGCAACAATATCCCCAATACCGACTTTTACCCACCAAGCTATCAACTGAACCTTTGTCTGTAGTCATGCCCAAGGGTTTGCAGTACGATCAGTTGAGACGACAAGTGAATGAAGCGATCGCTAAATATACAGCAGAGGGTTGGCTAAAAGAACGTGTGCAATATTGGGGCTTACCTTAAAAAATTCTCAATAATAAAGTGAAGAAATATCTCCCTGATTTCCAGCATCTCCCAAGTGTCCGATAATAGAGACAGAAGTAGCTTTTAATATTTGTGTTTGCAGACAATGGATAAAAATTTAGTCATTATTTATCTTTCAATTTTTGTAGGTCTGCTTTCATTCGCAGTTGTGAATGTTTTCCGCCAAATTTTCAAAACTCGCAGGCGTGAAAGTGCCTTAGCAAGGTTACGCAAGAAATTGGAGACAGAAAAAGGTACGGCACAAGAATATTACGAGTTAGCCAGTATTTTTTCAGAGAAACAAGTATTTTCCCAAGCGATAGTGCTATTTCAAAAAGCCATCAAAGCTGCTGAAGAAGAAGAGGAAGAAGATAGCGCCCCTATTTACAACGGACTAGGGTATGTTTACTTTAGCCAAGAGCAATATGACTTAGCAATTCGCCAGTATAAAGAAGCTTTAAAACGTAAACCAGACTACGTAACAGCACTGAACAACCTGGGACACGCCTACGAAAAGAAGAAATTAACTACTCAGGCGCTACAAATGTATGAAGAAGCCCTAAAAATTGCCCCCAATAACACTATTGCCAAGCGCCGGGCTGAATCATTACGACGCTTAGTGTCTGTGTAAAAATTTTGCTTGTAAATCTGTTATCTCCCCTCCTCGCTTGCGGTGAACCATTGCTGTAGGCGGGTTTCCCACCGTAGGCGACTGGTGAACCCGAAGGGGGAGGGGCTGGGGGTGGGGTGAAATGATTTTGGTAATAGCAACTAATTCACTGTACTTGATATGACATTTAAACTTGATTTATGCTGACTTTAACCCAACGTCAACCGCCTAATCCTGATGTTACTGTCAATTTTACCCTCGCACTCACAGCAGAAGAACGCACCCGCAGTCGTCATCGCTTTGAAACCGAAGATGGCAAAGTTGTATTTTTACGCTTACCAAGAGGAACATTACTGCGAGATGGTGATATTTTACAAGACGAAACCAATAGCAGTTTAATTAGAATTACTGCCAAACCAGAAATAGTTTTAACGGTGTTTGCTCAAACACCGCTTTTATTAATGCGCGCAGCATACCATTTGGGAAATCGCCATGTACCGGTAGAAATTACCTCTAGCTATTTACGCTTATTACCAGATTCAGTTTTACGCACAATGCTAGAACAACTGGGACTAGAAATTACAGAGGAAACCTTACCATTTCAGCCAGAATTAGGCGCTTATGGACACCATCACCCTCACTGATCCCAATTTTTTATACATATTGCAGTTAGCTAGTCCTAGTTTACCTGTGGGAGCATATAGCTATTCTGAAGGCTTAGAAATGTTGGTGGAAAAGGGCATTATTTCCGATCAAGTCAGCCTCAAACATTGGCTAGAAGCTGAATTACATTATGGGGCAGTTCGGTTAGATGCGGCGGTGATGGTAAGATCCGTAAAATCGGCAACTATAGGCGATATTTCAGGTCTATGTCGGTGGAATATGTGGTTATCTGCTGCTAGGGAAACCCAAGAATTACGGGCATCTAGTTGGCAGATGGGGCGATCGCTTACCCAATTACTTGGTAAACTACAACCAGATATTATACCTTTAGTGAATGCTGTGGGTAATCCTTGCAATTATGCGATCGCTTTTGGGATTGCAGTTACTCATTGGCAAATTGATATTAAAGCTGCTTTACTAGCATATCTGCATAATTGGGCAAGTAATTTGATTACGGCTGGAGTGAAACTCATTCCCCTTGGTCAAACTGCGGGACAAAAATTATTACTAGAGTTACAACCATTAATTAGCACTGCTGTAGCGGAAATACTAGCTTTGAAGGATGACGAACTCAGTTGTTGTAGTTGGGGTTTGTCGTTAGCAAGTATGCAGCATGAAACCCAGTATACAAGGTTATTTAGGAGTTAGATAGAGGACAATGAGTGCATTGCGTGTTGGGGTAGCTGGCCCGGTGGGTTCGGGAAAGACGGCTTTAGTTGATGCTTTGTGTAAAGCCTTACGTGAAAAGTATCAAATTGCTGTTGTTACCAATGATATTTATACCCAAGAGGACGCTAAATTTTTGGTACGTTCTCAAGCCTTGACAAGCGATAGAATTTTGGGAGTAGAAACTGGTGGTTGTCCCCACACAGCAATTCGCGAAGATGCTTCCATGAATTTGGCTGCTATTGAACAATTAGAAACCCAATTTATTGATTTAGACTTAGTATTTTTGGAAAGTGGCGGTGATAATTTAGCAGCTACTTTTAGTCCCGAATTAGTAGATTTAACAATTTACGTCATCGATGTTGCAGCAGGTGATAAAATTCCCCGCAAAGGTGGCCCCGGTATTACTAAATCTGATTTATTAGTGATTAATAAAATTGACCTTGCACCCTATGTAGGAGCAGATTTAGAGGTCATGAAACGAGACACGCAAAAAATGCGCGGTGATAAACCTTTTATTTTCACCAATTTAAAGACTCAAACAGGGTTAGCAGATGTCATTAAATTTGTAGCTTTACATATATAGAGTTAGTTATACTTGGTGATTAAGCACAATTTTTAACTACAGGTATTACTGAAATGCTATGCCTATCTTATTTTATCTTTGTGCTAGCCGATCCATTTTTAAAACTGACAAACTTAGTTAATTTAATTTGCTTTTATATGACTTTCTTATTGCAACACTTTGTTGATCACTTGAAACGCTTCTTCAAAAGAATTCAGTGTCTCATCAAGTTCAGGGCTATCAACCAAGAATGCTGGGTTGCGTATTAACCAATCGGAGGGATAGAAATGATCAAACTCTGGCACATCCTGAGTCATCGATCTAAAAACAGCCTCAGCTTTTTTGACAATGCGCTCTGTATTTAACGCCTCATCCAACTTCGCAACACTAAGAATGTTTTTCTCAGAAAGACTATAGGCACTGTTTAGTAGTCTGACAAAGAGTTCTGGATGTAGAAGGTCTTCAATATCACTCTCTGATTTACGCGTAAAATCTGCTGCTGTAAATAGTTGACTTGCCTTCAGAACTTGGCTTTTCCTTAGTTTCTCTATCTTGCTTTTATCTCCAGAGGCAAGATCACATAATACTGCAATATTCAACTTGTTCCCACCAAATAAAGAGGCGAATGGTGATATTTTATCTATCCCACCAGAAGGGCATATTGTCCAGCGTGAATCTAAGCCTTCACGTTTGCGATTCTTTAAAGCTGTAGAGAATGCTTGAAGATAAAGAATGTCTGAAGGTCCTTCTACAAGCAGCGTATCTTTACCGATAAAAAGTGACTGGGTGATTTCGTATCCAAGTGCAGCCTGTAGCGGGAATAGCGTATCTTTATCAACAAGTAATGCGTCGGAAGAAACTTTGGTACCTAGTACGGTCGGCTTTCTGCCTTCATATTTGATTACATCTTCAACAATCCGAACATCTGCCATACGCTCGGCAGGTACCATAAACGGGGAATGTGTTGTAAAAATTACCTGATGCTCAGGAAGAAGCCTTTCCTCAATGTAACGTAGCAAATCAGATTGAGCTTTTCCGTGTAGAGTTAATCCTGGTTCATCCAGTAGTATAATGGCATTACCCGTACTCTTTTTAAGTTGTTTGAACTGGGATAGAAAGGAAAAGAACCATACAAAGCCAGCACTTCGCTCAGAAAGTGGTACAGTCACGCGATGATTGCTGTTTTCAATACGAATTTTGACAATAGTTCCAGAGTTGAATGGAGGCTTGTCTCCAGCTTTGCCTTCGGCTATATCAATTACCACCTTTAGCGCGTCGTTCTGGCTCCAGAATTGAAATATCTCATCCGTTATTTCGTTTGAAGCTCCTTCACACTTCGCCTTCAAATCTTCGTGCTTTGACACTCCCTTTAACTCATCAATAGAAGTGCCAGCGTACTCAAGAAAATCCAGAAATATTTGATCTGATGGACTGACCGTATTTCCTTGAATATCAGTCTCAATCTGATTAATTGAAATCTCTCCAGACATTCGATCAAAATGCGATGTATAAAAGAATTTTGGCATATTCGGAGCAAGAATTTCTATCATGTCCGAATGAAAGCTACCATCCTTTAATTCGCTTAAAGTTTCGAGTAACTCTTCGAGCTTATCTGAATGCTGAGAAAGCCCATTCAATATCGAAAGGGCTTCTTTTCCATTTTTGGCATTCTTTAAGGCATTTTTTTCTGCTTCATCCAAATCTAATTCACTAATTAAGTGATCTATACATACTCTTTCGTCACAAGAGACAGTCCAGTATTGAGTATTGTCTCCAATATATTTAGAAATAATAATTTCATTGTTTTTCAGTGCATCCGTCCCATAAATGTCACTTACGAGTTTTATATCGACAGGTGATAGACTCCAACGAGTTTCGATAACCTTTGATTTCCCATCTGGATGTCGATCATCAAAACGACTAAGGTGACGACGGGGATAGTCACGAGTTCTATCGTAAATAAAAGATGCAAACGGATTAATGCCGTAAAAGGCCTGAAGGATAGCAGTTTTACCTGCTTCGTTCTTCCCAACTAGGCAAGTCAGATCCCCGATTTCAAATTTATTACTATCCTCAATAGACCTAAAATTTGTGACATATGCACTAACAAGCTTCATTTCAAAGGTTCCACTCTAAATATTGCCGAGAACAAGCTAAATCCTGACTTGTCTATCTTTTGTATAACAAATTATTTTATAACATTTTCTCTCGGTAATATCCGAATGCAAATATTATTTCGGTAATATCCGAATGCAAATATTATTGAAGTAATTGTTCTCGTGATATCTCTAGTATTGGGTATTATCGAGAAAGTTTCTACAGAGTCATCGCCATTTTCGCTGTAGTCCAGTTTGCCTCATTGCAATCGCGCTGGTGTATATCGGCTTGGGATGTTCTCTTTGGTTTAACAGCTCATTCATACATACTGGGATTGTTTTGTTCAGTTTGTCAGTTGCTGCTGTTCGTGGCTGTATGCTGATGGGATTTCCAACCTGGGCAGGCTTATTGTCACTCACATTTGGCTCTACATTTATTCTGGTTGGTGCATTCCACTCAAGCGGATTTTACGGCTGGGCAGTAGCGAAAGAATTGGTATTAACAAACAAAAAGCTCAAGGTCAGAAACAACATAAACAAAAACCCCCTAGCAATGATGAGAGCTAAGGGGTTTTCTCCAATAAATAAACCTGGCATCGAGCTATTTTTGCGTAGGGCTACCCCTAGACTATCGTCGCC